>NZ_CP118157.1:2727557-3030619 GCF_032878875.1 Microbacterium sp. AB | reverse complement strand
CCCAAGGTCCCTGCCCGCGTGCGCGTCGCCGGCGTAGCGTCGCGGACATGACCATCACCGACCCCGGAACCCGTTCGCTCGCCGACGAGGGGACCGGCCAGCCCGCATGGCGTGGCTTCGACACCGGAACCTGGACGGCGGGCATCGACGTACGCGACTTCATCCAGCGCAACTACACGCCGTACACCGGCGACGACACGTTCCTGCACGGCCCGACCGCCCGCACGATCGGGCTGTGGCGGAAGCTCATGCACATGTTCCCCGAGGAGCGCGAGCGCGGCGTCTACGACGTCGACGCCACGACGCCGTCGACCATCACGTCGCACGCGCCGGGGTACATCGACGAGCCCGAAGAGCTCATCGTCGGCCTCCAGACCGATGCGCCGCTGAAGCGCGCGATCATGCCCTTCGGCGGATGGCGCCTCGTGGCGACCGCGCTGAAGACCTACGGATACGAGGTCCCCGAGGACCTCGAGCGCACCTTCACGACCTACCGCAAGACGCACAACGACGGCGTCTTCGACGTCTACCCGCCCGCCGTGAAGCGAGCGCGTCACAGCCACCTCATCACCGGTCTCCCCGACGCCTACGGCCGCGGCCGCATCATCGGCGACTACCGTCGCGTGGCGCTCTACGGGGTCGACGCGCTCATCGCCGCGAAGCGCGGCGAGCGGGCGGAGCTCGACGCGACCTTCGCGACGGAGGACGTCATCCGCGCCCGCGAGGAGAACGCCGAGCAGATCCGCGCGCTGCAGGAGCTCGTGCGGATGGCCGCCACGTACGGCTACGACATCTCGGGCCCGGCGCGCACCGCCCGGGAGGCCGTGCAGTGGCTGTACTTCGCCTACCTCGGCGCGGTCAAGGAGCAGAACGGCGCGGCGATGTCGATCGGGCGCAACTCCGCCTTCCTCGACATCTACTTCGAGCGCGACATCGCGGAGGGGACGCTCACCGAGCGCGACGCCCAGGAGCTCGTCGACGACCTCGTCATCAAGCTGAGGCTCGTGCGGTTCCTCCGCACCCCCGAGTACGACTCGCTCTTCTCCGGCGACCCCACCTGGGTCACCGAGACGCTCGGCGGCACGGGCGAGGACGGACGGACGCTCGTCACGAAGACGGCGTTCCGGCTCCTCCAGACGCTCATCAACCTCGGCCCGTCGCCCGAGCCCAACCTCACCGTGCTCTGGTCGCCCGACCTCCCCGAGGGCTTCAAGCGGTTCTGCGCCGGCATCTCGATCGAGACCTCGGCCATCCAGTACGAGTCCGACCGCCTCATCCGCGGCTCCTCGGGCGACGACGCCGCGATCGCCTGCTGCGTCTCGCCCATGCGCGTCGGCAAGCAGATGCAGTTCTTCGGAGCCCGCGTGAACCTCGCCAAGGCGCTGCTCTACGCGATCAACGGCGGGCGCGACGAGCTCACCGGGGAGCAGATCGCGCCCGTCTCCGCTCCGCTCGGCGAGGAGGTGCTCGACTACGACACCGTGTGGGAGGCGTACATGAGCCTCCTCGAGTGGCTCGCCGCGCAGTACGTCGAGGCGCTCAACTGCATCCACGCGATGCACGACAAGTACGCGTACGAGCGGCTGGAGATGGCCCTCCACGACGGCGACGTGCTGCGCACCCTCGCCTGCGGCATCGCGGGGCTCAGCGTCGCGGCCGACTCGCTGTCCGCCATCCGGTACGCGCGGGTGACCCCGATCCGCGACGAGAGCGGTCTCGTGACGGACTACCGGATCGAGGGCGAGTACCCGGCGTTCGGCAACGACGACGACCGCGTCGACGCCATCGCGGTCGAGATCGTGGAACGCTTCATGGAGATGCTGAGGAAGCACCCCGCCTACCGCGGTGCGACCCACACGCAGTCGGTGCTCACGATCACCTCGAACGTCGTGTACGGGGCGCACACCGGCAACACCCCGGACGGACGCCGTGCGGGCGAGCCCTTCGCCCCCGGCGCCAACCCGATGAACGGCCGCGACCGGCACGGGATGCTGACGGCCGGGCTGAGCGTCGCCAAGCTCCCCTACACGGACGCGCAGGACGGCATCTCGCTGACCTCGACGGTCATCCCCTCGGGGCTCGGCCGCACCCGCGACGAGCAGACGGACAACCTCGTCGGGCTCCTCGACGCCTACACCGCATCGGACGGGTACCACCTCAACGTCAACGTCCTCAACCGCGAGACGCTGCTGGACGCGATGGAGCACCCCGAGGAGTACCCGCAGCTCACCATCCGCGTGTCGGGGTACGCGGTGAACTTCATCCGGCTGACGCCCGAGCAACAGCGCGACGTCATCAGCCGGACCTTCCACGGGGCGGTGTGAAACGGCCATGAGCGCCGCCCTCCTCTCCCCGCCCGCCCGAAGGGACGCGCTCGCCGCGCGCCGTTCGGGCGAGCGGGGGACGGTGCACTCCTGGGAGCTCGTGACAGCCGTCGACGGCCCCGGAACACGGATGACGCTGTTCCTCAGCGGCTGCCCGCTCCGCTGCCAGTACTGCCAGAACCCCGACACGTGGGTGATGCGCGACGGCACGGAGACCGCCGCGAGCGAGATCGTCGACCGCGTCCTGCGCTACCGCGACGTGTTCGCCCGGACCGGAGGCGGGCTCACGATCTCCGGCGGGGAGCCGCTGCTGCAGTCGGCCTTCGTCGAGCGGGTCTTCACCGCCTGCCACGACGCGGGCGTCTCCACGGCGCTGGACACCTCCGGGTTCCTCGGCGTACGCGCCACCGACCGGCTGCTCGACGCCACGGACCTCGTCCTGCTCGACGTGAAGTCGGGGACCGAGGACGTCTACCGGCGGGTCACCGGGCGCGAGCTCGAGCCGACCGTGGCGTTCGGCGACCGGCTGAGCGCGCGCGGAAACCGCATCTGGGTGCGGTTCGTGCTCGTCCCGGGGCTGACCGACGCCATCGACAACGTCGGCGCCGTCGCCGACATCGTCGCGCGCTGGAGGACCGTGGAGCGCGTGGAGGTGCTTCCGTTCCACCAGCTCGGCGCGTCGAAGTGGGCGGAGCGTGGCCTGCGCTACGCCCTCGAGGACGTCCGGTCGCCCGACGAGGCGACCGTCGAGCGGGTGCGGTCGCAGTTCCGCGCCCGCGGCCTGACGGTCTACTGACCCGGAGCCGTCCCCCCACCGGGCCGGCGGTGCGCCATGCCGTACACCGCGGCCTGGGTGCGGCGCTCGAGGCCGAGCTTGTCGAGCAGGCCCGTGACGTAGTTCTTCACGGTCTTCTCGGCGATCCCGAGTCGCTCGCCGATCTGCCGGTTGGTGAGCCCCTCGGTGATGAGGCCCAGGATCTGCCGCTCCCGGAGGGTGAGGTCGGCGGCGTCGTCCTCGCGCTGCTGCACGAGACGCTCGTGCGCCCTGCGCCGCACGGCGTCGCCGATCAGCCGCCGCCCCGCCGCGACGTCGCGCACGGCCTCGACGAGCCCCGTACCCCGGATGTCCTTCAGCAGCCATCCGCTCGCCCCCGCGAGCACGGCGGCGTCGAGCGCCGCCTCGTCGTCGAAGGCGGTGAGGATGATGCACGGCAGAGCCGGCCGGCGAGACCGCACCTCCCGGCACACGCCCACGCCGGTGCCGTCCGGAAGGCGGTAGTCGAGCACGGCGACGTCGACCTCCAGCGCGTCGATGCGCGCGACGGCGGCGCGCGCCGTCCCCGCCTCGCCGACCACGGTCATGTCGGGCTCGCGTTCGAGGATCTCCGCGATGCCCCGGCGGACGAGCTCGTGGTCGTCGGCGAGGAAGATCCTGATCATGCGTCGTCCTTGTCTCTCGGCGGTGCGGGGATGCGCCAGTCCAGCACGGCCCCGCCCCCCTCGCGGGGGAGCAGGGAGCTGGTGCCGCTCCATGCGGCCGCGCGGGCGGAGAGGTTCGCCAGCCCGCTCGACCTCTTCGGCGCGGCGACCCCCGTGCCGTCGTCGGCCACGCTCACGCGGATGCCCTCGTCGTCGGCGACGACCGTGACGGCCACCTCGGACGCGGCGGCGTGGCGTGCGGCGTTGGAGAGCCCCTCGCGCACGACGGCCTCGATGTCGGGCAGGACGGCGACGGGGATCGCCTCGTCGACGTCGCCCTCGAAGAGCACCCTGGCCGGCGTCGGGAACGCCGCGGCGACGTCGCCCGCCACGTCGAGGAGCCGCTGCCGGAGCGAGGGACGCTCCGCCGGCACCTCGCGGAGGGCGAACACCGAGGCGCGGATCTCCGCGATCGCCTCGTCCAGCAGCCTCGTCACGGTGTCGATCTTGCCGGACACCTCGGGCGGCACGCTTCCCGGATCCAGCGCGTTCAGCGTCATCCCCGCCCCGAACAGGCGCTGGATGACGTTGTCGTGCAGATCCCGGGCGATGCGCTCGCGGTCCTCCAGGAGCGTCAGGCGTTCGCGCACCCGCCGTGCGTCGTGCAGCTGCAGGGCGACGCCCGCGTGCGACGCGAACTCCATCGCCATGTCGAGGTCGACGTCCGTGAACTGCCTCCCCCCTGCACTGCGCGCGACCGCGAGCGCGGCCCGTCCGCCGCCCGGGAGCGAGATCGGGACGGTCAGGAACGGCCCGAGCCCCGTGCCGGGGCCCAGGGAGGCGACCGGCCCGGATCCCGACACCCGGGCGTCTCCCGCGGCGATGACCTCTTCGGCGACCGTCGTGCCGGCGGCGAGCAGCCGGCCCTCCAGCGTCGCGGCCGCCTCGCCCCACGCCGAGTCCACCCGCACCCCGCCGACGGGTGCGGCGGTCAGGAGGGCGACGACCGCGGCGTCGGCGAGGTGCAGGAGGGTCTCGGTCACGACGGTGAGCGGATCGGCGGTGTCGGCGTCGAGCACGGCCGCGGCGGTCTCGGCGGACGCGACGGCCCACCGCCGGCGCCGCTCGGCCTGCCCGAAGAGGCGCGCGTTGTCGATCGCGGCGGCCGCCGACGCGGCGAGCGCCGTGAGGAGCTCCTCGTCCTCGACGGAGAACGGGCCGTCTTCCCGGTCGGCGAGGTAGAGGCTCCCGTACACCTCGCCGCGGATCGCGATCGGGACGCCGAGGAAGCCCTCCATGGGCGGATGGTGCGCGGGGAAGCCGTATGCGCGGGGGTCGTCGCCGATCCGGTCGAGACGCACCGGCTCGGCCCCCTCGACGACGGCGCCGAGGATCCCTCGACCGCGCGGGGGCTCCCCGATGCGCGCGGCCGTCTCGTCGTCGATGCCGACGTGGAAGAACTCCTCGAGAGCGCCGTCCGGCCCGATGACGCCGAGCGCGCCGTATCGCGCGCCCACCAGATCGGTGGCGGCCTCGACGATCCGGTTCAGCACGACGGGCAGGTCGAGACCCTCGCCCACCGACCGCGTCGCGGCCAGCAGCCGGCGGAGACGCCCCTGCGTGTGCAGCACGCGCTGGGCCTTGTCGAGCAGGTCCTCGATCGCGTGCTCGAGCTCTGAGCGGGGCACGTCGGGGAACTCGATGTCCGGGCCGGTCGTCACGGGTCACCTCGGCTGCGGGGGCGGGCAGGGTCGGATCCCTGTTCGGCCTCAACGATACGGCGGATGCCCGCGCCGGGGCCAATCGGGACATGCCTCACGCGCGGACGTCGACGATGCGCTCCTCGCCCACGACGGGGACGAGCGCGCCCGACGAGGCGGAGGCGAGGTCGTCGCGGAGCCGAGAAACGAGCGTCTCCGGCACCCAGAGGTCGAAGGTCGCCGCGGCGCTGTATCCCGTCTCGCCGAGCGTCGCGCCGTGCGTCGTCACCCACTCGCGCAGCAGGTTGTCGATGCGGCCGGCGTCGGTGTGCGGCACCTCGACGGTCATCCGCGTGAGCGCCGCCCGACGCACGATCGCGGCGTGGTCGAGCGCCTCCGACACGGCCGTCGAGTAGGCGCGGACGAGGCCGCCCGTGCCGAGCTTGACTCCGCCGAAATAGCGCGTCACGACCGCGACGACGTCGGTCAGCTCGCGGCGCCGCAGCACCTCGAGCATCGGGATGCCGGCCGTCCCCGACGGCTCGCCGTCGTCGGACGATCGCGCCTGGTCGCCGAGCACTCCCGTGACCATCGCGACGCAGTGGTGCCGTGCGTCCCAGGAGCTCTTGCGGACCGCGGCGATGACGGCGTCGGCCTCCTCCGGCGACGAGACGGGGGAGAGGCGCGCGATGAAGCGCGACTTCCTGACCACGAGCTCGCGGTCCACCGGCGCGGCGATCGTTGCGGGATACCGGCGGCTCATCCGTCGAGGATACCGACGGGTCTCCGCGGAGGCAGGCCGTGGCGCCGTGCACAACGCAGGAGATCTTCCCGCGACCGTCGTGTGGGGCCGCGGGCTCACGCAGGTCGCTGGGTCACCGTGGGGCTTTCGTCCTGCGTCGTGTCGGGCGGCCCCGGCCTAGGCTGAGACGGTGACCCCTCTGCATGACACGGCCCCGCGTGGATTCGCCTCAGACAACTACGCGGGCGTCCACCCCGATGTGCTCGCCGCGATCGCGGCGGCGAACGACGGGCACCAGGTCGCCTACGGCGAGGACTCGTACACCGCCCGCCTCCAGGAGGTGCTCGCCGGGCACCTCGGCGAGCCCGTCGAGGCGTTCCCCGTCTTCAACGGCACGGGCGCCAACGTGACGGCGCTGCAGTCGATGCTGCCGCGCTGGGGCGGGGTCGTCGCCGCGTCGACGGCGCACATCCACGTCGACGAGCAGGGGGCCCCGGAGCGCATCGGCGGCATCAAGCTGCTGACCGTCCCGACGCCGGACGGCAAGCTCACGCCCGAGCTCGTCGACAGGGAGGCGTGGGGATGGGGCGACGTGCATCGCGCGCAGCCGCTGGCGGTGTCGATCACGCAGTCGACCGAGCTCGGCACGGTGTACACGCCGGAGGAGATCCGCGCGATCGCCGATCACGCGCACGAGCTCGGGATGCACGTGCACGTCGACGGCGCGCGCATCGCGAACGCCGCAGCGGCCCTCGACCTGCCGCTGCGGGCGTTCACGCGCGACGCGGGCGTCGACGTGCTGAGCCTCGGCGGCACGAAGAACGGCGCGATGCTCGCCGAGGCGATCGTCGTCCTGAACCCGGAGGCGTCGACCGGGCTCGCCTATCTCCGCAAGCTCAACATGCAGCTGGCGTCGAAGATGCGGTTCGTGTCGGCGCAGCTGCTCGCGCTGTTCGACGGCGACCTCTGGCTGCGCAACGCCCGTCACGCGAACGCGATGGCGCAGCGGCTGCGGGCGGGCGTCGAGGCGGGTCTCGCGGACGGATCGATCCGCGGCGTGCGCCTCACGCGCGAGACGCAGGCGAACGGCGTGTTCGCCATCCTGCCCGGCGGCGTGGCGGACCGGCTCCGCGAGGGCTTCCGCTTCTACGACTGGGACGAGGCGACGGGCGAGGTGCGCTGGATGTGCGCCTTCGACACGACCGAGGCGGACGTCGACGCCTTCGTCGCGGCGATCGCCCGGGAGACAGCGGCGGTCGTATGAGCGACGCCGAGGCCGCGGACGAGGGGCGAGAGGCCGAGCCGCCTCCGAGCACCGAGGCGGTCGTCGTCCTCGGATACGACTGATCGCCCGGGAGACGTCGGCGGCGTGGCGGCCTCGATGGGGCAGACTCGAGGGGATGGCCTCCTCCCTGCTCGACCGCATCCGAACGACCGACGGCGATGCGGACGCGCTCTACGACGCGTTCGTCGAGTGGACGACCGGGCGCGGCCTCGTGCTGTACGCCGCGCAGGACGAGGCGGTCATCGAGCTCGTCTCGGGCAGCAACGTCGTCCTCGCCACGCCGACGGGCACGGGGAAGTCGCTCGTCGCGGTCGCCGCGCACGCCGCCGCCTTCGCCCGCGGCGGGCGCACCTACTACACGGCGCCCATCAAGGCTCTCGTGAGCGAGAAGTTCTTCGCGCTCGTCGACGTCTTCGGCGCCGAGAACGTCGGGATGGTCACGGGCGACTCCTCGGTCAACCCGGATGCGCCCATCGTCTGCTGCACAGCGGAGATCCTCGCCAACCTCGCACTCCGTCAGGGGGCGGACGCCGACGTCGACCAGGTCGTGATGGACGAGTTCCACTACTACGGCGACGCCGACCGCGGATGGGCGTGGCAGGTGCCGCTGCTGCTCCTGCCACGCGCCCAGTTCCTCCTCATGTCGGCGACGCTCGGCGACACGTCGGCCATCCAGGCCGACCTGTCCCGGCGGACGGGGCGCCAGACGACGCTCGTCTCGGGGGCGGAGCGTCCCGTGCCGCTGCACTTCGAGTACTCCACGCATCCCGTGCACGAGACGGTCGAGAAGCTCCTCGAGGAGCGAGAGACGCCGGTCTACATCGTGCACTTCTCGCAGGCCGCCGCGATGGAACGGGCGCAGGCGCTCGCGAGCGTCAAGGTCACCACGCGCGCGCAGCGCGACGAGATCGCCGAGGCCATCGGCGGGTTCCGCTTCACGACGGCGTTCGGCAAGACGCTCTCGCGCCTCGTCCGCTCCGGCATCGGCGTGCATCACGCCGGGATGCTCCCGCGGTACCGGCGGCTCGTCGAGACGCTCGCCCAGCGCGGCCTCCTCCGCGTCATCTGCGGGACGGACACGCTCGGGGTCGGCATCAACGTGCCCATCCGCACCGTCATGATCACCGCCCTGTCGAAGTACGACGGCACGCGGATGCGGCGGCTCTCGGCCCGCGAGTTCCACCAGATCGCGGGACGGGCGGGCCGGGCGGGCTTCGACCCCTACGGCAACGTGCTCGTCCTCGCCCCCGATCACGAGATCGAGAACGCCCAGGCGCTGCGGAAGGCCGGCGACGATCCCGTCAAGCGCAAGAGGGTGCAGCGGAAGAAGGCGCCGCAGGGCTTCGTCTCGTGGAGCGAGCAGACGTTCGAGAAGCTCGTCGGCGCCGAGCCGGAGCCGCTGCAGCCGCAGCTGCAGATCACGAGCGCCATGCTCATCAACGTCATCGGACGCGGCGGCGACGTCTTCGAGAACGTCCGCTCGCTCGTGTTCGACAACCACGAGCCGCGCGCACGGCAGTACGCGCTCGCGCGCCGGGCCCTGGCGATCTTCCGCACGCTGCGCGATGCCGGCATCGTCGAGGTCGACGCGCACGGCGCCATCCGCCTCGTCGTCGAGCTGCAGCCGAACTTCGCCCTCAACCAGCCGCTGTCGCCCTTCGCGCTCGCCGCGATCGAGCTCCTCGACCCGGACGGGGGAGCGGACGGCGTCGGCACGGGATCGTACGCGCTCGACGTCGTGAGCGTCATCGAGGCGACGCTCGACGACCCGCGCGCCGTCCTCTCCCAGCAGGAGTACAAGGCGCGCGGCGAGGCCGTCGCGGCGATGAAGCGCGAGGGCGTCGAGTACGAGGAGCGGATGAACGCCCTCGAGGACGTCACGTACGCCAAGCCGCTCGCCGACCTGCTCCAGCAGTCGTTCGAGGTGTTCGCGTCGAGCCAGCCCTGGGTGCGCGACTTCGAGCTGCGTCCGAAGTCGGTCGTGCGCGACATGTTCGAGCAGGCGATGTCGTTCGCGGAGTTCGTGAACTGGTACCAGCTCGGCCGCAGCGAGGGGCTCGTGCTGCGGTATCTCAGCGACGCGTACCGGGCCATCCGGCAGACCGTCCCCGCCGAGGCTCGGACGGAGGAGCTGCGCGACATCATCGAGTGGCTCGGCGAGCTCGTCCGGCAGGTCGACTCGAGCCTCGTCGACGAGTGGGAGGCGCTCGCATCGGGCGCCGACGGCGACGACGCGACCTCCGTCGTGCCGCCGGCGCCGCCGTCCGTCGTCGTCAACCGGCGCGCGTTCACGGTCCTCGTGCGCAACGAGATGTTCCGGCGCGTGCAGCTCGCGGCGCTCGAGAAGGACGCCGAGCTCGCGGCACTCGACCCCGACGTCGACTGGCCGGCGGTGCTCGACCGGTACTACGTCGAGCACGACGCGATCGGGACGGGCGGGGCGTCTCGATCGCCCGCGCTCTGCCGCATCGAGGAGGAGCCCGCGCTCTGGCGCGTCGAGCAGACGATCGACGACCCCGCGGGCGACCACGACTGGCGCATCCGCGCCGAGGTCGACCTCGGCGCGTCGGCGGAGGAGGGCGCCGCCGTCGTCCGCGTCACCGAGGTCGTGCGGCTGTAGCGTCGAGCGTTCCGCTCATTATTGGCGCCGATGTGACGTTCTGGGCGCTGAGAACCCCACATCGGCACCAATCGCCGTAGGGCGGGCTCGGTCATCGGTGCGGATGTGGGGTCTTGACGCGTGAGAAGCGCACGTCGGCGCCAGCGGGCGCCGGGGCGCTGAAGGGCTGAGGCGAACCGGAGGCGACGCACAGGGGTCGCGTCGGTGAACACGCCTGACGGCGATGCCGTGGGGTGAGCGCCGTTCGGTCGCGGTGAACCGATACGGCCCCCTCTGGTCGGCCCGACGACGCCTCCCGGTGGCCGGGCGACGCGCAGGGAAAGCCCGGGCGAACACTGCGGCAATCGTCTGCGAAACGGCGGGGAGCACGCCCGCGCAGCTCATAGCCTCGGGAGAGTCGCCCGGATGCGGGCGATTCCCCCTTCTTCTCGTCCCGACGCCTTCGCCCCGAGGCCAAGAAAGCCGTGCCCTGACGATGACTCCTCTCCTCACCGAGCCCCTGCGCGTGCCGCCTGCGCCGGCGCGCCCCGCCCCGCGACCCGCTCCTCGCCCGTCGAGGCCCCCTCGCACCCGGAGGCGTCGACGAGACCTCGCCTGGTTCGCGCTGCTCGCGGGGCCGAACATCGCCCTGCTCCTCGTCTTCGTGTACGCCCCGATGCTGCAGAGCGTCTACTACTCGACGCTGCAATGGAATCTCGGCTCTCCCGTGGCGAGGCAGATCGGCCTCGGCAACTACATCGAGTGGTTCACCGCGTCCAGCACGCCGCGTGTGGTGACGACGACGGTCGTCTTCGGGGTCGTGACGGTCGGCGGGGCGATGGCGCTCGGGCTGGGCACGGCTCTCCTCCTCAACCAGGGTCTTCGCGGCAGCGCCGTCGCCCGCACGATCGTCTTCGCGCCCTACGTCCTCTCCGGGTTCGCCGTCGGCGTGCTGTGGCTGTTCATCTTCGACCCCCGCTACGGGGCGATGAACGCGCTGCTGAGGAGCATCGGCGTCGACGGCCCGCAGTGGTACACGGAGCCGCCCTGGCCGATGGTGATGATCGTCGTCGTCTACCTCTGGCGGAATCTCGGCTATGTGGCGCTCATCTATCTCGCAGGACTCCAGGCGATCCCGCAGGACGTCAAGGACGCCGCCGCGCTCGACGGGGCCGGAACGCTCCGCACGCTCCGGTCGGTGATCCTGCCGCTCCTCGGTCCGACGACCTTCTTCCTGTTCATCACGCTGCTGCTGAGCTCGCTGCAGGCCTTCGATGTCATCCAGGCGATGACCCAGGGCGGCCCCCTCTCGTCGACGACCACGGTGATGTACCAGGTGTATCTGGAGAGCTTCGTCAACGGACGAGCCGGCTACGCGTCGGCGATCGCGACGGTGCTCTTCGTCGTGCTCATCGCCATCACCGCGGTCCAGATGCGTTTCGTCGAGAAGAAGGTGCACTACTGATGGCCGGGCGGACCCGGACGGCGACCCGCGTGTCGGGCGGCGCCCTCATGCTGCTCCTCACGGTCGTCATGGCGCTTCCGCTCGTCTGGCTCCTCATCGCGAGCCTCAAGTCGCCGCAGGAGATGTACGCGCTGCCGATCCAGTGGCTCCCGGAGCGGATGACGCTCGACAACTACGCGGCGGCCGCGGACACGATCCCGCTCGGGCGCCTCTTCCTGAACAGCGTCGTCATCACGACGCTGGGAGCGGGGCTCAAGGTCGTGCTCGGCATCTGCTGCGCCTATGCGCTCGTCTTCCTCGACATCCCGTTCCGGGGGTTCTTCTTCGCGCTCGTGATCGGCACGCTGATGATCCCCGCGCAGATCACGATCATCCCGAACTACGCCCTCGTGGCGCAGCTCGGCTGGCTGAACACGTACGCCGGCATCATCCTGCCGGGTCTGGCGAGCGCCTTCGGGACGTTCCTGTTCCGGCAGAGCTTCCGAGGCCTCCCCGTCTCCGTCCTCGAAGCCGCCGAGCTGGACGGCGCGGGGCACTGGCGCAAGCTTTGGCGCTTCGTCGTCCCGCTGTCGTGGCCCACCGTCGCGGCCGTCGCGCTGGTGTCGGTCGTGGCCGAGTGGAACGACTACCTCTGGCCGTTCCTCGTCACCGAGCGCGCGGACATGATGACGCTCCCCGTCGGGCTCACGCTGCTGAAGAACATCGACGGTCTGAGCAACTGGGGAGTCCTCCTGTCGGCGACCGTCGTGGTCATGCTGCCCGTTCTCATCGTGTTCCTGTTCCTCCAGCGGCGACTGGCGCAGGGCCTCGTGGCCGGCGCCGTCACCGGCTGACGGCGACGGGGCATCCGATCTCGGCGGGCCAGGTCGCCCGCCGTCGGCCCTGCGGGGCCATCCTCACCAATCGAAGGAGTAACCGTGTATCAGCGTCTGTCCCCCCGCGGCACGATCGGACGTCGCACCGCGTTCGCCGCCGGAGCCGTCGTCGCCGCGCTCGGCCTGGCGGCCTGCGCGGGACCGAGCACCGCCGGAGCGCCCGCCGCCGAAGCGGACGAGGTGATCGACTGGTCGACGATCGAACCCGCGACCGAGATCACCTTCTGGAGCAACCATCCCGGGATGTCGCAGCAGGTCGAGGAGGAGCTCATCGCGCAGTTCACCGAGGAGACGGGCATCGCCGTCGATCTGGTGACCGCGGGAGCCGACTACGACGAGGTCGCGCAGAAGTTCCAGTCGACGAGCCAGTCGCCGGACGCCCTGCCGGACGTCGTCATCGCATCGGACGTCTGGTGGTTCCGCTACCAGCTCAACGACCAGATCATGCCGCTCGACGACGTCCTCGACGCGATCGACGCCGACGCCGCTGACTTCCAGCAGAGCCTCTACTCGGACTACGAGTTCGACGACCGGCACTGGGCGGTCCCGTATGCCCGTTCGACGCCGCTGTTCTATTACAACAAGGACCTCTGGAGCGCGGCCGGTCTGCCCGATCGCGGACCCGAGACCTGGCAGGAGCTCGAGGAGTGGAACGCCGACCTCGCCGCCGTCCTGCCCGAGGACGGGTCGACGCTCGGTCTGTCGGTGGGTCCGTCGTGGGGCGCGTGGTGGTTCGAGAACATGATCTGGGGCCACGGCGGGGCGTACTCCGACGGCTTCACGCCGACGCTCGACACCCCGGAGGCGATCGAGGCGGGCGACTGGCTGGGCGGGATCTTCGCGGAGGACGGGATGGCCACCGTCTCGCAGGACTCGCAGGCGGACTTCTCCGCGGGCATCGTCGCGTCGACCATCGGCTCGACCGGCAGCCTCACGGGAACCCTCGACGCGGCGGCGTTCGAGGTCGGCACGGCCTTCCTGCCCGACGGAGAGGTGGAGGCGGGAACCCCGACGGGCGGCACCGGCCTGGCCATCCCCTCCTCGCGCTCGCCGGAGCAGCAGCTCGCTGCGGCGATGTTCCTGGAGTTCCTCACGAACACCGACAACACCGCGTACTTCTCCCAGAACACGGGCTACATGCCGGTGCGGACGTCCGCGGTCGAATCCGACACGATGAAGCAGGTCTACGACGAGGTCCCGCAGATGCGCACGGCGGTCGACCAGCTCGCCGAGCGTGCGCGGGTGCAGGACGACGTGCGCGTGTTCGTGCCGGGTGCGGACGCGATCCTCAGCGGCGCGATCGAGGAGATCGTGTTGAGCGGGACGGATGCGCAGACGGCCTTCGAGAAGATCACGCCCCAGCTGGAGACCGCGTACGCCGAGAACGTCGAGCCCTACCTGTGACCCACGCCGCAGCCGGCACACCGGCTCCGGATCGTCCCCTCTCGTTCGCGCATCGCGGAAGCTCTGCGCGCGCTCCGCAGAACACGATGGCGGCGTTCGAGCGGGCGGCCCGCAGCGGCGCCTCGGGCGTCGAGATCGACGTGCATCTCACGCGAGACGGCGTCGTCGTGCTGATGCACGACGACACCGTCGATGCGACGACCGACGGCACGGGCGCGATCGCCCGGCTCACGGTCGCGGAGCTGCGCGCCCTGGACGCGGGATCGTGGTTCGGCCCCGGCTTCGCCGGGGAGCGCGTCCCGACATGGGAGGAGTTCCTCCGCTTCGCCGATCGCGAACCGCACCTCGAGATCCTCCTGGAGATCAAGGGCGAGTGGGGGATCGACGCGGTCGAGATCCTGCTCGCCCCGCTCGCCCCGGGCGGCGCGTTCGCTCACCTCGCGCCGCGCGTGATCGCGCAGAGCTTCTGGCCGTCGTCGGTCGCCGCATGCCGTGACGCTCTGCCGTCGCTGCGCCGGGGGCTTCTCGTGCTCGACCTCTCGGCGTGGGATCCGTCGAGCGCTCCCGAGGTGACCGAGGAGGAGGCGGAGACGTACCGGCGAGGGCCGCTGCGGTTCGCCGCCGTGGACGAGGCGATCCGGACGGCGGCGGACCTGGAGGCGGAGATGCTCAACCCGATGGGGTCCTTCCTCGCCTCCGACCCGACGCTCGTCGACCGCATCCACGCGGCGGGGCTGCGGGCGATGGTGTGGACGCTCAACGCGCCGGACGCCTGGGCGCTCGCCGCGCGGTCCGGGGCGGATGGCGTCATCACCGACGACCCCGAGGGGTATGCCGCCTGGTCGCCGTCGTAGCCGCACGGCGGAACGCCCCGGACGCCCGTCGGGCGTCCGGGGCGTTCCCGTCCGGAGGGGGCTCAGCGCGTGCCGTCGGACGCGAGCCATCCGGCGAGGCGGTCCGGTCGATTCGTGACGATCCCATCCACCCCCGCATCGGCGAGGCCGGCCCAGTCCTGGGCGTCGTCGACGGTCCACACATAGGTCAGCAGCCCCGCGTCGTGGATCTCGTCGACGATCTCGCGACGTCCGAGCACGTCCTCGCCGCGCGGATTCACCCCGATGGCGTCGAACTCCTCGGCGGAGGCGACCGGATCGTCGATCTCGTCGACGAGCACCATCCGGGCCAGACCCGGCGCGGCGTCGCGGAGACTTGCGAGCGTCGTGGTGTCGAAGCTCTGCGCGATCACCCGGTCCTCGGCCCCGTGGCTCTCGATCAGGGCCAGCGCCTCGCCGATGCGCCTCTCGCTCCACGACGACTTGAACTCGAGGAGCAGGGTGGCATCGCTCGCGGTGACGAAGTCGAGGACATCGTCGAGCGTCGGAATCGGCGTCCCCGCGTAGAGAGGGGAGAACCATCCGCCCGCATCGAGTGCGCGGACGTCGCTCGACGTGAGCTCGCGGACGTTGCCGGTGCCGTCCGTCGTCCGGTCCACGGAGTCGTCGTGGAGGACGACGATCTCGCCGTCACGGGTGTAGTCGACGTCGATCTCGAGAAGGTCGGCGCCGCTCCGGGCCGCGCTGTCGAGGGCGGGCAGCGTGTTCTCGGGGGCTAGGGAGGAGTTGCCGCGGTGTGCGATGACGAGCGGCTGGCCGGCGACCTCGCGGGGGCTCGCGGCGGCGTCTGCGGCTGCGTTCGTCACGACGAGCGCGCCGCTCGCGACGATCGCGGCGGAGACGACCGTTCCCAGGGTCACGCGGGTGGCGCGTCGGAGGTGTCGTGGGGGCATCGGGAGGAGGGCCTTTCCTGAGAGCGGCGGCGGCTGCCGACCGGCCTCGAGTCAAGACATCCCCGACGACGAGCGGATGAGCGCCGGCCGGCCCCGACGGGTCGCGCGGGTGACGCTCCCGTGACTCCCGGTGACGAGACGCCGCAACGGTCACGTCGCGGTGCGGTCCCAGGCCGCCGGGACGGATCCGGGTGCGCTCGTGACGAGCGCGAAGCTCACGCTGTCCGGCAGGTAGCGGTCGTCGCTGTACTCGAACACCGTGCCGTCGGCGGCCCGTGCCGTCCGGACGATCCGGAGGAGCGGCTCGCCGCGTGTCCTTCGCAGGAGGCGCGCGTCCTCGGCGTTCGCGGTGAGCGCGCCGATGAGCTGCTCGGCATGCCGGAGGCGGACGCCGTGGTCGCGTGAGAGCGCCGCCATGATCGAGGGGACATCGGCGGGGAGCGGCTCGACGAGCGCGGCGAAGCGTTCGGGGAACGTCGTCCGCGCGACCATGACCGGTCGGTCGCGCAGGCTGCGCACGCGGGTGATGCGGAGCACGCCGTCGCGGGGACGGAGCCTCAGCGCGTGCGCCTCGTCGGGGGTGGCCCGGCCCATCCCCCGGCGGACGATCTCGCCCGCCGGCTCGACGCCGATCGCTCGCGCCCACTCGCCGAACGAGCCGAGGACGTCCAGGCTCCGTACGAGGGGGCGCTCGCGGGCGATCCACCCGTTCCCGCGCTTGACGACGAGTCCGTGCGTGCTCTCGATGCGCTCGAGCGCGCGGCGCAGCGTCCCCCGGGCGACGTCGAGCTCCGCGGCCAGCGCGGTCTCGGTGGGGAGGGGCTCGCCGGTGACGAACGTGCCGTCGCGGAGCCGCGCGAGGAGATGCTGCGCGATCTCCTCGTAGCGGGGGCGCGCGGGCATCTCCGCAGTCTGCGCGCTCCACGGAAACGACGCACTCCCCGCACGTGAACGGCGGGTGGCCGGAAGGTGCACCCCGCCCCGGCGCGCGGGGCCCGTGCGAGGGGTGCGTCGTCTCCGCCGGCGCCCACGCCTATGCCGATGCGCCGCCCAGGCCGCGGGCGGCGGCGGCGGCGGCCGAGAGCCATGCGCGCTGCGTGGCGGGACGCAGCGCGCCGTAGTGGAGGAGGCCGCCGATCATGGCGGGGTCGTACGGGATGCTCACGACGTCGCGGGCGAGGGCGCGGTAGCCGTCGACGACCTTGCGGTGCTCGTTCGAGGGGGCGTTCGGATCCGCCTGGCTCACGACCGCCACGGCGTTCTGCGCGAGGGCCGCGGAGCGCGCGTCGCGCGTCGCGAGCGCCTCGAGCAGCAGGGCGCCGGCCTCGGCGTGCTCCGCGCGCGACGTCGTCGCGACGACGATCTGGTCGGTGTGATCGATCATCCGCAGCCACATCGGGTCCGACTCGTCGTTGCCCGAGTCCATGACGATCAGCCGGTAGTACTTCGCGGCGACGGCGTGGATGCGGTCGACGTCGTCGGAGTGGATGCGCTGCTGCTCGGCGAGCACCATGGGCTTCGAGCGCAGCACGTCGAACCGGTCGCGCGTCTGGTGGTGCACGAAGCGCGCGAGGTCGGCCGCCTGCGCGGAGGACGACAGGAGGTGTCCGGTCTCGGGCAGCAGCTCGTGCAGCGTGGCGTCGTGCGGCCCCTGCTCCGTCCGCCAGCCGAGGGTGCCTCGCGTCTGGTTGTTGTCCCACGCGAGCACTCCTGCGCCGCCGAAGCGGGCGAAGACGGCGGCGGTGAGGATGGTCGTGGGCGTCTTGCCCGCTCCGCCCTTGCCGTTGACGACGGCGATGGTGCGGGGCCCGAACCAGTGCTGTGCGACGGCGGCCTGGTCGTCGCGCTCCGCGCGCTCGGCCGCACCCGGCGGGATGCGTGCCCCCGCGCGGACGAGCGCGCCGCGCCAGCCGCGGGTGGCGAGCTCCTCGGCGCTCTGCTCGGACGTGAGGAACGACCGGCGCCCCTGCTCCTCGGGGGCAGCGGCGGAGTCGGGCACAGCGGCGGAGTCGGGGGCGACGTCGGACGGCGCGGACGTGCGTCGGCGAGGGGGCGCGTCGGCACCGGGCCGGGGACCTGCTCCGTCGGAGGCCGCTGCGGGAACGGGGCCCGCCGTCGCCGGGGCCGCTGCGACGGGAGCGTTGCCGGACCGGACCGGACCGGGGACGGCGGGCGCCGCGGCGTCGGGAGCGTTGCCGGCGCGGACGGGGCCGGGGGCGGTTGCGGATCCTGCGGGAACGATGCCCTCGGCGGCGGGCGCCGACGCGGGCACGGCGGTCGTCCCGGGTGCGGACGGCTCGGGCGCCGTCGTCGCCGTGGCGTCCGCGGAGGCAGGGCGCTCCGCGCTCGGCTCGGCCGGCTCCGGGCCCTCCTCGACGGGTGCGTCGGCCGGCGTCTCCGGTGCGGCCGGCGCCTCGACCGTCCCGGGGGCGGCGCTGCTGCGCGAGCCCTCGTCGGAGTCGACGCGGCCGTCGGGGTGGACGAGAAGCGGCCAGTCGCCGTCGGGCTCGTGGACGGTCACGTGCACCGGACCGTCGAGCAGCTCCGCGATCTCGGCGGCACGGCGGACGATCTCGCGGCGAGCGTCTTCCACGAGGGTCGTCGGGATCTGCTGCGGCGTCTCGTCGACGATGAGCTCCGCGGACCCGTCCGGGCGGATGACCGCCGAGAGCCCGGTCTGCGTCGAGTCGTCCTGCATCTGGTGGATCTCCTCTGGAAGGGGAAGGCCGACGTGCTCGGCGAACCGTCCTCCATAGCCTAGTCAGTCGGCTCTCCGCATCCTTCCGGGCAGATGTGCCCATGTGACGGGCGGCGGGCGCGTGAGACGCGCGGTGGCCGCCGGTCCGCGTCGTGCCGTCCCGGACCGGGCCGCGCGCACGCTCTGCTTGCATATTCGGCAAGAAGCGGTGATTTTACTTCGCAGAACTCCCGAAAGGATCGTCGATGCCGCGTTTAGCTGGAGGCGTCACACACCGCGCGCGGACGCAGGCGCCCGCCGACCAGAGGGAGACGCGACGAGCGTGAGCGAGCAGTTCGAAGTCCGGCGTGCCGAGTGGATCGCCCGTGAGGAGCTGGCCGAGCGGATGATCCCGCTCATCGGACGCCTCTATCGCGAGCGCGGCGTCGTGACCTCCATCCACGGTCGCCGTCTCCTCAACATCTCGCCCGTCGAGATCCTCCGGACCCACCGCTCCACGCGCGAGGTCGGCGATCGGGAGCTGCCTCCCGAGAAGACGTTCGCGGTGCTCGAGGCCCTCGAGGCGCTGCGGCCCGGTCCGGCCTCGATCGACGTCGCGCGTCTCGTCGCGCGCTTCGACGCCCGGGGCGGCCGGTACGGGCAGGACGAGCTGGTCGGCTTCCTCCGCGAGGAGCTCGTCGCCGTGCTCGACGCCCGGGAGTCGGCGCCGACCGACGTCGTGCTCTACGGGTTCGGCCGGATCGGCCGCCTGCTCGCGCGCGTCCTCATCGCGCACCAGGGGGACGGGGCGGGGCTGCGTCTGCGCGCGATCGTCGTCCGGCGGGGCTCCTCCGCCGACCTCGAGAAGCGCGCGAGCCTGCTGCGCCGCGACTCCGTGCACGGCCCGTTCGCCGGCACGATCGAGGTCGACGAGGAGAACGACACCATCCTCGCGAACGGCACGCTCATCCAGGTGATCTACTCGGACGATCCGGCGTCCGTCGACTACACGCGGCACGGCATCCGCGACGCGATCGTCGTGGACAACACCGGGCGGTGGCGCGACGAGGAGGGGCTCGGGCAGCACCTCCTCGCGAGGGGCGTCTCGCGCGTGCTGCTGACGGCGCCGGGCAAGGGCGCGATCAGGAACATCGTCGCGGGCATCAACAGCGACGACATCACGGCCGACGACGCGATCCTCTCGGCGGCGTCGTGCACGACCAACGCCATCACGCCCGTGCTCGCCGCCGTCGACGCCGCGTTCGGCATCCGGCACGGCCACGTCGAGACGGTCCACTCGTACACGAACGACCAGAACCTCATCGACAACTTCCACAGGGGCGACCGCCGCGGGCGCTCCGCCGCGCTCAACATGGTGATCGCCGAGACGGGCGCCGCCAGGGCCGTCGCGAAGGCCCTTCCGCAGCTGACGGGGAAGCTCTCCGGCAGCGCCATCCGCGTGCCGACGCCCGACGTCTCGCTGGCGATCCTGAACCTGCAGTTGGAGCGCCCGACGACGAAGGACGAGATCAACGCGTACCTGCGCCAGACCTCGCTCACGTCGCCGCTGCGCCAGCAGATCGACTACATCGAGTCGCCCGAGGTCGTCTCCACCGACTTCGTCGGCAACAACCGCGCGGGCATCGTCGACGGCCTCGCGACGATCGCGGGCGAGCAGAGCGTCGTGCTCTACGTCTGGTACGACAACGAGTACGGCTACTCGCGTCAGGTCGTGCGCGTGCTCGAGAAGATGTCGAACACGCATCCGACCATCCTGCCGGTGCGCGATCCCGTGGTCATCGGCGCCCCCTCGATCGCCGACGACGCGGTCCCCACCCCGGTATGACGCCCGAGCGTCTGCCGCCCTCCATCCGGAACCGTGCTCTCGGCGGGAACCGGGCTCCGAGCGGGAACGGGCCTCTCTCCCGCGAGTATCCATCCGGCCGGCGAGAGTCCGCACGACGCCGGCGTTCTCGCGGGGCAGTCGGATTGTCGCTGCGCGTCGAGGGCGACTCCGAGGGGGCGGTGCGGCGCCGGACGGTGCGGTGAGGCGGCGTCCGTCGCGGTCCGGGGGAGGGCGCAGACGGATGCCGCCTCCGACATCGCGCAGCGTCTCTCCCGCGAGAACCCATCCGGCCGGCGAGAACGCGTGCGCCGGATGACTTCTCGCCGACGGACCGGATTCTCGCCGGCGATGGATGGCGGGTGCCGGGCTCAGGCGTCGGGCTCGAGGGCCCGGATGTCGATCCATCGTCCGGAAGCGGCGCTCTCGAGCGCGGCGTCGACGACGGATGCGGCGCTCCACGCGTCGGCGGCGGACGGCGCGAGCTGGCGGCCCTCGGCGACGGACGCGAGGAACTGCGCCGCCTCGATCGTCTTGAGGTCGTCGAAGCCCATGCTCGTCCCCGCGCCCGGCTGGAAGCGTTCGAAGTGGCCGAAGCCGGGGCCGGCCATGATCGTCCGATATCCGGAGGCGTCGTCGGCGAGCCGAAGCTCGTTCATCCGCTGGAAGTCCCATCGGAGAGACCCCTTCGTGCCGTACACCTCGAGCCCGTACTCGGCACGCGGGCCGATCGCCACGCGGCTCGACTCCAGCACGGCGGCGACGCCGTCGTCGAGGCGGGCGAGGACGGCTGCGTAGTCCTCGTTCTCGACGGTGCCGGCGGGACCTCCCTCGTTCCCCCTCGAGAAGTGGCTCGCGGCTCCGGCGGCGGGCAGGGGCCTCTCGCGGATGAAGGTCTCGGTGAGCGCGGAGACTCGCGCGATGCGCCCCACGACGTGCTGCACGAGGTCGACGCCGTGCGAGAGCAGATCGCCGAGCACCCCGGAGACCGCCCTGTCTCGTCGGAACCGCCAGGTGAGTGCGCCGGCCGGGTCGGACGAATAGTCCGCGAGGAGTGAGACCCGCACGTTCGTGATCCGTCCGAGCGCTCCGGCGTGCACGAGCTCGCGCGCCTTCGCCACGGCGGGCGCATGACGGTAGTTGAAGCCCACGGCGTTGACGATGCCGCGCTCGGCCGCGGCCCGGGCGATCTCGCCGGACTCCGTCGCGCCGCGTCCCATCGGCTTCTCGATCCAGAACGGCTTCCCCGCCGCGATGGCGGCGAGCGCGATCTCGCGGTGCAGGAAGTTCGGCGAGCAGATCGAGACGACGTCGACGTCGTCTCGTCCGATGAGATCGCGGTGGTCGGCGACGGCCTCCCCGTATCCGAGCACGTCGGTGGCGTAGGCACGCCCACCCGCGTCCGGATCGGCCGCGACGACCAGCTCGGGCCGGAGCGGCAGCTCGGGGAAATGGTGCCGAGCCGCGAGGTAGGCGCGCGAGTGCAGGCGCCCCATCCACCCGACCGAGACGAGCCCGACGCCCACGCGATCAGCCATGACTTCTCCTTCGAAGCGGGCGTGCGGCGGCGCACGCCGAAAGATCTAATGTCCTGTCAAACATAGGATGCGTGCACGCCTTCGTCAACGCGGCGCAGATGGACTCTCGCTGACCTGGGGAGACCCTACTTCGCGACGAGCGTCGTCTCGAAGCTGTACATGTCGGGGCGGTAGCAGTGCCGGCCGAACTCGACGGCGTGGCCGGAGGCGTCGTAGGCGACGCGTTCCATCGTGAGCAGGGGTCCGCCCCGCTCGATGTCGAGAAGCTCGGCCTCGTCGCCGTGCTCGCGCCGTGCTCCGATGCGCTGCTTCGCGACGCGGATGGCCACTCCCCGCGATCGCAGGATCTGGTACAGGCCCTGCTGCTCGAGCTGTTCGCGGGGGATGTCCGAGAAATCCGCGGGGAGCCAGTTCTCCAGCAGTGCGACGGGCACTCCGTCGCTGCTGCGCTGGCGCCTCAGGTACAGCACGTCGCTCCCCGTCGAGACGCCCAGCTGGTCGGCGACGTCGGCGGGGACGGTGCGCGTCTCGTGTGTGAGCACGCGCGTCGCAGGGTCGTGCTGTGCGTTCTGGAGGTCTTCGTAGAGGCTCGTCAGCTCCACCTGGCGTGTCACCTGGCCCTGCACGACCTGGGTGCCGATCCCGCGCCGTCGGACGAGCAGGCCCTTGTCGACGACCTCCTGGATGGCGCGGCGCACGGTCGGGCGCGAGAGGCCGAGGCGGTGGCCTATCGCGATCTCGTTCTCCAGTCGGGCGCCGGGCGGAATGTCGCCCGAGCGGATGGCGGCTTCGAGCCGGCTCGAGACCTGGAAGTAGAGGGGCACCGGTCCTGTCCGGTCCAGGTCGGCGAACAGGTCGTCGGGCCACACCGCCTGATCGGCTGCCATCGCTGCACTCCTTCGAGGGGCCGAGGGGCTCGACCTAATGTCGCGACAACATTACCCGTGCGAGGCATTGTCGGCGGATGGCGCGCTCTTGCAGGACATCGAGCTTGTGATATTGTCAGGACATACCAAGGCGCCCGGGCGGTGCCGCCCCATCAGGACAACGGAGTACGACGATGAGCCACTCACCCGACGTTCTCGCCATCGGCCGCCTCGGCGTCGACATCTATCCCCTCCAGGACGGTGTCGGCCTCGAGAAGGTCGAGACGTTCGGCAAGTACCTCGGCGGAACGGCTGCCAACGTGACGGTCGCCGTGGCCCGCTACGGCCACGACCCGGCGCTCGTCTCCCGCGTGGGCGACGACCCGTTCGGACGCTACCTCCTCGGCGAGCTCGCCCGCCTCGGCGTCGACGACCGGCACGTCGCGACGGATCCGGTGCTCAACACTCCCGTGACGTTCTGCGAGATCTTCCCGCCGGACGACTTCCCGCTCTACTTCTACCGCGAGCCGAAGGCTCCCGACATGAACGTCGACGTCGCGCAGCTCGACCTCGACGCCGTGCGGGCGGCACGGATCCTCTGGCTCACGACGACGGGCCTGAGCGAGGAGCCGAGCCGCGAGGCACACCACGTCGCCCTCGCCGCGCGCGGTCGCGCGCGGCACACGATCCTCGATCTCGACTACCGGCCGATGTTCTGGGCGGAGCCGTCCGAGGCCACCGAGCAGATCTCCCGCGTGCTGGATCACGTCACCGTCGCCGTCGGCAACCGCGAGGAGTGCCTCGTGGCGGTGGGGGAGGGCGAGCCGCAGCGCGCCGCCGACGCGCTCCTCGAACGCGGCGTCGAGCTCGCCATCGTCAAGCAGGGTCCGCGCGGCGTGCTCGCGAAGACACGGGACGAGGTCGTCGAGGTGCCGGTGCACGCCGTCGACGTCGTCAACGGGCTCGGCGCCGGCGATGCGTTCGGCGGCGCGCTGTGCCACGGCCTCCTCGAGGGCTGGGGCCTCGAGCGCACCCTCCGCTTCGCGAACGTGGCGGGCGCCGTCGTCGCCTCACGCCGCGAGTGCTCGACGGCGATGCCCACGGCCGACGAGGTCGAGAACATCCTTCAGGGGGCATGACATGACCGAACTGACGTCTGCGGACTTCGAACGGCTCCGTGACATCCGGGCGCATCGACCCGACGCGATCGGCACGGCGCTCGCCACGAGGCGTCGCCGCGACGTGCTGCAGGGCGACGGCCGCCTCTTCATCATCGCCGCCGACCACCCGGCCCGCGGCGCGCTCGCCGTCGGCTCCGATCCCACAGCGATGGCCGACCGCTATCTGCTCCTCGAACGCCTCGCCGTCGCCTTGGGCCATCCCGGCGTCGACGGGGTGCTGGGGACCCCCGACATCGTCGACGACCTCGCGGCGCTCGGCCTGCTCGACGGCAAGGTCGTCGTCGGCTCGATGAACCGCGGCGGGCTGCGCGGGGCGGCGTTCGAGATGGACGACCGCTACACGGGCTACGACGTGCCGACGCTGGCGGCGAAGGGCCTCGACTTCGCCAAGACGCTCGTGCGGGTGAACCTCGCGGACCCGGCGACCGTCTCGACGCTCGAGGCGACGGCCAGGGCCGTCGACCAGGCCGCGGCGGCACGGCTTCCCATCATGCTCGAGCCGTTCATGAGCGAGTGGCGCGACGGCCGCATCGTCAACGACCTCTCGACGGACGCCGTCATCCTGTCGACCGCCATCGCCTCCGGGCTCGGGGCCGACAGCGCCTACACGTGGATGAAGCTCCCCGTCGTGGCCGACATGGAGCGCGTTCTGGCCGCCACCACCCTGCCGACGCTCCTGCTGGGCGGCGACTCGGGTGCGGACCCGGACGAGACGTTCGCCGCCTGGGAGGACGCGCTCGCGCTTCCGGGCGTCCGCGGTCTCACCGTCGGCCGCACACTCCTCTACCCGCCCGACGGCGACGTCGCCGCGGCCGTCGACACGGCCGCGCGGCTCGTGCATCGCGAGCTCCCTGCCGCCGTCCGGCGCATCCCCACCATCACCGAAGGGCGAATTTCATGAGCACCATCACGGAGACCACGGTCATCGGGCACTGGATCGACGGAGCGCACCGCGCCTCGACGAGCGGCCGGACGGCACCCGTCCACAACCCCGCCACGGGCGAGGTGACGGCCCACGTCGCGCTCGCCGACCAGGCCGAGATCGACGAGGCGATCGCCTCCGCCCAGCGCGGCTTCGAGGTGTGGAGCCGCTACTCGATCGCGAAGCGCCAGGCGGTGCTGTTCACGTTCCGCGAGCTGCTGAACGCCCGCAAGCGCGAGCTCGCCGAGATCATCACGGCCGAGCACGGCAAGGTCCTCTCCGACGCGGTCGGCGAGATCCTTCGCGGACAGGAGGTCGTCGAGCTGGCGACGGGCTTCCCGCACCTCGTCAAGGGAGCGTACAGCGAGAACGTCTCCACGGGCATCGACGTCTACTCCATCAAGCAGCCCCTGGGCGTGGTGGGCATCGTCAGCCCGTTCAACTTCCCCGCGATGGTGCCGCTGTGGTTCTTCCCCGTCGCGATCGCCGCGGGCAACAGCGTCGTGCTGAAGCCGAGCGAGAAGGACCCGTCGGCGGCGCTCTGGCTCGCGCGGCTGTGGCGGGAGGCCGGGCTCCCCGACGGCGTGTTCACGGTGCTCCAGGGCGACAAGCTCGCGGTCGACGGTCTGCTGACCGACCCCGTCGTGCAGTCGGTGTCGTTCGTCGGCTCGACGCCGATCGCGCAGTACATCTACGAGACGGCGTCGAAGAACGGCAAGCGCGTGCAGGCGCTGGGCGGGGCGAAGAACCACATGCTCGTGCTGCCGGACGCCGATCTCGACCTCGTCGCAGACCAGGCGGTCAACGCCGGATACGGCGCGGCGGGCGAGCGCTGCATGGCGATCTCCGTCGTCCTGGCGGTCGAGCCCGTCGCCGACGAGCTGATCGCGAAGATCACCGAGCGCATCGGGAGGCTGCGCATCGGCGACGGCGCCGGCGCCGACGGCGTGGAGCCCGACATGGGGCCGCTCATCACGGCGCAGCACAGGGAGAAGGTGTCGGGCTACGTGGACATCGCCGAGGCGGACGGGGCGACGATCGTCGTCGACGGCCGCGCCTTCTCGGTCGAGGGGCGGGAGGACGGGTTCTTCTTCGGCCCCACGCTCATCGACAACGTGCCGACGACGTCGCGGGCGTACCGGGAGGAGATCTTCGGTCCCGTCCTCGAGATCGTGCGGGTGAAGACGTTCCAGGAGGGCGTCGACCTCATCAACTCCGGCGCCTTCGGCAACGGCACGGCGATCTTCACGAACGACGGCGGCGCCGCCCGGCGGTTCCAGCACGAGATCCAGGTCGGGATGATCGGCATCAACGTGCCGATCCCGGTGCCGGTCGCGTACCACTCGTTCGGCGGATGGAAGGCGTCGCTGTTCGGCGACGCGAAGGCCTACGGCGTGCACGGCTTCGACTTCTTCACGCGGGAGAAGGCCGTCACGAGCCGGTGGCTCGACCCGGCGACGCACGGCGGCATCGACCTCGGCTTCCCGCAGAACGACTGAGCGCCCCGCCGGCCGCCGTGAGAGAGCGGCGGCCGCCGGGAGGTTCGAAGGAGAACGGACATGACGGATCAGCGATGGTTCCATCCCCGGGGCGCACTCGCCCGCGACGGATGGGAGACCGTCGTCGACGGGACGATCGACGGCTGGGAGCACACGGGCCTGCGCGTCGCGCGGATCGAGGCCGGCCAGGAGCTCGCGCTCGAGAGCGGGACGGAGAAGCTCGTCGTCCCGCTCGCCGGCTCGTTCGCGGTGCGGGTGAGCGAGGGCGGGGCGGACGACGAGGTCGAGCTCGCGGGGCGGCCCTCGGTGTTCGACGGGCCGACGGACGTCCTCTACCTCTCGGCCGCGGCCACGGGCGTGCTGACGGGCTCGGGGCGCGTGGCGGTGGCGAGCTCGCCCACGGACGAGGTCTTCCCGACGCGGAGGATCCCGGCGTCCGACATCCCCGTCGAGCTCCGGGGAGCCGGCGCGTCCAGCCGTCAGGTGCACAACTTCGGCACCCCGCAGGCGCTCGACGCGGCACGGTTCATCGTGTGCGAGGTCATCACGCCGGCCGAGAACTGGTCGTCGTATCCGCCGCACAAGCACGACGAGCAGGAGCCGGGACGCGAGTCGCGCCTCGAGGAGATCTACTACTTCGAGACGGCTCCCTCGCGCGTCGGCGGCGAGAGCGGCACCTCCGAGGCGTCGTTCGGGCTGTTCAGCACGTACTCCTCGCCCGCCGGGAGCATCGACATCGACGCGCGGGTGCGGACCGGCGACGTCGCCCTCGTGCCCTACGGCTATCACGGCCCCGCCGTGGCCCCGCCCGGGTACGACCTCTACTACCTCAACGTCATGGCGGGGCCCGACGCGGAGCGCGTGTGGCTCATCAGCGACGACCCCGGCCATGCCTGGGTGCGCGAGACCTGGGAGGGGCAGGAGCTCGACACCCGCCTCCCGTACGAGAACAAGGAAGGCTGATCCCATGGGCGGCACCCAGCGGATGACCGTGGGCCAGGCGCTCGTCGAGTTCCTGGCGAGGCAGTGGACCGTGGACGGCGATGTCCGCGAGCGGACGATCCCCGGAGTGTTCGGGATCTTCGGGCACGGCAACGTCGCGGGTCTCGGGCAGGCGCTGCGGCAGCTGAACGAGGCCGACCCCGACCTGCTTCCCTACTATCAGGCGCGCAACGAGCAGGCCATGGTCCACCAGTCCGTGGGCTACGCGCGCATCCACCGTCGCCGTGGCACGTTCGCCTCGACGGCCTCGGTCGGCCCGGGAGCCGCGAACATGCTCACGGGAGCCGCGGTCGCGACGTCGAACCGCCTCCCCGCACTGCTGCTCCCGAGCGACACCTTCGCCACACGCGTCGCCGACCCCGTGCTGCAGCAGCTCGAGCATCCGCACGACACCGGCATCCAGGTGACCGACGCGTTCCGCCCCGTCTCGCGCTTCTTCGACCGCGTAGAGCGCCCCGAGCAGCTGTACTCGATCGCGCTCGCCGCGCTGCGCGTGCTCACCGACCCCGCCGAGACGGGAGCCGTGACGATCGCCCTGCCGGAGGACGTGCAGGCCGAGGCGCTCGACGTCCCGCGGGAGTTCCTGCAGCAGCGCGAATGGCGCATCCGCCGTCCGCGTCCCGACCGCGATGCGCTCGCTCGCGCCGTGCAGGCGATCCGCGGGGCGAGGCGACCGCTCGTCGTGGCGGGCGGCGGCGTCGTCTACTCCGGCGCCGAGGAGGAGCTCCGCGCCTTCGTCGAGGCGACGGGCATCCCCGTCGGCACCTCGCAGGCGGGTGGCGGCGCGCTCGTCTGGGACCACCCGCAGTACCTCGGCGGGGTGGGCGCGACCGGCTCTCTCGCGGCCAACCGGCTCGCGGCCGAGGCCGACGTCGTGATCGGCATCGGAACCCGGTACAGCGACTTCACCACGGCGTCCCGCACGGCGTTCCAAGACCCCGACGTGACGTTCGTCAACGTCAACGTCGCCGCGTTCGACGCCTACAAGCACGGCACGCAGCTGCCCGTCGTCGCGGATGCGCGCGAGACCCTCGTCGAGCTCTCCGCGGCGCTGGAGGGCCTCCGCGTGGACCCGTCCTACGCCGCGCGGATCGCGCGGGAGAAGGCGGAATGGGACGCGACGGTCGACGCTGCGCTCGCCCCGTCCGGCCGCGACCTCCCCGGCCAGCCCGAGATCATCGGCGCCGTGCAGCAGGCGAGCGCGCCGGAGGACGTCATCGTCCAGGCTGCCGGGTCGCTCCCCGGCGACCTGCACAAGCTGTGGCGGGTGCGTGATCCGCTCGGCTATCACGTCGAGTACGCCTTCTCCTGCATGGGCTACGAGATCGCGGGCGGCATCGGCGTCAAACGCGGCGCCGTGGCGGACGGCTCCGACCGCGACGTCATCGTCATGGTGGGCGACGGCTCCTACCTCATGCTCAACACCGAGCTCGTGACCGCCGTCGCCGAGGGCATCAAGATCATCGTCGTGCTCGTCCAGAACCACGGCTACGCCTCGATCGGCCATCTCTCCGAGACGGTCGGATCGCAGCGCTTCGGCACGAAGTACCGGCGTTACGATCCGCTCGCCCGCAACTTCCAGGGCGAGGAGGTGCTGCCCGTCGACCTCGCGCTGAACGCCCGCAGCTACGGGATCGACACCATCGAGATCGCGCCCGGCGCATCGGCCGTGGACGACCTGAGGGCGGCGATCGCACGGGCGAAGGCATCCGATCGTGCCACGTTCATCCACATCGACAGCGATCCGCACGTCTACGCGCCCGACGGCGGCGGATGGTGGGACGTGCCCGTCGCGCAGACGTCGACCCTCGCGTCGACGCAGGCCGCGCGCGTCGAGTACGAGGAGCAGGTCCGGGCGCGGCGACCGCTCCTCGGGGGCAGCGGGGAGGTGCGGTCGTGAGCGTCACGGTCGCGGGCGCGCCCGTCAGCTTCGGAGTGTTCGAGCTCACCCCGGAGGGCGCCGAGACCGTCGCCGCGGACGCGCTCGGCGAGGTGCTCCAGGAGACGGGGTACGCGGGCGTCGACCTCGGCCCGGTCGGATACCTCGGGCGGGGAGCGGAGCTGCGGCGCCGGCTCGAGCGCTTCGGGCTCGCTCTGTCCGGCGGATGGATCCAGCTGCCGTTCTCGGACGACGAGGCGTTCGCCGCATCGCTTCCGGAGCTGCGCGAGGCTCTCGCGGTCTTCGCCGAGGGGGCGGAGACCGGCCCCGCCAGGCTTCCGCTGCCGACGCTCGCCGACGACGGATCCGTGGCGCGGAGGGCGTCTCCCGGGCGAGGCGCCGAGGCGGACCCGCTCACGGCCGACGCCGCGCAGCGCCTGTACGCGAACGTCGACAGGGCGGCCCGCATCGTGCGTGACGCGGGCTTCGAGCCGACCTTCCACCATCACGCCGGCACGTTCGTGGAGTCGCCGGACGAGGTCGACGCCTTCATCGCGCACACCGACGTCGGGCTCACGCTCGACACCGGCCATCTCCTCATCGCGGGCGGGGACCCCGTGGACGCCGTGCGCCGCTGGGGCGGGCGCATCAACCACCTGCACCTGAAGGACGTCGATCTCGCGCGGCTGCGCGAGATCCTCGCGGTCGGCGGCGGGATGCCCGAGGTGTGGTCGGGAGGGTCGTTCGTCGCCTTCGGACGGGGCGACGTCGACCTCGCCGGGGTGATGGACCTCGTCCACGGCGGCGGCTACGACGGCTGGGTCGTCGTGGAGCAGGACGTGCTGAACGGTCCCGACATCGCGATCGGCGCCTTCCGGGCGGAGCGCGCGGACGACCAGCGCGTCAACCGCGAGGCGCTGCGCGCCTGGGCCTGAATCCCTCCCCTTCGAGAAAGAGCACACGCAATGACCCAGAACCCCGTTCGCCTCGGCCTCATCGGCACGGGCCGCATCGGCCAGGTGCACGCCGCGAACATCGCCTCCGACCCCGAGACGACGCTGTCGTGGATCGCGGACCCGTTCGTGAGCGGCGCGGAGTCCGTCGCATCCCGCCACGGCGGACGCGTGACCGACGACCCGGAGGAGCTCCTCTCCTCGGGAGAGATCGACGCGGTCCTCGTCGCATCGCCGACGCCCACGCACGTCGATCTCATCGCGCGTTCGGTGGAGCTCGGTCTTCCCGTCCTCTGCGAGAAGCCGATCGACCTCGACATCGACCGCGTGGACGCGCTCCGGCCCCGGATCGCGGCCGCGGGCGTGCCCGTCGCGCTCGGCTTCAACCGCCGGTTCGACCCGGCCTTCGCGAGCGTGCGCGAACGCGTCGCCGCCGGTGAGATCGGCCCTCTGGAGCAGCTCACGATCGTCAGCCGCGACCCCGCCGCGCCGCCTGCGGCCTACGTCGCGGTGTCGGGCGGCATCTTCCGCGACATGACCATCCACGACTTCGACATGGCGCGGTTCTTCCTGCCCGACATCGTGGAGGTCCACGCCACGGGCTCGACGACGTTCGACCCGGGTGCGCGAGAGCACGGCGACTTCGACACGGCCGTGACGACGCTGCGTGCGGCGTCCGGCGCCGTCGTGACGATCGTCAACTCCCGGCACAGCGCCGTCGGATACGACCAGCGGCTGGAGGCGTTCGGCGCCCGCGGCTCGCTCCAGGTGGCGAATGCGCCGACGAGCCTCGTGAGCCTTTCGACGGCGGAAGCCGTGGAGGCGAAGCCGCCGTACCAGGACTTCTTCCTCGAGCGGTACGCCCACGCCTACGCGGCCGAGCTCCGCGCGTTCGTGTCGCTCGTGCACGGGCGCGCCTCCTCCAGCCCGTCGTTCGACGACGGACGCGCCGCGCTGGTGCTGGCGGACGCCGCGACCCGGTCGGCGCGGGAAGGCGTCGCCGTCGCGATCGACCTCTCCTGAGCCGTCGAGACTCTGCTCGAAATGTGACATATGTCTGGTTGACCAGACATATGTCCGGTGACAGAATGTCAGGACATAAGACGCGTCGAAGCGTCGGGAGACGAAGGAGTCATGATGACCAGCACATCCTCGGAGGGATCGAGTACCACCCTGCCGCCGCTCGTCCCGGGGCCGCATCGCAAGCGCCTCGGGACGGTCGCCCTCATCGCGACCTTCGGCGGCCTGCTCTTCGGCTATGACACCGGGGTGATCAACGGCGCCCTCCTGCCCATGACGGAGGAGCTCGGTCTCACGAGCTTCACGGAGGGCGTCGTCACCAGCTCGCTGCTCTTCGGCGCGGCCGCGGGGGCGATGCTCGGAGGCCGCATCTCCGACGGGTGGGGGCGCAGGAAGACGATCATCGCCCTCGCGGTGCTCTTCTTCGTCGGCACGCTCACGTGCGTGTTCGCTCCGTCGTTCGGCGTCATCGTCGTCGGCCGCGTGCTGCTCGGCCTGGCCGTGGGAGGAGCCTCGACCGTCGTCCCGGTCTTCCTCGCGGAGCTCGCCCCGTACGAGATCCGCGGCTCGCTCTCCGGGCGCAACGAGCTCATGATCGTCATCGGCCAGCTCGCCGCCTTCGTCGTCAACGCCGTCATCGGCAACGTCCTCGGCCACCTCGACGGCGTCTGGCGCATCATGCTCGCGATCTGCGCCCTGCCGGCCATCGCCCTCTTCGTCGGGATGCTGCGCGTGCCGGAGTCTCCGCGCTGGCTCGCCTCCCAGGGGCGCAACGAGGAGGCGCTCGCCGTGCTCCGCACAATCCGCTCGGACGAGCGCGCGGAGGCCGAGCTCACCGACATCCGGCTCACGGCCGAGGCGGAGCGCAGCCAGGAGCGCATCGGGTGGCGCTCCATCTTCTCCAGCAAGTGGCTCATCCGCATCGTGCTCGTCGGCGTCGGCATCGGGGTGTTCCAGCAGCTCACCGGCATCAACTCGATCATGTACTACGGCCAGACGGTGCTCATCGAGTCGGGCTTCGAGGCCCAGGCCGCCCTCATCGCCAACATCGCGCCCGGCGTCATCGCCGTCGTCGGCGGCGTCATCGCGCTGTGGATGATGGAGAAGATCAACCGGCGCACGACGCTGCTCATCGGTTACTCGCTCACGACGATCTGTCACTTCCTCATCGGCATCGCATCCGTCGCGCTGCCCGCGGGAAACCCCGCGCGGCCGTACGTGATCCTCTTCCTCGTCGTCGCCTTCGTCGGGTCGATGCAGACCTTCCTCAACATCGCGACGTGGGTGCTCCTGAGCGAGATCTTCCCCATGCACATGCGCGCGCTCGGAATGGGCATCGCGGTGTTCATGCTGTGGATCGCGAACGCGTTCCTCAGCCTGTACTTCCCGTCGGTCGTCGACGCCGTCGGCATCACGGGGACGTTCTTCGGGTTCGGGGTGATCGGCATCTTCGCCGTGCTCTTCGTCTACACCCAGGTTCCCGAGAGCCGGGGGCGCACTCTCGAGGAGGTAGAGGAGGGCGTGACGACCGGCAGCATCTACACCATCTCCAAGCGCCGGGCGCGGCTGGCGCGCACGGAGTAGCGGCTCGTCGGGTCGCGGGGCCTTCGCGCCCCGCGACCTTGTCGGCATCCCCGGCTAATGTGGTGGCGGGAGGTGCGGTGGGACGAAACGCCGATGCGATCGCCGAAGGCCTCGCGATCGCTCATGCCGCCGCGAGACTGGCGGTGAAGAACCGGATCCTCGTGAGCACGATCTCGCTCGACGAGGCGTTCGACGCATCCCATTTCCTGCCCGCGGCGCGGCAGGCCGTCACGTCACTGGCCGACGAGTCGGAGCAGGCCGCGCTCGGCATCGTCAAGGCGCGCAAGGCGGCGTGGGGGCGGCACTCCCAGCCGCACGGGACGCACGACTACCGCGACCGCGACGTGCGCAACCTCCGGCGGCGGGCCAAGCAGTACGCCGGCGTGGCGAAGGCGCTGCGCACGGAGCTCGAGGACGAGTCGACGCTGCTCGCGATCATCGAGCAGTCGCGGGAGGCGGCGTGGGGCGACGTCGCGTCGACCCTCGACAGCCGCCTGCGCGTGGAGGCCATGCGCCCCGACCAGGATCCCGACTACGTCTCGATGCGGGAGGCGCGCATGCAGGCGCTGCGGCTCGTCGACCTGCAGAGGCTCTCGGTCGAGACGAAGGATCGTCGATCAGAGAACAGGGTGTCCGCGGACTGACGCGCAAGAGCGGGCCCCTCCGAGGAGGGACCCGCTCTTCGCTGCGGCGTCAGTTCTCGTCGCGGAGGCTTTCCTTGGCCTCGTTGCGCGTCTTCACCGAGTCGCGCTCGGCCTCGGCCTTCTTCACGTCGGCCTCCGCCTTGGCCTCGTCGGCGCGATCGCCGATCTTGTCCTTGGCGTCGTCCCACGCGTCCTTGGCCTTGCGGGCCGCGGTCTCCGCGGTCTCCTTGGCGTCGTCGAGGATTCCCATGTCGACTCCCTTCGTGTGGTCTAGAAGCTTCACGATAGACCGGGAGCGCGGATCGGTGAAGGGGGTTGAGTTCTCTGCGACACCCCGCTAGGAATGCCGGTTTTGCGAGGGTCTCGCTCCCGTTGTATGCTCGTGGGGTTGCTTCGGCAGCGAAAGATGCGCCCCTAGCTCAATGGATAGAGCATCTGACTACGGATCAGAAGGTTGGGGGTTCGAGTCCCTCGGGGCGCACACTGTGTTGAGACAGTAGCGAGACGGCCTCCGCTGCGGCGGGGGCCGTCTCTGCGTCCACGGCGCGGTCTCGCCGGACCCGCCCCGCCGGTCGGCTCTAGAGTGGAGGCCATGAGCGTCTCCGCCGTCCGTGCGCATCTGTCGGAGTTCGGGCGGGCGGACGACGTCATCGAGCTCCCCGGCTCCAGCGCCACGGTGGAGCTGGCCGCCGCGGGGCTCGGCGTGGAGCCGGCCCGGATCGCCAAGACGCTGTCGCTGTACGCGTCCGACCAGCGGTCGGCCATCCTCGTCGTGGCGGCGGGAGACGCGCGCCTCGTGAGCGGCGCCTTCAAGCGCCGCTTCGGGCACAAGGCCCGGTTCCTCGCCCCAGACGACGTGGAGCCCTTGACGGGCCACCCCATCGGCGGCGTCTGTCCCTTCGGCAACCCCGACGGCGCGGAGGTCTGGCTGGACGAGTCCCTGCGTCGCTTCGACCGGGTCTATCCTGCGGCCGGTGCCGCCCACACCGCGATCGGCGTCGAGGTGGACGAGCTCGAGACCCTCACCGGCGCGGTCGGCTGGGTCGAGGTGACCCGGCTCGGCGAGCCGGCGCAGGGCGGCGCCGCGTAGGGGCTCAGGCGTCTATGCGTCCCGGCGCCGGTTCCGCCCTGGTCCGCCCGGCCGCGGCGACCGAGCCGGCGCGAGCGGGCGCGCGATCGGCGAGCCCGAGTCCCGCCGACACGAAGCGCCCCGGCCGTCCGCTCGGACGGCCGGGGCGCTCGGGGCGTGCGCGCCGGGCTATGCCGCCGACCAGCCGCCGTCCGACGGGAGGATGACGCCGTTGAGGTTCGTGGCGTCGTCGCTGAGCAGATAGCCGATCGACGAGGCGAGCTGCTTCGCCTGGGCGACGCTCGGGATGAGAGCCATGCCCCGCTGGAGACGAGGCGCGGCGAGCTCGGAGGCGAACGACGACTCGATGTTGGTCGCCGTGGCTCCCGGGGCGACGGCGTTCACGCGCAGGCCCGTGTTCGCGTAGAGGAACGCGCTGCTCTTGGTCAGCCCGACGACGGCGTGCTTCGAGGCCGTGTACGCCGCACCGGCGGCCGACCCGCGCAGGCCCGCCTCCGACGTGATGTTCACGATGGCGCCGGAGCCGCGCTCGAGCATGCCGGGGATCACGGCCTTCATGAGCTTGAACGTTCCGGTGAGGTTCACCGCGATCACGCGGTCCCAGACGTCCTGGTCGACCTCGTGAGCCGGCTGCATGCGGTCCATGATGCCCGCGACGTTCGCCAGCCCGTCCGCCGGCCCGCCCGCCGCCTCGACGATCGCGGCGACCCCGGCATCGTCGGTGATGTCCGCGACGATCGTGACGATCGCCGCCTGGGGCAGCTCTGCGGCGAACTCGTCGAGACGCTCCTGGCTCACGTCGACCGCGACGATCCTGCCGCCCTCGCGGGCGATGCGCGAGGCCGTCGCGCGTCCGATGCCGGAGCCGGCGCCGGTCACGATGACGGTCTTGCCGGCGAATCTGCCGTCGGTGATCTTCTCGTCCCACTCCTGAATCTGCGGGCCGGATGCTGCTGCATCGCTCATGGCGACTTCCTTTCGTGAGAGGGCGGGCGTTCGAGCCGCCCACCGGACAACCCTGTCCGGTTATACGATACGCCTTATGGCGGAGAGCAGCGAGGGGGTGTCCCGAAGGAATCGCGGTCCCGCCGCGGCCGCGGAGAACCGCCGCGCGCTCATCGACGCCGCGCGCGAGATCTTCTCCGAGCAGGGGCTCGCCGCGCCGTTCAGCGCGATCGCCCGGCGCGCCGGAGTCGGGCAGGGCAGCCTCTACCGGCACTTCCCCACGAAGATCGAGCTGGCGGTGGCCGTCTTCGAGGACAACATCGACGACCTCGAGCACGTCGCCCGTGCGGCGGACGCGACCCTCGACGACCTGTTCGACAGCGTCGTCGCTCAGGCGAAGGTCTCTGCGGCGTTCGTCGACGCCGTCGCCGCCGCTCGCGACGTCCCGGCCGTGCAGCGCATCGGCGCACGGATGATCTCCCTCATCGGGGCTCTCGTGGACCGGGGCCGCGCCACGGGCGCTCTCGCCGACGACATCGGACGCGACGACGTCATGCTCGTCGTGGCGATGCTCGCGCGAACGGTCGCGGACGCGCCGGCCGGCGAACGGGAGGCTGTGGCGCGGCGGGCCCGGTCGGTGTTCTCCCTCGGGCTCATGCCGCGCGGCTGATCGAGATCGCCGGCGGTGCCGACGCCGTATTTGTTGACGCTCCATCGATATGGCACGATGTGAGCGACACAGGAGGAGACGCCATGACCTCGACGCTGCGGGTGGCACTGGTCGGACACGCCTTCATGGGGCGTGCGCATGCGCACGCCTGGCGCACCGCCCCGCGCTTCTTCGACCTTCCCCTCGACCCCGAGCTGACGGTCGTCGTGGGCAGGTCGCCCGACCGCGCGGCGGCGGCCGCCGCCGAGCTCGGCGCGGCGGAGTGGTCGGACGACTGGCGCGCCGTCGTGGCGCGGCCCGACATCGACCTCGTGGACGTGTGCGCGCCGGGCGACATCCACGCCGACGTGGCGATCGCGGCGCTCCGCGCGGGCAAGCACGTGCTGTGCGAGAAGCCGCTGGCGCGCACCGTCGCGGAGGCCGAGCGGATGGCGCAGGCCGCGCGCGCCGCGCCCGTCGGCACGCGCGCGATGTGCGGCTTCAGCTACCGCCGCACGCCGGCGCTCGCGTACGCGAGGCGCCTCGTCGAGGACGGCAGGATCGGCACCGTGCGCCATGTGCGCGCGCAGTACCTTCAGGACTGGCTGAGCGATCCGGACGCGCCGCTCACCTGGCGGCTCGACAAGGAGATCGCCGGGTCGGGCGCGCTCGGCGACATCGGAGCGCACAGCGTCGACACCGCGCAGTGGCTCGTCGGCGAGCCCATCGAGGCCGTGTCCGCCCAGCTGCGCACGTTCGTCGGCTCCCGGCCCGTGCTCGCGGAGCAGCGCGGCCTCGGCGGACGTGCCGACACCGGCGCAGAGCGCGGCCCCGTGACGGTCGACGACGCCGTGGCCTTCACCGCCTCCTTCGGCAGCGGGGCGCTCGGCGTCTTCGAGGCGACGCGCTTCGCGCTCGGGCGCCGCAACGCCAACCGCATCGAGGTCAACGGCGACCGGGGCTCGATCGCGTTCGACTTCGAGCGGATGAACGAGCTGGAGCTCTACGACGCGTCCGACGCGGACGGCGTCCAGGGCTTCCGGCGGATCCAGGTCACCGAGCCGGTCCATCCCTACACGGGCAACTGGTGGCCGGCCGGGCACGGCCTCGGCTACGAGCACGTCTTCACCCACCAGGTCGTCGATCTGGTCACGGCCATCGCCGAGGGGCGCCAGCCGTCGCCCGGATTCGACGAGGCGCTCGGCGTGCAGCGCGTCCTCGACGCCGTCGAGCGCAGCGCGGCATCCGAATCGATCCTCACACCCGTGGATGGAGCATCATGACCGAGGCCAAGGCGCTCGTCGTCCGCGGCGGCTGGGACGGGCATCGCCCCGTCGAGGCGACGGAGCTGTTCATCCCCTTCCTCGAGGAGCACGGCTACCGCGTGCGCGTCGAGGAGTCGACCGAGGTGTACGCCGACGCGGACGAGCTCGCGTCGACCGACCTCATCCTGCAGAGCGTGACGATGTCGACGATCGAGCCCGAGGAGCTGCGCGGGCTCATCGCCGCGGTGCGCGCGGGGACGGGGCTCGCCGGATGGCACGGCGGCATCGCCGACTCGTTCCGCAACAGCTCCGACTACCTGCAGCTCGTGGGAGGGCAGTTCGCGACGCATCCGAGCACGCACCCCGACCTCGTCGTGGGGGACCCGAGCGACAACTATCTCGAATACACGGTCGAGATCACCGAGGCCGGGCGCACGCATCCCATCACGGCGGGCATCGGCGACTTCACCCTCACGACGGAGCAGTACTGGGTCCTGCACGACGATCTCATCGACGTGCTCGCGACGACGACCCATCCCGTCCGTCCGTGGCATCCGTGGCACCGGCCCGTCACCTCGCCCGCGGTGTGGACGCGGGAGTGGGGCGAGGGCCGCGTGTTCGTCGCGACCCCCGGACACAGCCCCGAGGTGCTGCAGGACGACGACGTCCGCCGGATCGTCGAGAGGGGGCTGCTGTGGGCCGGCCGCACGGCATAGGGATCGTCGGGCTCGGGAACATCTCGCGCCAGTACCTCGACGCCCTCGGCGATCATCCCGCGGTGCGCATCGCGGCCGTCTCCGACCTGTCGGACGATCGAGCCCGTGCGGTCGCGGACGAGACCGGTGCGCGGGCGGTGACGGTCGACGAGCTCGTCCGCCACCCCGACGTGCAGACCGTGCTCAACCTCACGATCCCGGCTGCGCACGCCGAGATCGCGCTCGCCGCGATCCGCGCCGGTCGCGCGGTGTACGGGGAGAAGCCGCTGGCCCTGTCGGTGGAGTCGGGGCGCGAGATCGTGGACGCGGCCGCTCGTGCGGGCGTCTCCGTGGGATCCGCCCCCGACACCGTGCTCGGCACCGGCGTGCAGACCGCGCGCCGCGCCGTGGACGACGGCCTCATCGGGCGCCCGCTGGCGGCGTCGGCCACGATGGTCACCGCCGGGCACGAGCGCTGGCATCCGAGCCCCGACTTCTACTACCTGCCCGGCGGCGGCCCCCTGCTCGACATGGGGCCCTACTACGTGTCCGCGCTCGTCACGCTCCTCGGCCCCGTCGTGGCCGTGAGCGGAGCGGCGTCGCGGCTGCGTCCGGAGCGGGTGATCGGCTCCGGTCCTCGCGCGGGCGAGACGATCCGCGTCGAGGTCGACACCCACGTGTCGGGCATCCTCGAGCACGCGAACGGGGCGCTCTCGACGATCGTGACGAGCTTCGACGGCACGGCGACCACGGCCTCGCCCCTCGAGGTGCACGGCGCGGACGGCACGCTCCTCGTGCCGGACCCCAACCGCTTCGACGGGGACGTGGTCCTGCGCGGGGCTGACGGGACGGAGCGCGTGCTCCCCGTCTCCGGCGGCTACGAGGACGGCGCGCGCGGAGTCGGCCTCCTCGACTTCATCCGCACGACGCCGGGAGCCGAGCCGCGGGCGGGCGGAGCGATGGCGCTGCACGTGCTCGACATCATGACGGGAGTCCTGCGCGCCGCGGAGGAGGGGCGCAGGGTCGTGCTCACGACGTCGACGGACCGGCCCGAGGCGGTCCCGTTCGCCGGTCGGGAGCGCTGGCGCAGCTGAGACGTCGCGGTCAGGCTGCGGGAAGTTCGGGGCTCATCGGGCAGGATGGGCTCAAGGCACGGTCACGACGACAGGGGGCGGACGATGTTCGGACGAGGCAGACGAGCGGCTGAGCGCAGCGCGGCGATCCACACGGCATCGGTCACGACGCCGCGGACGCTGTGGAGCGACGGATTCGGCACGCTGGCGACGCGGTCGATCCAGATCATCGCCGTCGCCGTCCTCGCCGCGGGTCTCGTGATCGCGTATCAGTCCCTCTCGGTCGTCGTCGTCCCCGTCCTCCTCGCGCTCATCCTCGCGTGCGCCTTCGAGCCGATCATGAGGTGGCTGCGCGCACGGATCAACGCCACTCTCGCGACCGTCATCGTCCTGCTGGGTATCGTCGTCGTCCTCGGCGGCATCGTGTGGGCGATGGTCGCCGCCGTGCGCAGCCAGTGGGAGGACCTCTACGACAGCGCGACGGAGGGCTTCCAGCAGGTGCTGGCCTGGGTGAACACCCTGCCCTTCGCCCCCTCGCAGGATCAGCTCGACGAGTGGTTCGCGTCGATCACCGACTTCGTCACGAGCTCGCAGTTCGGCAACGCCCTCGGCTCGGGCGCCGTCGCAGGGGTCGGGGCCGTGGCGACCTTCGTCACGGGCCTCGTGCTCCTGGTCGTCGTGCTGTTCTTCTTCCTCAAGGACGGCCCGCAGCTGTGGGCGTTCCTCAGCCGGCCCTTCGAGGGCGAGTGGTACGCGCGCGTGCAGCGTGCCGGGGTGAAGACCGTCGAGACGTTCGGCGCGTACATCCGCGGCACGGCGGCCGTCGCGGCCGTCGACGCGATCGGCATCGGGGCCGGTCTCTTCATCCTCGGCGTGCCGCTCGCGCTGCCGCTGACGGTGCTCGTCTTCCTGCTGGCGTTCATCCCCATCGTCGGCGCCACGGTGGCGGGCGTCCTCGCCGCTCTCGTCGCGCTCGTCGCGAACGGACCGGTCGCGGCCGTCATCGCCGTCGCCATCGTCATCGTCGTCAACCAGCTCGAGGGCAACCTGCTGCAGCCGGTCCTCATGGGCCGCGCGCTCAAGCTCCACTCGCTCGTCATCCTCATCGCGCTGACGATCGGCACCGTCCTGGGCGGCATCCTGGGCGCCATCCTCGCCGCGCCCCTCGCCGCCGTCGTGTGGGGCATCGTGCAGGTCTGGGACGGTCCGAACACGCCGGCGAGATGGGCGCGCAAGAAGGAGCGCCCGGCCGTCTGAGTGGGGCTCAGCCGCCGAGTGCCGCAGTGACGACGCCCCGTGCCTCTTCCTGGACCTGGCGGAGGTGCTCCTCGCCCCTCAGCGACTCGGCGTAGAGCTTGTAGACGTCCTCCGTGCCGGACGGCCGCGCGGCGAACCAGGCGTGCTCGGTCTGCACCTTGAGGCCGCCGATCGCGGCTCCGTTGCCCGGCGCCTCCGAGAGCTTCGCCGTGATGGCCTCGCCCGCGAGCTCGGTCGCGGTCACGTCGTCGGGGGAGAGCGCCTTCAGCGCGGCCTTCTGCTCGGGGGACGCCGGGGCGTCCACGCGCTGGTACGCGGAGGCGCCGTACTCGGCCTCCAGCTCCGCGTAGCGCTGCGACGGCGTCTTGCCGGTGACGGCGAGGATCTCCGCGGCGAGCAGGCACAGCAGGATGCCGTCCTTGTCGGTCGTCCAGACCGATCCGTCGGCGCGGAGGAAGGACGCCCCGGCCGACTCCTCCCCGCCGAAGGCGACGGAGCCGTCGAGCAGGCCGGGGACGAACCACTTGAAGCCGACGGGCACCTCGAGGAGCGGCCGGCCGAGCGCGGACGTGACCTTGTCGATGATCATCGACGAGACGAGCGTCTTGCCCACGGCCGCGTCCGCAGGCCAGCCGGGCCGGTGCGAGAAGAGGTAGTCGATCGCCACGGCGAGGTAGTGGTTGGGGTTCAGCAGCCCCGCGTCCGGCGTCACGATGCCGTGACGGTCGGCGTCGGCGTCGTTCCCCGTGAGGATGTCGAACTCGTCCCGGCGCGCGACGAGCGCGGCCATGGCGGACGGCGACGACGGATCCATCCGGATCTTCTCGTCCCAGTCGAGGGTCATGAACCGCCACGTCGGATCGACGTCGGGGTTGACGACCGTGAGGTCGATGCCGTGGCGCTCGGCGATGAGCGCCCAGTACTCCACCGAGGCGCCGCCGAGCGGGTCGGCGCCGATGCGCACCCCCGCCTTCCGGATGGCGTCGAAGTCGATGATCGCGCTCAGATCGCGCACGTATGCGTCTCGGAAGTCGTGCTGGCCGAGCGTGTCGGCGTCGAGGTCGGCGAAGCGCACGCGCCTCACGCCCTCGAGCGCTTCGGCGATGAGCGCGTTGGCGCGGTCGGCGATCCAGCTCGTCGCGTCGGTGTCCGCCGGTCCGCCGTGCGGCGGGTTGTACTTGAAGCCGCCGTCGGCCGGAGGATTGTGGCTCGGGGTCACGACGATGCCGTCGGCCCGGCCCGGATCCGAGGCCTCGCGGCCGCGGTTCCAGGCGAGGATGGCGTGGCTCAGCGCCGGGGTGGGCACCCACGAGTCGCGCGCGTCGACGCGGACGTCCACGCCGTTCGCCACGAGCACCTCGATCGCGCTGCGCTCGGCGGGAAGCGAGAGCCCGTGCGTGTCGCGGCCGAGGAACAGCGGTCCGGCGATGCCCTGGTCGTGGCGGTAGTCGACGATGGCCTGCGTCGTGGCGAGGATGTGGTTCTCGTTGAAGCTCGTGGTCAGGCTCGATCCGCGGTGGCCGCTCGTGCCGAAGGCGACCTGCTGCGCCGGGACGGAGGGGTCGGGGGAGCGGTCGTAGTACGCGGCGATCAGCTCGTCGACGTCGATGAGGTCGGATGCTTCGGCGGGGAGTCCGGCGCGGCTCGTCATGCACCCAGTCTGCCTGCTGAGGGTCGATCGTGCACAGTCGCCGACGTCGCGCGCCCGGTCGCCGTCTAGGCTGATCCTCATGTCCACCGATGCCCCGGAACGCCGCACGTACAGCTATCTGGGGCCGGCGGGAACCTTCACGGAGGCCGCGCTCGCGCAGGTCCCCGAGGCACGCGGCCAGATCTGGCGGCCCGTCAGCAACGTCGGCCAGGCGCTCGACGACGTGGTCGGAAACCGTGCGCACGCCGCGATGATCGCGATCGAGAACTCCGTCGAGGGCGGCGTGTCGAGCGCGCAGGACGCGCTCGCGACCATCCCGGGGCTGCGCATCGTCGGCGAGTACATCGTGCCCGTGCGGTTCTCGCTCGTCGCGCCGCCCGGAACGACCCTCGACGAGATCGTCGCGCGCGACCTCGTCACGGTGGCCGGCCATCCGGTCGCGTACGCCCAGTGCCTCGCGTGGCTCGGGCAGCGCATCCCCCATCACGAGCACATCGTCGCCGCGAGCAACGTCGCCAGCGCCGTCGGCATGCTCGACGGCTCGCTCCCGGCCCAGGTCGCGATCGCGGCGCCGGGCGTCGCCGACCACTACGACGTGGAGGTGCTCGCGGAGAACGTCGGCGACAACGCCAGCGCCGTCACGCGCTTCGTCCTCGTCACGGGGACGGTCGCTCCGCCTGCGCCGACGGGCGCCGACAAGACGTCCCTCGTCGCCGAGCTGCCGAAGGACGAGCCCGGCGCCCTGCTCGAGCTGCTCGAGCAGTTCTCGACGCGCGGCATCAACCTGAGCCTGCTCGAGTCACGGCCGATCGGCGACGCGCTCGGGCGCTATCGCTTCGTCATCGACGCGGACGGGCACGTGTCGGACGAGCGGATGGCCGACGCCCTCATGGGACTGCGCCGGTTCAGCCCGAGCGTCGTGTTCCTCGGCTCGTACCCGCGCGCCGACCGCCGGGTCGTCCACCATCCCGACCGCTACGGCGACGACGCCTTCGTCGAGGCGCGGGACTGGCTGCGCGGGCTCATCGCGGGCGAGCCCGGGTCGTAGGAGCGGCGCCCGCGCCCGCGCCCCGTTCGCCCGCGCCCGCATCACGTTCGTGGGCGGAAAACGCCGCTTTCCCGGTCGGGTAAACGGCGTTTTCCACCCACGAACGGGTAGGGCGGGATGAGGTCGGGCGTCAGGCGAGTGCGGCGGCGAGCAGCTCGACGGTCTCGAGACGGCCGGGCGCGGCGTCCTTCGGGTCGGCGTCGTACGACCCGGCCGACGGCGAGACCATCACCTCGTCCACACCGTGCGTCGCCGCGAACGCGCGGAGCTCATCCGCCACCGCATCGGCCGTGCCGACGAACCAGCGGGAGCGGCCCTGCTGCACGAGGGTCTCCTCCATCGGATCGGAGGGGTTCGCGAGGACCTCGTCGATCGTCTCGAGCGGTCGCATCGGCTTGTTCGTGCGCAGCCGCGCGAACTGTCGCAGCTGGGGGAGCGCTCGCCGCTCCGCCTCCTCCTCGGTCTGCGCGACGACGACGTTCGCCGTGATGAACGACCTCGGCGCGTCGAGCCAGGCGCTCGGCGTGAACTGACTGCGGTACAGCGCCATCGCGCGTTCGAGGCCGTCGCCGGCGAAGTGGTTCGCGAACACGTAGGGCAGCCCGAACCGCGCGGCGAGCTGCGCCGAGAAGTCGCTCGATCCGAGCAGCCACACCTCCGGCACGCCCGCGGCGGCCGGTGTCGCGCGCACCCCGTACTCGCCGCCGGACGTGAAGCGCACGGTGGCGCCGTCCGGGCTCATGATCGCGAGGATGTCGGTGACGTTGTCGGGGAAGCGGTCGGCCTCGCTCGTCGTGCCCGACTGGCGGAGCAGCTGCGTGATGACGGGGTCGCTGCCGGGCGCACGCCCGAGACCGAGGTCGATGCGGCCGGGGTTCAGCGCCTCCAGCGCCGCGAACTGCTCGGCGACGATGAGCGGCGAGTGGTTGGGCAGCATGACGCCGCCCGAGCCGACGCGGATGCGCGTCGTGCGCGCCGCGGCGGCGGCGATCAGCACGGGTGGCGCGGTCGAGGCGACGGCGGGCATGTTGTGGTGCTCGGCGAACCAGTACCGCCGATAGCCCAGCTCGTCCGCCCGCTGCGCGAGCGCCAGGGAGGCGGCGATCGCCTCGGAGCTGGTCTGGCCGGTTCGGACGGAGACGAGATCGAGCACGGACAGGGCGGGAGCAGGTGCGGAGGACATCGAGACGGTCAACGCGGACGGCGTCCGCGGTATTCCGCGCGCCGGCGCGGCGGGGCCGTCGGGATACCCTGCCGGTATGGGCGTCGAGGTGTTCGTGGTTCTCGTCGGATCCGTCGCGGTCGCGGCGTTCGCGCGGTGGAGAGGGCTGCCCGCGCCCCTCGTCGTCACGGGCGTGGCCCTGGCCGTGTCGCTGCTCCCGTTCGTGCCGCAGATCGAGATCGACGGCGATCTCCTGCTCAACCTGACGTTGCCCCCGCTGCTGTACTCGGCGTCGCTGGAGGTCTCGTTCGTGAGCTTCAAGCGCTCGCTGCCGCACATCCGCCGTCTCGGGGTCGGGCTCGTGCTCGTCACGGCGGCCGCCGTGGGGCTCGTCGCGTGGTGGATCATGCCGGAGCTCACCCTCGCCGGAGCGCTGCTCCTCGGCGCGATCGTCGGGCCGCCCGACGCCGTCTCCGCGGCGGCCGTGGCGCGCAAGCTCGGGCTGCCCCGCCGCGTGATGACCGTCATGTCGGGCGAGAGCCTCATCAACGACGCCACGTCCCTCACCCTCGTGCGCGTGTTCGCCGCGATCGTCGCCGGGGCGACCGTGACCGTGTGGGACGGCATCGTGGAGTTCGTCCTGGCGGTCGTCGTCGGAGTCGTGGTCGGCCTCGTCTTCGGCATCGCGCTGCATCAGCTGCGCCTGCGCGTCAGCGACCCCGTCGTGACGGGGACGTTCGGGCTGCTCGTGCCGTTCGGCGCCTACGCGATCGCCGAGCATCTGAACGGGTCGGGAGTGCTCGCGGTCGTCGCGATGGGCCTCTACGTCGGCTTCAACGCGCCGCGGACGAGCTACACCACGCGTCAGCAGGACGGCCCCCTCTGGTCGTCGATGGACTTCCTGCTCGAGAGCTTCGTGTTCGCCTACATCGGGCTGCAGTTTCCGGACGTCGTCCGCGAACTGGGCGAGCGGTCGGGCATGCACACCCTCCTGCTCGCGCTCGCCGTGTTCGTCGTCGTGCTCGTCGTCCGCCCCGTCTTCGTCTACAGCAGCTACGCGTGGGGACAGCTGTGGCAGCGGAGGCGGCTCATGCGCTGGAAGCACGCGGCGGAGGCCTTCCGGAAGGACCCGGACAGCGGGCGCGGTCGGGCCGTCCGACGCCGACAAGAGCGGCTCGGGAAGCGCGTCCGTGTCACAGACGGGAAGGCCCTCCGCCAGCGGCTCGTCGAGCCGACCCTGTCCGTCCAGGAGCGCGCCGTCGTCTCGTGGGCGGGCATGCGCGGCGTGGTCACCCTCGCGATGGCGGCCGCGCTGCCCGACCTCACCGGCGACGGCATGTCGGAGGGGAACGTCGAGGTGCTCATCGTCTGCGCGTTCGTCGTCACGGTCGGCACCCTCCTGCTGCAGGGGCTGACGCTCGCCCCGCTCATCCGGGCTCTGGGCGTGAACTCCGACGCCGAGCGGGCCGACGAGGAGCGACAGCTCGACGCCGTCCGTAGGCGCAGCGCCGAGGCGGGGAAGGAGTACCTCCGGGACAAGCAGCGGGAGTGGGCCGAGACCTACGGCGAGGAGTCGGTGGACCGGTTCAACCGCATCGCCCGCTCGCTGCTCCGCGTCGAGAGGAACGCAGGCAAGGCGGAACGGGAGATGGAGGACGCGGAGGCCGCCGACGAGGCGTCCCGACAGCGACGACCGAGCTACGAGAGCGTGCGCGACCTGTCGAAGGGATGGCTCGAGGTGCGCCGCCAGGTGCTGCTGGAGGAGCGCGACAGGGGCAACCTCAACGAGGAGGTCATGCGCGAGCTCATCACCGCGATGGACGCCGAGGAGCTCGCGCTCGACACCCGCGGCAGCCTGCGGCCCCCGTCGCCGCCCGCGCGCGGCTGAGCCCGATCCAGCTCGCACCCGGTCGGCGACCGCCCGCCCGGCGGGAATCCCTCTGCGCCTCGACACGGCATCCGCCGCCCGGACTCTCGCGGCGCAGTGGGATTCTCGCGGTTCGACCCCGCGCTATGCCCAGGGCGAACACGGCCGCCCTCCGGGGGATCGGTCGTTACGGTGGAACCACGGCGCGCCGCACGTCCCTGGTCGGCGCGTCCCTTGGCCGCTGGCCCAGAGGAGTGACATGTTCGAGAGATTCACCGACCGTGCCCGTCGTGTGGTCGTCCTCGCCCAAGAAGAGGCGAAGATGCTCAACCACAACTACATCGGCACCGAGCACATCCTGCTCGGTCTCATCCACGAGGGCGAGGGCGTCGCCGCCAAGGCGCTCGAGTCGCTCGGCATCTCGCTGGACGCCGTGCGCGAGCAGGTGCAGGACATCATCGGGCAGGGTCAGCAGCAGCCGACCGGCCACATCCCCTTCACGCCGCGCGCCAAGAAGGTGCTCGAGCTGTCCCTGCGCGAGGCCCTGCAGCTCGGCCACAACTACATCGGCACCGAGCACATCCTGCTCGGCCTCATCCGCGAGGGCGAGGGCGTCGCCGCCCAGGTGCTCGTCAAGCTCGGCGCCGACCTCAACAAGGTGCGCCAGCAGGTCATCCAGCTGCTCTCGGGCTACCAGGGCAAGGAGCCCGTGGGCGTCGCCCCGAGCGGTCAGGAGTCGCAGCAGCAGGCCCAGGGCGGCTCGCAGGTGCTCGACCAGTTCGGACGCAACCTCACGCAGGCCGCGCGCGAGAACAAGCTCGACCCCGTCATCGGGCGCGAGAAGGAGATCGAGCGCGTGATGCAGATCCTCTCGCGCCGCTCGAAGAACAACCCCGTCCTCATCGGCGAGCCCGGCGTCGGCAAGACCGCCGTCGTGGAGGGACTCGCCCAGGCGATCGTCAAGGGCGATGTGCCCGAGACGCTCAAGGACAAGCAGCTCTACTCGCTCGACCTCGGCTCGCTCATCGCCGGCTCCCGCTACCGCGGAGACTTCGAGGAGCGCCTGAAGAAGGTCACCAAGGAGATCCGCACGCGCGGCGACATCATCGTCTTCATCGACGAGATCCACACCCTCGTGGGCGCGGGCGCCGCGGAGGGCGCGATCGACGCCGCCTCGATCCTCAAGCCGCTCCTCGCCCGCGGCGAGCTGCAGACGATCGGCGCGACGACCCTCGACGAGTACCGCAAGCACTTCGAGAAGGACGCCGCCCTCGAGCGCCGCTTCCAGCCCATCCAGGTCGCCGAGCCGTCGCTGCCCCACGCGATCAACATCCTCAAGGGGCTGCGCGACCGTTACGAGGCGCATCACAAGGTGCAGATCACGGACGGCGCGATCGTCGCGGCGGCGAACCTCGCCGACCGCTACGTCAGCGACCGGTTCCTGCCGGACAAGGCCATCGACCTGATCGACGAGGCCGGCGCACGCCTGCGCCTGTCGATCCTGTCGTCGCCGCCGGAGCTGCGCGAGTTCGACGAGCGGATCGCCAAGGTCCGCGAGTCGAAGGAGTCCGCGTCGGAGGAGCAGGACTTCGAGAAGGCCGCGGCCCTGCGCGACGAGGAGAAGGCCCTCCTCGGCGAGCGTCTGCGCCTCGAGAAGCAGTGGCGCTCGGGCGACGTCGCGTCGCACGCGGTTGTCGACGAGGGACTGATCGCCGAGGTCCTGGCGCAGGCCACGGGCATCCCGGTGTTCAAGCTCACCGAGGAGGAGACCAGCCGTCTCGTCTTCATGGAGAAGGCCCTGCACCAGCGCGTCATCGGTCAGGAGGAGGCCATCGCGGCGCTCTCCAAGACCATCCGCCGCCAGCGTGCCGGACTCAAGGACCCGAAGCGTCCCTCGGGCTCGTTCATCTTCGCCGGCCCCACGGGCGTCGGCAAGACCGAGCTCGCCAAGGCGCTCGCGGAGTTCCTCTTCGACGACGAGGGCGCGCTGATCTCCCTCGACATGTCGGAGTTCGGCGAGAAGCACACCGTCTCGCGGCTGTTCGGCGCCCCTCCCGGGTTCGTCGGCTTCGAGGAGGGCGGCCAGCTCACCGAGAAGGTGCGCCGCAAGCCGTTCTCGGTCGTGCTCTTCGACGAGATCGAGAAGGCCCACCCCGACATCTTCAACTCGCTCCTCCAGATCCTGGAGGAGGGACGTCTGACGGACGGCCAGGGACGCATCGTCGACTTCAAGAACACGGTCATCATCATGACGACGAACCTCGGCTCGTCGGCCATCGCGGGCGGCCCGGTCGGCTTCCAGGTCGAGGGCAACGCGCAGACGACGTACGACCGGATGAAGGGCAAGGTCGACGAGGAGCTGAAGCGTCACTTCAAGCCCGAGTTCCTCAACCGCGTCGACGACATCATCGTGTTCCCGCAGCTGTCGAAGGCCGAGCTCGTGCAGATCGTGGACCTGTTCACGAAGCGCCTGGCCGACCGCCTGCTCGACCGGGACATGACGATCGAGCTGTCGCAGGCCGCCAAGGAGCGCCTCATCGAGGTCGGGTTCGACCCGGCGCTCGGCGCCCGTCCGCTGCGTCGCGCCATGCAGCGCGAGGTGGAGGACCGCCTGTCGGAGCAGCTGCTCAACGGCCAGCTCGAGCCGGGCCACCACATCAAGGTGGACCTCGTCGACGGGGCCTTCACGTTCGACAGCGCACCCCGCGGCGAGAAGGTGGCCGTGGGCGTGAACACGGGCGGCGAGATCTCGGCGACGCCGGATCTCGCGGCGCTCGGCGACTGACGCGCGTCACGAGAGGGGCGGGGCCTTCGGGCCCCGCCCCTCTCGTGTGCCGGGATGCGGCGGTGCTCAGCGGGAGCCGGGGCGGGCGGTCCTATGGTGGGAGGATGACCGAGTTCACGGTGCGGCCGGCCCGCGCGGCCGACATGGCGCAGATCCACCGGATGCTCCAGCCGCTCGTGTCGCGACGCATCCTGCTCGGCAAGGATCTCGTCGTGCTGTACGAGGCGACGCAGGAGTTCCTCGTCGCCGAGGACGCCGGGGGCCGGGTCATCGGATGCGGCGCGCTGCACGTGATCTGGGCCGACCTCGGCGAGGTGCGCACGCTGCTCGTCGCGGACGAATGGCTGCACCGCGGCGTCGGCCGTGGGATCGTCGCTGGCCTCGAGGACAGGGCGCGCGATCTGGGCCTCTCGAGGCTGTTCTGCCTGACCTTCGAGGTCGATTTCTTCCGCCGCCGGGGCTTCGAGCCCATCGGCGAGCAGGTCGTCTCGCCCGACGTCTACTCACAGCTCGTACGAAGCCCCGACGAGGGCGTCGCCGAGTTCCTCGACCTCGCCCACGTGAAGCCCAACACGCTGGGCAACACCCGGATGCTCAAGCACCTCTGAGGAGTCGCGAATCGTGAGCACGCCTCGACGCCGTCGCCGTCAGTCCGCAGCCGTCTACCGGAGGCGCAGGCTCGTGGTGCTGCTGCTCGCGATCGCGGTGATCGGCGGCATCGTCTGGCTGGCCGTCGCCCAGCCGTGGCAGGGCCTCTTCGGCGGCGACGCCGAGCCCGCCGCCGAGACGACCGCCCCCACCTCCGCGCCGACCACCGAGCCCGAGGAGCCGGTGGCCACCGCCGATCCGACCGAGACGCCCGACCCCGAGCCGTCCGCCTCGGCGACCCCGGCGGCGTGCGACCCCGGGGTGCTCGAGGTCGTCGGCATCGCCGACCAGGGCGAGTACGCCGCCGATCAGCAGCCGAGCTTCTCGATCCAGCTCACGAACACCGGCTCCGTCGACTGCGTGCTGAACGTCGGGACGTCGACGCAGAGCTTCGTCGTGACCAGCGGCGACGACACCTGGTGGCAGTCGACGGACTGCCAGACCGAGCCGAGCGACATGGAGGTGACGCTCACCGCCGGGCAGAGCGTCACGAGCGCGGAGCCCGTCGTCTGGGATCGCACCCGGTCGACGGTCGACTCGTGCGACAGCGACAGCCGGCCCGCCGCTCCCGCCGGGGGAGCGTCGTACCATCTGCAGGTCGCGATCGCGGGTGTCGAGGCCGCCGAGACGACGCAGTTCCTGTTGTACTGACGGCCGTCTCGTAGCAGCGCCGCTGCACCGTCGGCCCTGCGAACGTCCCGCAGAGCCGCGCCGGGGTGTCGCGGCGTCGGTCGATGCCCTCGGACGCCGCTATCATTCGTCTGTGACGTCGCCTCGAGCCCCCTTCGTGCGTGTGGCACTGACGGCTGTCCTCGTCCCCGCGCTCCTCGTGGGGGCGCATCCCGACGCCGCTTCGGCGGCGTCCACGGTCAACGCCAGCACGTTGCTGAACACACTCCCGGTGAAGGCGGAGAACACGTCGAAGTATGACCGGAGCCTGTTCAACTACGGCATCGACGCCGACAAGGACGGGTGCAACACCCGCGCCGAGGTGCTCATGGCCGAGTCGAAGAAGAACGTCACTCACGCCAAGTCGTCGTGCACCGTGAAGACCGGGAGATGGCACAGCCAGTACGACGGCAGGACGTACACGGACGCGAGCAAGCTCGAGATCGACCACCTCGTCGCTCTGTCTGAGGCGTGGGACTCCGGGGCGCAGAAGTGGAGCGCGTCGCGCCGCCAGAAGTTCGCGAACGACCTCGGCTACGCATGGACGCTCAACGCCGTGAGCACGGCCTCGAACCAGGCGAAGGTCGACAAGGATCCCGCGCAGTGGCTGCCTGCGAAGAACAGGTGCCAGTACGTCGCCGAGTGGGTTGCGGTGAAGTATCGGTGGTCGCTGGCCATCGACGCGGCCGAGAAGACCGCCATCCAGAAGGCGATGAAGGGCTGCACCGCGGCATCGCTGACCGTGACCGCGCCGAAGAAGGCCTGAGCGCGAGGAAACTGGTGAACAGGGGCCTCGGGGCAGGTTCGCGCTCCGGACGTTCCGTAGTCTGGAGGGCATGGCCGCCCCCCAGCGCAAGAAGTCCGTCGCCGCCGATCCTGCGGCCTTCCGTTCGGAGGCGCTCGCCCTGGCGCTCGAGAAGCAGGACATGGCGGCCGTCGCCCTCGCCCTGCGGAACGGCAACACGGTCGTGCCGCTGATCGCGCCGGGGCCCCGGGACAACCCGCTCGACGGCGGCGAGGTGTGGACCTACCGCGATGCGGGCACCGGCGACGTCGCGCTGCTGCTCTTCAGCGACGCCCGCCACAAGCCGGCGAATCTGCCGCCCGGGGTGGGCGTCTACTCGCCCGCATGGCTGCGCGCGTTCCTCACCGAGCATCGGGCGACGGTCACGACGGTGTTCCTCGACATCGCCGGGCCCCATCCCATGCAGGCGTCGCCGGCCGATCTGCTCGACGCCCTCGACGCCTGAGCGGGTCTCAGAACTCGGGGAAGCCCGCGTCGCGCGACACGAGGTGCAGCGCGCGGATGTCGTTCAGAGCGCTCGTCAGCTTGCCCGACCGATCGTCCACGACGCGCGTGTAGCCGAGGCGGGCGGCCTCGGCGCGGCGCTGCGCCCCCTGGGTGACGGGGCGCACCTCGCCCGCGAGGCTCAGCTCGCCGACGGCGGCGACGTTGCGGGCGATCGCGTGATTCCGCACCGAGCCCGCGACGGCGATCGCGATGGCCAGGTCGGCCGCCGGCTCCGTGAAGCGCACGCCGCCCACGGTCGACACGTAGACGTCCAGCTCGCTCGTCCTGATGCCCGCCCTCCGCTCGAGCACGGCGAGCACCATCGCGACCCGGGAGGCATCCATGCCGTTGACGACGCGGCGCGGATTCGTCGCACTCGTCGGGATCGTCAGGGCCTGCACCTCGACGGGCAGCGCACGCCGGCCCTCGAGCGCGATCGCGACGCAGGTGCCGGGCTCGGGCTCGCCGTGCGAGAGGAAGAGCGCACTCGGGTCGGGGACGCCGACGATGCCGTCACCTGCCATCTGGAAGCAGCCCACCTCATCGGCGGCTCCGAAGCGGTTCTTCAGGGCGCGGAGGAAGCGCAGGCTCGTCTGCCGGTCGCCCTCGAAGTGGCAGACGACGTCGACGAGGTGCTCGAGCACGCGGGGGCCCGCGACCTGGCCGTCCTTCGTGACGTGGCCGACGAGGATCACGGGGAGGTCGCGTTCCTTGGCGACCCGGATGAGGGTCGAGGCGACCTCGCGCACCTGTCCGGGCATGCCGGCGGCGCCGTCGGAGAGCGAGGACGAGACCGTCTGCACCGAGTCGACGATGACGAGGGCGGGGGAGATCTCGTCGATGTGGCCGAGCACCCTCGCCAGATCGGTCTCGCTCGCGAGGTAGAGCTCGTCGTGCAGGGCGCTCGTGCGCTCGGCGCGCAGCCGGACCTGCGCGGGCGACTCCTCCGCGCTGACGTAGAGCACCCGCCGGCCTTCGCGCGCCGACTGCGCCGCGACCTCGAGGAGCAGTGTCGACTTGCCGACGCCCGGCTCCCCGGAGAGCAGGATGGCCGCGCCCGGCACGATGCCCCCGCCGAGCACGCGGTCGAACTCCCCCACGCCGCTCGCCCGTCGCGGCGTCTCGCTCGTGTCGATGCTCGTGATGGGGCGCGCCGACGACGTCGGGACCAGCGGGGCGACCCGGCGTGAGCCGCCCGCAGGCGCCGACGCCTCGACGACGGTGTTCCACTGCTGGCACTCGCCACAACGGCCCACCCACTTCGCGGTGGTCCACCCGCACTCGCTGCAGACGTATGCGGCTGTCGCCGAGCGCTTGGTGGCCATGTCTCCAGCGTAGGAGGCGCCGCCGACATCCGGAGCGTCGCCCCCGTGCGCCCGCCGCATGAGATCTTCCTCATGAACGGCTCATGAACGTCTTGTGGCCGGTGGGCAGCCTGTTGACTCATGCCCCGGCGAAGGACGTCGCGGGCACGAGGAGGTCGGCAGCGATGACCAAGGTTCCCGGGCGCGTCCTGATCGCCCCCAGCGGTTTCAAGGAGAGCCTCTCCGCCGAGCAGGTCGCCGACGCGATCGCGTCGGGCGTCCGGAGGACCCTCCCCGGAGCGGTGATCGACCGCGTCCCCGTCGTCGACGGCGGCGAGGGGTCGGCGCGCACGCTCGCGGCGGCGACGGGAGGCCGTCTCGTCGAGCGTCGGGTCACGGGTCCCGTGGGTCGTCCTGTGACGGCGGTCCTGGCGCTGCTCGGAGGCGGCGCCCAGGGGACCGCGGTCGTCGAGATGGCCGAGGCGGCGGGGCTCCGGCTCGTCCCGGCGGATCTGCGCGATCCGGGGGCGACGACGACGTACGGCGTCGGCGAGCTCATCCGCGCCGCACTCGACGAGGGAGCCCGTCGCATCCTCGTCGGCTGCGGAGACTCCGGCACGTGCGACGGCGGAGCGGGGGCGCTGCAGGCTCTCGGTGCCCGCGTCACCGACTCCGCCGGCGACGAGATCGGCCGGGGCGGCAACGCCCTGGCCGACGTCGCGGGGGTCGACCTCTCCGGGGTCGACCCCCGGCTCTCCGACGTCGATGTGCTCGTCGCCTGCAACCCGCACAACGTCCTCACCGGTCCTCGTGGCGTCGCCCGCGTGTTCGGCCCGCAGAAGGGGGCGACGCCCGAGCAGGTCGACGCCCTCGACGCGTCGCTCGAGCGGTGGGCGGAGGTGCTGACCCGCGACGGCGTGCAGCCGAGGTCGTACGATCTCGCCACGGGGAGCTGCACCGGCGCCTCCGGCGGGCTGGGCGCGGGGCTCGCGGGCGGGCTCGGCGCGCGTCTGATGCCGAGGTTCGACGTCATGCTCGACCACGTCGACCTCGACGGCCTCATCGCCGGAGCCGATCTCGTGATCACGGCCGAGGGCTCCGTGGACGAGCAGACCCCGCACGGCAAGGTGCCCGCCGAGGTCGCTCGGCGCGCGAAGGCCCAGGGCAAGCCGGTGTTCGCCCTGGCGGGCACCATCGGCCGGCGTGCACGCGACGTCCACGACATCGGCATCGACGCCGTCGTCTCGATCGTGCCGCTGCCGCTCACGCTGAAGGAGTCGATCGAGCGCTCGCCGCAGCTCCTCACCGACGCCGCCGAGCGCTCCATGCGTCTCGTGCTGATCGGCTGCCAGCTCGGGCAGACGGAGAGCCAGGGCCCCCGCCCCCTGCTGCGGAGCGTCTCATGACCACGCGCACCGGCTGCGAGGAGGGGGACGCGTCGTCCTCGGTCCCCGAGCCGGCTCGGGCGAGGTCGTGGCGCGAGCGTGCGCTCGCGGTGCCCGTCCGCATGCGCTGGGCGGCCGGGCTCATCGTGACGATCGGCGCGCTGGTGTCGCTGCCCGGCGACCTGCCGGTCGACGCTCGACTCGTGCTGTTCGCCTTCGGCGCGGCGACGGTGCTGTGGACGCTGACCGACCTCGAACCGGGGTACGTCGCCCTGGGAGCCGGGCTGACCGCCTGCATCCCCGTCGGGCGGCAGGAGGAGTTCTTCGCCTCGCTGGGGAACGACGTCGTCTGGCTCATCGTCGGCGCCTTCGTCATCGGCGGGGCGATGGCGGGCTCCGGCCTGGCCGCCCGCCTGACGGGAGCGATCATCGGCAGGGCGCGATCCGTGCGAGGGCTCATGTGGACGGTCACGGCGGCCGTCGTGCCGCTGTCGTTCCTCGTGCCGTCGACGTCCGGTCGCGCCGCCGTGCTGCTGCCGGTCTACCGCTCCCTCGCGACGCGTCTCGGCGACGCGCGCATCGCCAGGGCGCTCGCACTGCTGATGCCGACCGTCGTCCTGGTGTCGACGACGTCCACGCTCGTCGGCGCGACATCGCACCTCGTCGCCGTCGACCTGTTGCGGCAGACGACGGGCGAGACGATCTCCTATCTGCAATGGGCCCTGTGGGGCGCTCCGTTCGGGATCGCGGCGAGCGTCGTCGTGTGCGTCGCGGTGCAGGCGATGTTCCTCCGGCGCGAGGAGCGGAGGCGTCCCCTCGAGACCGAGGCGGCATCGGGGGCGGCCCCGAGGCACGCGCCGCTCACCCGCGCCGAGCGCGTGGTGGCCGTCGTCGTCGGGGCGGCGCTCGTCGGATGGCTGACCGAGCCGCTGCACGGCGTCGAGATCGCCGCCGTGACGATCGTCGCCGCCGTGCTGCTCTGCGCGCCCGGCCTCGGCGTCATGACGTGGAAGGAGGGGCTGGCCTCGGTGTCGTGGTCGCTCGTCCTGTTCGTCGCCGGGGCGCTGGCGCTCGGCGGCGCCCTCGTCGAATCGGGGGCGGGCGAGTGGATCGTCTCCGGTCTGTTCGCGCTGAGCGGGATCGACGGGCTGACGTCCTCGCTCGCGCTCGTCGTCGTCGTCGCCCTGCTCTCGGCGACCGCCCACCTCTACGTCACATCGCACACGGTGCGGGCCATCGCGATCGTCCCTCCCTTCCTCGCGCTCGCCGCGACGGCCGACCTCTCGCCCGTCGCCGTGGTGTTCCTCGTCAGCATCGGCCTCGACTACTGCCTCACGCTGCCGGTGAGCTCGAAGGCCCTCCTCGTCTTCATCGACGCCGACGACCGCGGCGAGGGGTTCGTCCCCCGCGATCTCCTCCGGCTCTCCCTCGTGATGCTCCCCGCCTACGTCGGCCTGATGGTCGTCTCATACGAGGTCTGGTGGAGGCACACGGGCCTGGCGCTGTGAGCGCCGGATCCGTGGGACCTTGGTCCGAGAATCGGCTCATATGGCTATATATGGTGCCTAAGAGGGGTGGGTGGCACTAGATCTGGTGCTGATCGTGCAGAGGAGAGAGCAGAGGATGACAGTGGTCGCGACGGCGGAGAAGAGACGGACCGATGCCGGGGCGCCCCCTGCGCCGACGGTGTGCAAGCGCGACGGGCGGATCCTGCCCTTCGACGCCGGCCGCATCCGCGCCGCGGTGACGAAGGCCTTCGCCGAGGTGCACGGGACGGTCGACGGGCTGCAGGAGCTGACGATCGACGACATCGTGGACCGCGCCGTGGACGAGCTCGTCACGCGCTTCACCGGTCGCGTGCGGATCTATGAGATCCAGAACGTCGTCGAGCACATGCTCCTCGAGTCGCATCAGTACGACGTCGCGAAGGCGTACATCGACTATCGCGTCCGGCGCGACCTGGATCGCGCGCAGGCGCTCGACGTGAACCACTCCATCGGCAAGCTCCTCGGCAAGGACTCCTCGGTCGTCCACGAGAACGCCAACAAGGACGCGGGCGTCTTCAACACCCAGCGCGATCTCACGGCGGGAGCGGTGGGGAAGGCGATCGGGATGCGGATGCTGCCGCCCCACGTGGCGAACGCCCACGCGAGGGGCGACCTCCACTACCACGACCTCGACTACCACCCGTATGCCCCGATGACGAACTGCTGTCTCATCGACTTCGCGACCATGATGGCCGGCGGCTTCCGGATCGGGAACGCCGAGGTCGACCCGCCGCGCTCCATCCAGACCGCGACGGCGCAGATCTCCCAGATCATCGCGAACGTGTCGTCCAGCCAGTACGGCGGCTGCTCCGTGAACCGGATCGACGAGCTCCTGGCCCCGTACGCCGAGCAGAACCTCGAGAAGCACCTCGCCGAGGCGCAGCGCTGGATCGACGACGAGACGCAGCACAGGCCCTATGCGGAGGAGCGGACCCGCAAGGACATCTACGACGCGATGCAGAGCCTCGAGTACGAGATCAACACGCTGTTCACCTCCAACGGCCAGACGCCGTTCACGTCGGTCGGGTTCGGCCTCGGGAGGGGATGGCTGGAGCGCGAGATCCAGCGCGCGATCCTGCGCATCCGCATCGAGGGGCTCGGCAGCGAGAGGCGCACCGCGATCTTCCCCAAGCTCATCTTCACGCTGCGCCGCGGCGTGAACCTCGACCCGGCTGACCCGAACTACGACATCAAGCAGCTCGCCGTCGAGTGCGCGACCAGGCGGATGTACCCCGACATCGTCAGCTACGACAAGATCGTCGAGATCACCGGCTCGTTCAAGGTCCCGATGGGGTGCCGTTCGTTCCTTCCGGCGTGGACCGACGACGAGGGGCGCGATGTCGTCGAAGGGCGGATGAACCTCGGCGTGGTGACGCTCAACGTTCCGCGCGTCGCGCTGGAGACGCGCGGCGACGAGGACGCCTTCTGGGCGCTGCTCGGACAGCGCCTCGAGATCGTCCACGACGCCTTGCTCTACCGGGTCGAGCGCTGCAAGGAGGCCGTTCCGGCGAATGCGCCCATCCTCTACATGCACGGCGCCTTCGGGCAGCGGCTCGCCGTCGAGGACGACGTCGACGCCCTGTTCCGCGGCGGGCGTGCGACCGTCTCCCTCGGATACATCGGCCTCTATGAGGCGGCCACGGCGTTCTACGGCCCCGAGTGGGAGGGGAACCCCGAGGCGAAGGAGTTCACTCTGCGCATCCTGCGCACGCTGCACGAGCACGCGGAGGAGTGGACCGATCGGCACGGATACGCGTTCAGCGTCTACTCCACGCCGAGCGAGTCCCTGACCGACCGGTTCTGCCGGCTCGACGCGCAGAGGTTCGGCGCCGTCGCCGACATCACCGACAAGGAGTACTACACGAACTCCTTCCACTACGACGTCCGCAAGAGCCCCACGCCGTTCGAGAAGCTGGACTTCGAGAAGGACTACGCCCCGTTCACCTCGGGTGGCTTCATCCACTACTGCGAGTACCCCGTGCTGCAGCAGAACCCCCGAGCCCTCGAGGCCGTGTGGGACTACGCCTATGACCGCGTCGGCTACCTCGGCACGAACACGCCGATCGACCACTGCTTCGCCTGCGGCTTCGAGGGGGACTTCGACCCGACCGGACGGGGGTTCGCGTGCCCGTCCTGCGGCAACGACGACCCGCGCATGTGCGATGTCGTCAAGCGCACGTGCGGCTACCTCGGCAATCCGCAGCAGCGGCCGATGGTGCGCGGCCGCCACGTCGAGATCTCGTCCCGCGCCAAGCACATGCCCGCCGGAGCGGGCGGGCCGGACGCCGTCCGATGAGGAGCCCGGCCCCCGGGCAGTGGCGGGCGTCGAGCCTCGGCCGGGGGCGCGTCGCCGACTACAAGCCCTTCGTGATGGTGGACGGCGAGGGCGTGCGGTGCGCGCTCTACGTCAGCGGATGCCCGTTCGCGTGCGAGGGGTGCTTCAACGAGGCCGCGTGGTCGTTCCGCTACGGCGCGCCCTTCGACGACGACCTCGCCGACCGGATCGCCGAGGACCTCGCGCACGAGGCCGTACAGGGTCTGTCGCTGCTCGGCGGGGAGCCCTTCCTCAACACCGACGTCTGCCTGCGCGTCGTGCGTCGTCTGCGCTCCGAGCACGGGAGGCGCAAGGACGTGTGGTGCTGGTCCGGCTACACGTTCGACGAGCTGCTCGCCGAGGTCGACGCCGGGCAGCACGACAAGGAGGAGCTGCTGTCGCAGCTCGACGTCCTCGTCGACGGGCGGTTCGAGCTCGCCGAACGCGATCTCACGCTCGCGTTCCGGGGCAGCCGCAACCAGAGGGTCCTCGACGTGCCGGCGTCGCTCGCGGCGGGTGGTGCCGTGCTGCGGGGAGAGCGCGTCGTCGCCTGAGGTGCGATGCCACTGCGTCCTCGCGGTCGTTAGCCTGGATCCGAGGGGCGCGGCCGTGCATCCGGCCCGGCCGCGAGGGGCGGCGTGACCGCCCCTGATCCACCCGGAAGGAATCCGATGACCGTTCCAGACGCCCGCACGCGACGACCCCAGCGACCTCAGATCGTCCTGGAGGTGCTCGAACGCATCCAGCTGACGCCGCACCTCGTCCGTATCGTCGCGGGGGGTCCCGGCATCTCGGCCGTCGAGGACAAGGGCTTCACCGACGCCTACACGAAGATGCTCTTCGCCCATCCCGAGACGGACCTCGCCCCGCCCTACGACCTCGCCGCTCTCCGCGAGCGGCTCCCCGTCGAGCTGCTTCCCTCGGTGCGCACGTACACCATCCGCCGTTTCGATCTCGCGAACGGCCGTATCTGGATCGACTTCGTCGTGCACGGCTCCGAGGGCGTCGCAGGTCCCTGGGCGGATGCCGCGGGTCCCGGCCAGCCCGTCGTCCTGCGCGGGATCGGAGGAGGTTATGCGCCCGATCCCGAGGCCGACTGGCATCTCCTCGCGGGCGACGACTCGGCGCTCCCGGCGATCGCCGCCGCGCTCGAGGCCGCCCCGTCGGATGCCGAGGGCGTCGTCCTGCTCGAGGTGGACGGCGACGCCGATCACGTCGAGCTCGCCGCCCCGGATGGCATCCGGGTCGAGTGGCTGCACCGGGACGGCCGGGAGGCGGGCACCACCACGCTGCTGGCCGACGCCGTGCGCGCGCTCGAATGGCGGGGCGGACGCGTGCACGTCTTCGCTCACGGCGAGCGGGGCGCCATGAAGTCGCTCCGCCCCTACCTCACCGACGAGCGCGCGCTCGACCGCTCGCAGCTCTCGCTCTCCGCGTACTGGGCGCACGGCCGCAGGGAGGACACGTTCCAGGCGGAGAAGCGCGAGCCCGTCGGGCAGATCTGAGCCCGGCGGGCGCCGCTCAGCCGCGGACCTGAGCGGCGATGTCCTGAAGCGCCTCGGCGGACGTGTGCAGCAGGGAGAGCTCGCTCTCGTCGAAGGGGGTCTCGCTGATCGGGCGCGCTCCCGACGACGACACGATGGACGGCACGGAGAGCGCCACGCCGTCGAGTCCGTGGAAGTCGTCGAGGACCGTCGACACGGGGAGCACGGCGTGCTCGTCCTGGAGGACCGCTTCGACGATGCGCGCCGCGGAGAGCCCGATGGCGTAGTTCGTCGCGCCCTTGCCCTGGATGACCGTGTAGGCGGCGTGGCGAACGTCGTGCGCGATCCCGTCGAGCTCCTCCTGGCGGAGGGGAGGATGTCCTTCCGCCTTCCAGTCGAGAAGCGGCACCGGGCCGATGGTCGCGCTCGACCAGAGGGGGAACTCCGTGTCGCCGTGCTCGCCGATGATGTGCGCGTGCACCGAGCTCGGCGCGACGCCGGCCCGCTGCGACAGCCGCCACCGCAGACGCGACGTGTCGAGCACCGTGCCCGACGCGAAGAGCCGCTGCGGAGGCAGCCCCGTCTGCTCGACCGCGAGCGTCGTCAGCACGTCGCAGGGGTTGGAGACGATGACGTAGACGGCGTCGGGGGCGACGGAGAGCAACTGCGGCAGCATCGTCTCGAAGATGCGGGCGTTGGTCCCGATGAGCTCCAGGCGCGTCTGCCCCGGCCGCTGCGCGGCCCCCGCCGTGATGACGACGACGTGCGCGCCCTCGACGGCCGAGAGGTCGCTTCCGCCCGTGATGTTGCTCGAACCCGTGAACATCGCGCCGTGGGCGAGATCGAGGACCTCCGCCTCGACCCGGGCCGTGTTGATGTCGTACAGCGCCACCTGACGGGCGGAGTTGCGGATGAGCAGGGCGTACGCCGTGCTGGCCCCCACGGCCCCGGCTCCGACGACGGCGACTTTCGCGTTCTCGATCACGGCCATGGGCGTATGCCTCGTCTCTGCTCGTCTGCGTCCCCCGCGTCCCATCCTGCCAGCGCGGGCACGCGCGGCGAAACGCGCCGCTCCGAAGCGGCACCGGCTCTTTACGCTCCGTGAAGCCGGCGAGCCGGGGCGGGCCCCGTCTGTGATGGACTGGTCCTCGGCGCCCATAGCGCTGCCCCTGCATCGCACCCGAGGAGATGTCATGCCCCGATTCCCCCGTGCCGCTTTGGCGGTCGCATCCGTCGTCACGGCCGCCGCGCTCCTCGCGGGCTGCTCCGGCGGCCAGGCGACGAGCGACTCCGCCGCGTCCGGCGAGCCGCAGACGGGAGGCACGCTCACGTATCTCGAGCCGCAGACCTGGGTCACCCTGTACCCGCCGTCGGCCGGCTTCTACCCCAACGGCGGCATCGTGAACAACATCACGGACCGGCTGCTCTACCAGAACCCCGAGACGCTCGAGCTCGAGCCGTGGATCGCCACGGACTACACCGTCAACGAGGACGCGACGGAGTACACCTTCACGCTCCGCGACGACGCGACCTACTCCGACGGCACGCCGATCGACGCGGAGAACGTCGTGAAGAACTTCGACCTGTTCGGCGCGGGGGACACCGATCGCGCGCTGCCGGTGTCGGAGGCCATCAACAACTACGACAGGGGAGAGGTCGTCGACGAGCACACGGCGACGTTCTTCTTCACCGCGCCGTCGCCGGGCTTCGCGCAGGCCGTGTCGACCATCAACTCGGGCCTGCTCTCGAACGACACCCTCGACCGCACGAGCGAGGAGTTCGGCCCCGGCAACGCGACCGACATCGTCGCGAGCGGCCCGTTCGTGATCTCGGACGAGGAGATCGGCACGAAGCTCACGCTCGAGGCCCGGGAGGACTACGACTGGGCGCCGCCGTCGCTGGAGCACCAGGGCCGTCCGTACCTCGACGCCGTCGACGTCGTCGTCGCGTCGGAGGACAGCGTCCGCGTCGGCACCGTCGTCTCGCAGCAGGCGCAGATCGCCCGCCAGATCGAGGCGCCCGACGAGGCGCAGTTCGACGCCGACGGCCTCTCGCTCTACGCCGCCGCGACGAACGGCGTCAACAACGGCCTGAGCTTCCGCTTCCGCGACCCGCTTCTGGAGGACATCCGGGTCCGCCAGGCGATCATCGCGGGCATCGACCGCCAGGAGATCGTCGACACGCTCTTCACCGACAGCTATCCGCTCGCCACGGGCGCGCTCGCCACGACGGCCCTCGGGTACACCGACACGTCGTCGTCCTACGGGCACGACCCCGAGAAGGCGGCCGAGCTGCTGGACGAGGCGGGCTGGGAGCCCGGTTCCGACGGCATCCGCGAGAAGGACGGCCAGCGCCTGTCGCTCACCTTCAACGAGGCGCTGCCGCAGCCGCGCTCCGCGGAGGTCGTGACCCTCATCCAGGAGCAGCTCGGCGAGATCGGCGTGGAGGTCGACCTGCTCCCCGGCGACCAGGCCGCACAGGACGCCGCGCGCACGGAGGTCGGCACGCTGCAGGTGTACCACTCCATGGTCGGGCGCGCCGACTACGACGTCCTGAAGTCGCAGTACTTCTCCGGCAACCGCAACACGCTGCTCAACGGCTACCCGGACGGCTCGGTCGGCGACCCGGAGCTCGACGACCTGCTGCAGCAGATCGCCTCGTCGCCGACGGAGGAGGGACGCGCCGAGGCATCGGCCGCCGCGCAGCAGCACCTCGCCGATCAGGCGTACATCCTCCCTCTCTTCGAGGAGCCCCAGGTGTTCGGCTACGTCGACGCCGTCCAGGGCTTCGAGACGGAGTCCGTCGGCCGCCCGTCGTTCTACGAGACCTGGCTGGCGCAGTGAGCCGCCGGCGGTCGCCCCGCGCGATCGCCGGATGAGACGGAGAGGTCGGGGGCGGGCGGACCCGTTCCCGACCTCGTACGGAAGGTGACCATGGTCTACGTGCTGCGACGTGCGGGGCAGGCGGTGCTCGTGCTCGTGCTCGCCTACACGGTGGCGTACGTGCTGCTCGCCGCGCTGCCGGGGGACGCGGTGCTCGCGCGCTACGGCAGTCCCGATCTGGGCCTCACGCCGGAGCAGCTCGCCGAGATCCGCGCGGCGTACGGGGCCGACCGGCCGCTCGCGGTGCGCTACCTCGAGTCGGCGTGGGGCTTCCTGCGGGGAGACTTCGGCTACTCCGTGCAGAGCGGGGCGGCCGTCTCCGACCTCATCGGGGCGAGCCTGCCGTCGACCCTCACCCTCGCCGTCCTGGGCCTCGTGGCGGCGATCTTCCTCGCCGTGACCATCGCGTTCACGGCGACCTACGGCAGGGGAGCGTGGCTGCGCCGCACCTTCCGCAACATCCCGCCCTTCTTCGTGTCGCTGCCCGTCTTCTGGATCGGGATCATCCTCATCCAGGTGTTCTCGTTCCAGCTCGGCCTCATCCCCGTGATCGGCGCCGGACCCATGCAGGCGCTCATCCTGCCTGTGGCGACCCTGGCCATCCCGATCGCGGCGCCGCTCGCGCAGGTGCTCATGCGCAGCATCGACGAGGTGCGCGACCAGCCGTTCGTCGCGGTCGTGCGGGCGCGCGGTGCGAGCACGTCATGGCTCCTGTGGCGCAACGTCGCGCGCAACGCCCTCGTGCCGACGCTCACGATGGCGGGCCTCCTCTTCGGCGAGCTCGTCGGCGGCGCGGTCGTGACCGAGACCGTGTTCTCCCGCAACGGCATCGGCCAGCTCACGGCACAGGCCGTCGCCAACCGCGACACGCCCGTGCTCCTCGCCGTGGTCGTGATCACGACCGTCACCTTCGTCGTCATCAACCTCGTCGTCGACCTGCTCTACCCCGTCCTCGACCCGCGCCTGCGCAGGCCCGCGTCGCAGGGCCGCTCGCGGAAGGGAGCCGTCCGATGACCGTCGTCGCACCGGCCCGCTCGCGCCAGGCCTGGTGGCGCCCGATCGTGCGCCCCGGCGTGCTCCTCCCGTCCGTCGTCATCCTCGTCGCCGTCGCCTGGGCGGTCGCCCCGGGGCTCTTCACCCCGGTCAGCCCGACCGAGACCGTCGCCGCGTCGCTGCAGGCGCCGAGCGCCGCGCACTGGTTCGGCACGGACGCCACGGGCCGGGACGTCCTCTCCCGCGTCGTTCACGGCGCCTCGCAGTCGATCAGCGGCGCGCTCATCGCCGTCCTGGTCGGGCTCGTCGTGGGCACCGCGATCGGCATCACGGCCGGTGCGACGGGCGGCGCCGTCGACGAGGCGCTCATGCGCGTCGTGGACGTGCTCCTGGCCATCCCGGCCCTCCTGCTGTCGCTGAGCGTCGTCATCCTCCTCGGATTCGGCACGGCGAACGCGGCCATCGCCGTGGGCGTGACGTCGATCGCGACGTTCGCGCGTCTCGCGCGGTCACAGGTGGTGAGCGTACGCGTGAGCGAGTTCGTCGAGGCCGCCTACGGTTCCGGCGGCAGCTTCTTCGGCGTGCTGTGGCGGCACATCCTCCCGAACTCGCTCACGCCCGTCATCGCGCTCGCCGCGCTGCAGCTCGGCTCGGCCATCCTGCAGATCTCCACGCTCGGCTTCCTCGGCTACGGCGCACCGCCGCCCACGCCGGAGTGGGGCCTCCTCATCGCCGAGGGGCGCAACTACGTCGCCACGGCCTGGTGGCTCACGGTGCTGCCCGGCGCGGTCGTCGTGGTCGTGGTCCTCGCGACCAACCGGCTCAGCCAGGCCATCCGCGGAGGGGAGTCGGCATGACGGGCGAGGCGCTTCTGTCCATCCGCGATCTGGCGGTGGAATACCGCACGACGGGCGGCCTCGTGAACGCCGTGAACGGCGTCTCGTTCGACGTCGAGGCCGGCAAGGTCACAGCCCTCGTCGGCGAATCCGGCTCGGGCAAGTCCACCGTCGCGCAGTCCGCGATCGGCCTGCTCGCCTCGAACGGCCGCATCGCGGGCGGCAGCATCCGGCTGAACGAGCGCACGGAGGGGCTCACCGAGCTCGTCGGCCTCCCCGAGCGCCGGTGGCGGACCCTCCGCGGACGCTGCATCGGGCTCATCCCGCAGGATCCCGGCAGCTCGCTCAACCCCGTCACGACGATCGGGTCGAGCGTGGGGGAGGCGCTGCGCATCCACGGCTGGCGCGACGGCGCGAAGATCCGCGCGCGCGTGATCGACCTGCTCGACCGTGTCGGGATCGACGACCCCGAGACGCGTGCCCGCCAGTACCCGCACGAGCTGTCGGGCGGCATGCGGCAGCGCGTGCTCATCGCCGCCGCGATCGCGCTCGAGCCGGAGCTCGTCATCGCCGACGAGCCGACGAGCGCCCTCGACGTCACGGTGCAGCGGACCGTCCTCGACCTGCTCGACCGGCTCCGGGAGGAGTCGGGAACGGGCGTCCTGTTCATCACCCACGACCTCGCCGTCGCGGCGGACCGCTCGGATGCGATCGTCGTCATGCGCGGGGGAGAGGTGCAGGAGGCGGGGCCCTCGTCGGAGGTCCTGACGGCGCCCGCGGCCGGCTACACGCGCACGCTGCTCGCGGATGCGCCGTCGCTCGCGCAGGTCGTCGAGCGCACGCCGCCCGTCGTGGTGGCGGGCGCACGGCCGCTCGTTGCGGTGACGGGGCTGCGGCAGGAGTTCGGTCGCGGCGCCGGGCGCACGCCGCTCGTCGCGGTCGACGACGTGTCGTTCTCGGTGCCGCGGGGGACGACGCATGCGCTCGTCGGCGAGTCGGGCTCGGGGAAGACCACGACGGGACGCAGCATCGCGGGCTTCAACCGGCCCACGGGCGGCACGATCCGGGTGGGCGACACGGATGTCACGGCATTACGGTCGGCCCGCGACTTCCGGCGGACGACGCAGCTCGTCTACCAGAACCCGTACGGCTCGCTCGATCCGCGCCAGACGATCGCGGGCATCCTCGCCGAGCCGCTGGCGAACTTCCGGATCGGCGATCGCGCGGAGCGTGCCGACCGCGTCGCGCATCATCTCGAGCTCGTCTCCCTCGCGCCGGAGATCGGCGCGCGGAAGCCGCGAGAGCTCTCGGGCGGACAGCGCCAGCGCGTCGCGATCGCGCGTGCGCTCATCCTCGAGCCCGAGCTCGTCGTGCTCGACGAGGCCGTCTCGGCGCTCGACGTCACCGTGCAGGCGCAGATCCTGCGGCTGCTGGCGCGCCTGCAGGGCGAGCTCGGACTGACGTACGTCTTCATCTCGCACGACCTCGCGGTCGTCCGGCAGATCGCGGACACCGTCTCCGTCCTCCAGCGCGGGCGGCAGGTCGAGCTCGGCACGGCTGCGCAGGTCTTCGACGACCCGCAGCACGCGTACACGCAGCAGCTTCTCGCCGCCATCCCCGGCACGGTCTTCCGCGGCGCGGAGGATGCGGCGGGCACCGGATCGGAGGGAGCGGGAGGATGACGGGACCCCGGCTGGGATTCTTCACACGGCTTCTCGAGGACGCACCGGCGCACGAGCGCTACCGTTTCGCGCTCGAGCAGATCGCCGGCGCCGAGACCGCCGGGTTCGCCTCCGCGTGGATCGCGCAGCATCACTTCAGCGCGGACGAGGGCGGTCTGCCGTCGCCGTTCGTGCTGCTCGCCGCGGCGTCGGAGAGGACCTCCCGCATCGGCCTCGGGACGGCGGTCGTCACGCTGCCCCTCGACGAACCGCTCCGGGCGGCGGAGGACGCGGCCGTCGTCGACCGTCTCAGCGGCGGACGCGTGCAGCTGGGCATCTCGTCGGGAGGAACGCCGTCGTCGTTCGCCGCGTTCGGGCGCGACCACGAGCGCCGGCGCGAGACGTTCGCGGAGCACTTCGCCGTGTTCGTCGACGCGCTCGCGGGCTGGGGCGTGCGCGGCACGGAATCGCGCGTGTACCCCGAGCCCGGCGACCTGGAACGCCGTGTCTGGCAGGCGACGTTCTCGGTCGACGGCGGTGTCCGCGCGGGTGCGCGGGGCGACGGACTTCTGCTCTCGCGGACGCAGCCGCGGGATGCGCCGGATGCGCCCCTCCACGAGGTGCAGCTCCCCCTCATCGAGGCGTACCGGGCGGCGCTGCCCGCCGGCGCGCCCTTCCGCGTGCTGGCCTCGCGCACGGCCTTCGTGGTCGATCCCGAGGACCGCACGCGGGCTCTCGAGCTCGCGGAGGACGGCCTGCGCCGGATCGCGGGGACCCTGCACGGCGTCGATGCGGACGGGCTCGGCATCGACGAGCTCGTCCGCGTCACCGACACCCACGTGGGCACGGTCGACGAGGTCGTCGCGTCGCTCTCGGCGGACGCCGCCATCCCCGCATCGACCGATGTGTCGTTCCAGGTCCACTCGATCGCCGCGACGCATGAGCTGACGCTCCGTTCGCTCGAGCTGCTCGCCTCCGAGGTCGCCCCGCGGCTCGGATACCGGACGGGCGAGAGCGCCGCCGCGTCGTTGCGCGACGCGCACCGTCCGATCGTCCACGAAACCGAAGGAGTCTCATGAGCCGGCAGAACGCCGACATCATCGACCTGCTCGCCGGCATCGCGCCGGGCAGTGCCTCAGCGAGGGTGCGAGACCAGCGTGCGCAGGCGAGGGAGAACGCGCAGCTGAGCTTCGAGGCGCTGCTCGAGCCCGTCGACGAGGGCACGTTCCCGCTGAGCGAGCGCTATGCGGTGGCCGCCTTCACGGCTCGTCTGCACGGCTTCGACGAGGCGGTGAGGTTCTATGCCGACCTGCTCTCCGACGAGGCGCCGGAGCTCGCGGACGTCGTCGACGCCGCAGCCGCGAGCGGCGCCACGACCGGGCCCTACGGCGCGTACCGCGAACCGGCCCTGGGGTCGGAGAGCGTCGCGGGGCTCGTGTGGACCGCGGACGCACAGGCGCTCGGCGTGCGTCTCGCGGCGGCGTTGACGCATACGCATCTCCTCGTGTTCCGTCCCCGCGAATCCGGACCGGAGGCCGTCCGCGCGCTCGTCGACGCCGGCTGGAGCGCGGATGACATCGTCAAGCTCTCGCAGCTCGTGGCGTTCCTCGCCTTCCAGCTGCGCACTGCGTGGGGACTCCGCGTGCTGGCCCAGAACCCGTCCGCCACGACCGAGGGAGCCGTGAGATGACCGAGCTCGTCACCGAATACCCCGACCTTGCACGCCCGGAGGGATTCACACAGCAGGGCCTCGGCTGGGTGCCGTGGCTCGCTCCCGTGGACGAGCAGGACCTCACCGAGGAGCAGCGGGATGCGCTCATCGAGCCGTCGCGGGCGAAGATGCCGTACTTCCGGCTCCTCGCGCGCGAGCCCGAGGCGCTGAAGGCGCGCACCCTCACCGACCTCGACATCTTCTTCAACACCTCCGGCGGCGTCGGCCGCGCCGAGCGCGAGCTCGCGGCGACGGCGACCTCGCGGCACAACGGCTGTGTCTTCTGCGCGTCGGTGCACTCCGCGGCGGCGACGCGCGAGTCGGGCCGCGAGGCGGACGTGCAGCGGCTCCTGGACGAGGGCGTCGACGCCGACCTCGGCGATGAGCGCTGGAACGCGGTCGTGGCGTCGTCGGTCGCACTGGCCGAGACGCCGCTGTCGTTCGGCGCGGCCGACGTCGACCGGCTCCGCGCGGCGGGCTTCGACGACGCGGAGATCGTCGACGTGATCAACGGCGCGGCGTTCTTCAACTGGGCCAACCGCCTCATGCTGTCACTGGGCGAGCCCGAGGTCCCCGCGCGCCGGAGGGCCGGGGCGTGAGCATCCCCCGTCTCCTCGACCACGTCGTCATCGCCGGCCCCGACCTCGACGCGCTCGTCGCCTGGTTCGCCGAGCGCACAGGGGTGACGGCGGCTCCGGGCGGCGCGCACCCGACGGGAACCGCGAACGCGCTCGTCGCGCTCACGATCGACGGCGCTCGCGGGCCGCAGTACGTCGAGCTCATCGGCCCCGACCCCGACCGTGCCGACGAGGCGCTGCCGTCGACGTTCGGCATCGACGGCCTCACCGCCCCGGCCGTCCGGACGTACGCCGTGCACCCGGACGACATCGATGCGACGGTCGTCGGCGCGCGCCGGCGCGGCTACGACCCGGGCGACGTGCACGACCTCTCGCGCCGCAAGCCCGACGGCGAGCTCCTCGAATGGCGTCTCACGCGTGGCGAGAACCGTCGCCTCGACGTCCCCTTCCTCATCGACTGGGGGACGACGACGCAGCCGGGGCTCAGCGGCATCCCGGCGATCGAGCTCGTGTCCTTCGAGCGCGTCGAGCCCGATCCGGCGCCCCTCCGCGCGACCCTCGACGCGCTCGGCCTGGGCGACGGAGCGGCACGCGTCGTCGAGGGCGGATCCGCCGGCTTCCGCCTCACGCTGCGGCCCGCTCTCGGAGAGGTCGTCGTGCTCTGACGCCGACGCGCATCCGGCCTCGAGAATCCAGGTGCGCGGTGAGAATGCGCTCGCCGCACGGATTCTCGCGGCGCAGGCGGATTCTCGCCGAGGAGAAGACGGATGCTCGACGACGGGAGGGCGGATGGGGCCGTCCGGCCTGGCGTCGCGCCCCGCAGTTTGTAAGACTGTGGAATTAAGTACGGCGCCCGGCAGGCGGGCGTCCGAGGCGAAGGAGCCGCATGACCGCCATCCAGCTGTCCGAGAACTGGACCGTCTCCGCGACCGGAGGCCCGGTGCCCGACGACATCGCCGGCCGGGGGATCCCCGCGGAGGTGCCGGGCAGCGTGCACCTCGACCTGCTGCGCGCGGGGCTTGTCGCGGAGCCCTTCGACGGGGCGAACGAGGCCGAGCAGCAGTGGATCGGGGACGCGGACTGGCGCTTCGAGACGACGTTCCGCTGGCATGACGACGGCAGTGAGCGCCGCGAGCTCGTGGCGGAGGGGCTCGACACCCTCGCGACGGTCACGCTCAACGGCGTCGAGGTCGGCCGCACCGAGAACCAGCACCGCTCCTATCGCTTCGACATCGGCGCGGCGCTCGTCGAGGGGGAGAACGCGCTGCGCGTCGACTTCGCCGCGCCCGTCCCCGCAGCCGCGGCCCGCTCCGAGGAGCACGGGCCGCGTCCGCACGTGAACCACCATCCCTACAACGCCCTCCGCAAGATGGCGAGCGGCTTCGGATGGGACTGGGGCATCGACGTCGCGGCGAGCGGCATCTGGCGTCCGATCCGGATCGAGACCTGGTCGACGGCGCGCATCGCGTCGGTCCGTCCGCTCGTGGGCGTCGACGGCGGCGCCGGCGTGCTCGACGCCCACATCGCGATCGACCGTGCCGATGCGCTGACGGCCGTGCCGTTGCGCGTCGAGGTCGAGGTCGCCGGCATCGTCCGCGCGGCTGAGGTCGCTGCGGGGGCGACCGGCGCGCACGTGCGCATCGAGGTGCCCGACGCCGAGCTGTGGTGGCCGCGCGGGCACGGGGCGCAGGCCCTCTACGACGTGGCGGTCAGGCTGGACGGCGATCTGGACGCCTGGCGCGGCCGCGTCGGATTCCGCACGGTGCGCGTCGACGTCGCGCCCGACGAGCACGGCAGCCCGTTCGCCGTGCACGTGAACGACAGGCTCATCCAGGTGCGGGGGGCGAACTGGATCCCCGACCACGCCTTCGTCACCGAGGTCGATCGCGACCGCTGCGAGCGCCGGATCGGCGACGCGACCGAGGCGAACATGAACCTCCTCCGCGTCTGGGGCGGCGGCCTCTACGAGAGCGACGACTTCTACGACCTGTGCGACGAGCAGGGCGTCCTCGTCTGGCAGGACTTCCTCTTCGCGTGCGCGGCGTACGCCGAGGAGGACTGGCTGGCCCGCGAGGTCGAGGCCGAGGCGCGCGAGGCCATCACGCGCCTGTCGCCGCATCCGTCGCTCGTCGTCTGGAACGGCAACAACGAGAACATCATCGGCTATGCGGAGTGGGGATGGCGCGCGCGTCTCGGCGGAAGGACCTGGGGCGAGGGATACTACCGACGGCTCCTGCCCGGCCTGCTCGCGGAGCTCGACCCGACGCGGTTCTACGCGCCGGGCAGCCCGTACTCGTTCTCGTCGTACATCAGCCCCAACGTCGACACGCACGGCACGGTGCACGTCTGGGACGTGTGGAACGCGAAGGACTACGCCGCGTACCGCGAGTGGACGCCGCGGTTCGTCGCCGAGTTCGGCTTCCAGGGGCCGCCCGCCTGGACGACGCTCGTCGACGCCGTGCACGACGATCCTCTCGACCCCTACGGCGAGCAGATGCTCGTGCATCAGAAGGCGCAGGAGGGCAATCTCAAGCTCGAGCGGGGGTACGGCCCCCATCTGCCCGCTCCCCGGACGATCGACGACTGGCATTGGGCGACGCAGCTCAACCAGGCCGCCGCGGTGCGCTTCGGCATCGCGCACTTCCGCTCGCTCGCGCCGTACAACACCGGCACGATCGTGTGGCAGCTGAACGACGGCTGGCCCGTCATCTCCTGGGCCGCCGTCGACGCCGCCGAGCGGCGCAAGCCGCTCTGGCACGCGCTCAAGGCCGTCTACGAGCCGCGCCTGGTCACCGTGCAGCCTCGCGACGGCGTGCTCGCGGCCATCCTGCTGAACGACGCGGACGAGCCGTGGTCGGGGGTCGTCGTGGCGCGTCGGCTCGCCTTCGACGGCGCCGTTCTCGCGGAGGCGCGCGTCGCGGCGGATGTCGGTGCGCGCGGGACGGCGACCGTCGCGCTGCCCGCGGGCGCCGTCCTCGCCGACGATCCGGCCGGCGAGGTCCTCGTCGTGGAGGCCGCAGGGCTCGGGCGGACGATCCACGACTTCGCCGAGGTCGTCGACCAGGCGCTCGACCGCGATGCCCTCGACGTCGTCGCGGCACGGGAGGGCTCGGACGGCGCGGTGCGGGTGCGCGTCACGGCACGCTCCTACGCACGGGACGTCTTCCTGCTGGCCGACCGCGGCCATCCGACCGCCGTCGTCGACAGCGGGCTCGTGAGCCTCCTGCCGGGGGAGGCCCATGAGTTCGTCGTCTCGGGTGCTCCCGCCGCCGTCGCCCCCGAGGCCTTCGCCTCCCCGCTCGTCCTGCGGCACGCGGGAGACCTCGCGGGCTGACGGGCCGCGACTTTGTTGCGGTTTGGAGCGAACTCCTTGACGGAGTTCGTTTCGGTGCGTAACAATGGCGTCCTCGGGAGATCGTTCCTCCCGATCCCCTGCGTCATACAGGGTTCGTCAACGCCGACGGCCTCCGCTCCGGCGTGAGGAAAGGACCAATGATGTCTCTTCGCACCACGCGCAGGCGGCGCGTCTCGCTCGCCGCGGGCATCGCCGCCGTCGGTCTCGCTCTGGCGGGCTGCGGCTCCTCCGGCGGCACGGGCGACGGGGGCGCCGGAGCCTCCGGCGCCGACACCCTCGTCGCCTACACGGGCCAGTCCGGCGACTACCAGATCAACTTCAACCCGTACTCGCCGACGAAGGTCGGCGGCCTCGGCACGATCTACGAGTCGCTCTTCTTCGTCACGAACGTCAACACAGACGACTACGTCCCGCTGCTCGGCACCGAGTACGCGTGGAACGACGACGGCACGCAGCTCGACGTCACGCTGCGCGACGACGTGACGTGGAGCGACGGCGAGGCCTTCGACGCCGACGACGTCGTCTTCACCTTCCAGCTCATCCTCGACAACCCCGCGCTGAACACGGGCGGCTTCGACGGCGAGGTCACCGCGGTCGACGCCACGCACGTCTCGATCTCCTTCCCCGAGCCGGCGTTCGTGACGGGCCCCGAGGTCCTCGGCAAGACGTTCATCGTGCCCGAGCACATCTGGAACGGCATCGACCCGACGGCCGACGTGGTCGCTGAGCCGGTCGGCACAGGGCCGTACGTGCTCAGCGACTTCAAGCCGCAGGCGTTCACCCTCTCGGCGAACGAGGACTACTGGGACGGCGCGCCCGCGGTGAGGCACATCCGCTTCCTCTCGCTCTCGGGCAACACCGCGGGCGCCGACGCCCTCGCGGCCGGGACGATCGACTGGCAGACCGGCCCCGTGCCCGACATCCAGAACGTCTCGGAGAACTATCCGGGATACGAGGCCATCACCATCCCGCAGAACCAGATGGCGCTCCTCACCTGCTCGAACGCCGAGCTCGGCTGCGAGGGCCCGCAGACCGACCCCGCCGTCCGAGAGGCGATCTACTACGCGCTCGACCGCGATCAGCTGAACGCGCTCGCGTTCCAGGGCACCGCGAGCGAGATGTCGCCCACCTTCGCGCTGCTGCCCACGCAGGAGCAATACATCTCGGCGGACGTCGACGAGACGACCGTGCCCGCGAAGCCCGACACCGCGAAGGTCGACGACATCCTCACGGCGGCCGGCTACGAGAAGGGCGCCGACGGCATCTACGCGAAGGAGGGCGTGCCGCTGAGCCTCACGGTCGAGGTCGTGACCGGCTGGACCGACTACATCACCGCCATCGACACCATGGGGCAGCAGCTCAAGGCGGTCGGCATCGGCCTCACGGCGTCGCAGTCGTCGTGGAACGAGTGGACGGACAAGAAGGGCAAGGGGAACTACCAGCTCGCGATCGACTCCCTCGGGCAGGGCGCCGCGAGCGATCCGTACTACCTCTACAACAACTTCTTCTCCTCGGCGAACACGGCGCCCGTGGGCGAGGTCGCCCCCGTCAACGTCGCCCGCTTCAGCGACCCCGCCGTCGACGACGCCCTGGCGGTCCTGAAGAGCACGGATCCCGCGGACACCGCGGCGCGTCAGGCGCAGTTCGACGTCATCCAGGCCGCCGTCGTCGACGACATGCCCTACATCCCCGTCCTCACGGGCGGCACGACGAGCGAGTACAACGCCGCGAAGTTCACCGGATGGCCCACGCTCGACGATCTGTACGCCTTCCCCGCGATCTGGGCGTCGCCGGACAACGCGCAGATCTTCAAGGCGCTGCAGCCGACGGGCGAGTGATCGTGGCCGAGGAGGGGGTCGTCCCCGCGGGAGGCGCGCCCGCATGAGCTACTACCTGCGCAAGCTGGGCTTCTATCTCGTCGCCCTCTGGGCGGCGCTCACGCTCAACTTCCTCATCCCGAGGCTGCTGCCGGGGAACCCCGTCGACATCCTCCTCGCCAAGCTCCAGCAGCGCGGCGGGACGGTGACGGCGGAGACCCGGGCCGCCTACGAGCTCCTCCTCGGCGGCAACACGACCGATCCGCTCATCGTGCAGTACGGCAGCTATCTCGTGAACGTGCTGCGCGGCGACCTCGGGGTGTCCGTGACGTACTTCCCCGCGCCCGTGACGGAGGTCATCGGGCAGTCCCTGCCGTGGACGATCGCGCTCATCGGCATCGCGACCGTGCTGTCGTTCCTCCTCGGCGTGGGCCTCGGAGCCCTCGTCGGCTGGCGGCCCGGGACCTGGCTCGACTCCCTCGTGCCGGCGACGACGCTCCTCGCCGCGGTGCCGTACTTCTGGCTCGCGCTCATCCTCGTCTATCTCCTCTCGACGGGACTGGGGCTCTTCCCCTCGCAGGGCGGCTACGACGTCGTCCTCAACCCGGGATGGAACGCCGAGTTCATCGGATCGGCCCTGTACTACGGGTTCCTCCCGGCCCTCACGATCGTCATCGCCTCGCTCGGCGGATGGCTGCTGGGCATGCGCAACATGATGGTGTCGACGCTGTCGGAGGACTACATCCTGACCGCGCAGGCGAAGGGGCTGTCGGACGGGCGCATCCTGCGGGGGTATGCCGCGCGCAACGCCGTGCTGCCCTCGATCGCGGGCTTCGCGATCTCGCTGGGCTTCGTCGTGTCGGGCTCGGTCGTCACGGAGCAGGTGTTCTCGTACCCCGGCATCGGGTCGAAGCTGCTGTCGGCCGTCACGAACAACGACTACGCCCTCATGCAGGGGCTGTTCCTCTTCATCACCCTCGCGGTGCTGGGGGCGAACCTCGTCGTCGACCTCTTCTACGGGCTCATCGATCCCCGAACGCGCGCACGGAGCTGACCGCCATGACGAACATCACCCCCACGACGGAGCCGTCGGTCGCCGACGCGACCGAGACGATCGTCACGCGCACCGCACGGGAGCTGCGCGCCGCCCGCGGCCGGCGATCCCGCTCGGCGCTGCGCCAGATGCTGCCGACCCTGACGCCGTGGCTCGCGCTCGGACTCGTCCTCATCGTCGGCATCGCCCTGTTCGGCCTCGTCGGACCGCTCTTCGCCGGCGACCCCACGGCCATCCGCGACATCGGTCTCACGGGGCCGTCGGCCGAGCACCTCCTCGGCACGACGCAGACGGGGCAGGACGTCCTCGCCCAGCTCGCGATCGCCACACGCGGCTCGCTCGAGATCGGCCTCATCGTCGGTGTGCTCGCCACCGTGCTGTCGGCGTTCTTCGGCATCCTCGGCGCGTACGTCGGCGGCTTCGCCGACGAGGCGTTCTCGCTCTTCTCGAACGTCTTCCTCGTCATCCCCGGCCTGCCGCTCGTCATCGTCATCTCGGGATTCGTCCCCGCCGAGGCGCGGGGCCTGTGGACGATCGCCGTCGTCCTCGCGATCACGAGCTGGGCGGGGTCGGCGCGCGTCCTGCGCGCGCAGACGCTCTCCATCCGCAGCCGCGACTACGTCGCCGCGTCGAGGGTGGCGGGGGAGAGGGCATGGCGCGTCATCGCCGTCGAGATCCTGCCGAACCTCCTGCCCGTCCTCGCCTCGCAGTTCGTGTTCGCCGTGATCGCCGCCATCCTCGGCGAGGCGGGGCTGTCGTTCCTCGGCCTCGGCGCCTCGAACTCCTCGACGCTCGGCACGATGCTCTTCTACGCGCAGAACGGCTTCGCCCTCTCGCTCGGAGCCTGGTGGTGGTTCGTGCCGCCCGGTCTCGTCATCGCGCTGTTCGGGATGGGGCTGTCGCTCGTGAACTTCTCGATCGACGAGATCATCAACCCCAAGCTCAAGAACGTGCGACTGCACGCGCGTCGCGCTCGCCTCGCTCGGCGTGCCGCCCGCAGGACGGAGGGCGCACGATGAGCGGCGCGACGACTCCGGAGCGGGACGGCCGTCCCGTGCTCACGGTCGACGACCTCTCGGTCGTCTACGAGGTCGAGGAGCCCGTGACCGCCGTGCGCGGCGCGAGCTTCGAGCTCGCCGCGGGGGAGATCCTCGGGCTCGCGGGCGAGTCCGGCTGCGGCAAGACGACGCTCGCCTACGCCATAGCCCGGCTGCACAAGCCGCCGGCGCGCATCTCCGGCGGCGGCGTGGTCTTCCACGACCGCGACGGAGCGGACGTCGATCTGCTCGCGCTCGGCGACGAGCGGCTGCGGGCGTTCCGCTGGTCTCAGCTGTCGATGGTGTTCCAGGGGGCGATGAACGCCCTCAACCCCGTCACCACGGTCCGCACGCAGCTGGAGGACGTGCTCCGGGCGCACCGACCGAGGATGCCGAAGGCCGAGCGGCGCGCCCGGGCGGCGGAGGTCCTGCGGCGGGTGGGCGTCGATCCCTCGCGGCTCACGTCGTATCCCCACGAGCTCTCGGGAGGCATGCGGCAGCGGGTCATGATCGCGATGGCGATGATCCTGGAGCCCCAGGTCATGATCATGGACGAGCCGACCACCGCGCTCGACGTCGTCGTGCAGCGCGACATCCTGCGCGAGATCGTCCGCCTGCGCGACGAGCTCGGGTTCGCCGTCGTCTTCATCACGCACGACCTGCCGCTGCTGCTCGAGATCAGCGACCGCATCGCGGTCATGCTCCGCGGCGAGATCGTCGAGCTGCGCGCGGCCGAGGACATGTACCGAGACCCGCACCACGACTACACCCGCACGCTGCTGGGCTCGTTCCCGAGCCTCAGCGGGACGCGCGGCGCGTTCATCCGGACGGGCGTCGAGGACGAGGAGGCGCGCGCATGACCCGCGTGGAGGTCACGGATCTCGTGAAGGAGTTCAGCGTCCGCGACGGGCTGCGCCGCCGCCGCTTCCGCGCGGTCGACGGCGTCTCGTTCGCGCTCGAGCCGGGCCGGACGGTCGCCCTCGTGGGCGAGTCCGGCTCGGGCAAGTCGACGATCGCCCGGATCCTGTCGAGGCTCGAGAGGCCGACGTCGGGCGTCGTCGAGGTGCGGCGCGACGACGGCGCCCCGGTGCCGGCCGCGCGCTACCGCCGGCACGTGCAGATGGTGTTCCAGGACCCGTTCGCCTCGCTCAACCCCTTCCACTCGATCGAGCACCACATCGCCCGGCCGTTGCGCATCCACCGGCGCACGCGCGGGACGGACGAGACGCACGAGAGGGTCGTCGAGATGCTCGAACGCGTCAACCTCGACGCCTCGTTCGCGTCGCGTCGCCCCCACGAGCTCTCCGGCGGTCAACGTCAGCGCGTGGCGATCGCCCGCGCTCTCGCCCCCGGTGCGCAGGTCGTCCTCGCCGACGAGCCCGTGTCGATGCTCGACGTGTCCATCCGCCTGGGGGTGCTCAACCTGCTGGGACGCCTGCAGCGGGAGGACGATCTCGCCGTCCTCTACATCACGCACGATCTGGCGACCGCCCGGCACTTCTCCGACGAGATCCTCGTGCTCTACCGGGGCCGCGTCGTGGAGCGCGGCCCCGCCGACGCCGTCATCCTCGACCCGCACCACGACTACACGCGTCTGCTGGCCCTGGCGGCGCCCGACCCCGAGCGCATCGGCAAGGTCGTGAGCGGGGAGGCCGCGCCCGACCGGGCGACGCTCGACAGCGCGGTGTGCTTCAACCACTTCACGGGCGAGTGGGAGCGGGCGGCCGCGTAGCCCCCGCCTCCCGCGTGCAGCGGATGCGCAGGTGAGCCTTCGGGCGAGCGGGCGTGCGAGGCACTAAATTCAGGGATGTGACAAAGATGGGCGATGGGGGAGCCGTCGACGACCCGGCCGACGTCCCCGGACGCGTCGAGATCGGCGAGATGTCGCCCGCCATGCGCTCCGCCCTCCTCGAGGTGCTCATCCACGGCGAGCTGCCGCGCGCGGAGATCGCGCGACGACTGCACCTGTCGCGGGCGAGCCTCACGCGCATCACGCGTGCGCTCGTCGACGCGGGCCTGCTCGCGGAGGGCGAGACGCGTCTCATGGCGCAGACGGGGCGCCCCTCCGAGCTGCTCAGCCTGCGGGCCGATGCGCGGCACTTCCTCGGCGTCAAGCTGACCGGAGACACGCTGTACGCCGTCGTCACGGATCTCGCCGCGACGATCGTCGCCTCGACGGAGCGGCCACTGCGATCGCGCGAGGTGGCCGATGTCGTGGCCGAGATCGCCGAAACCTCGCGGGCGTTCGCGACGGAGTTCCCTGGGCTCACCTCCATCGGCATCGCGATCGCCGGACGCGTGAGCCGAGCACGGGACGCCGCCGTCGTGGAGCGGTCGGCGTTCCTCGACTGGACGGACGTGCCGCTGGGCGCGCTCGTCCGCGAGGAGACGGGACTGCCGTGCGTCGTGGAGAACGACGTGCAGGCGCTCACCGCGACCGAGCACTGGTTCGGCGCGGGGGCGGGCATCGACGACATGGCGCTCGTCACGGTCGGCGTCGGCATCGGATGCGGCCTGGTCGTGAACGGCCGGCCCGTCGAGGGCGCCCACAGCAGGGCGGGCCAGCTCAGCCATCTCATCGTCGACGAGGGCGGCCCGCCCTGCGGGCTCGGCCACAGGGGATGCGTGTCGAGCCTGCTCGTGAACGGGTCCATCGTCGCGGCGTACGGCCGACCGGACGTCGACTACGCGGGTGTCGTGGCCGCGGCGCGGGGCGGGGACGTGCGCGCGTCGCGCGTCTTCGCGGACGCCGGCCGTGCGCTGGGCGTCATGATCGCGACGGTGGCGAACCTCGTCGACCCGCGCAAGATCGTCCTCACGGGCGACGGCATCGCCGTCGTCGAGCTCGCCGGCGATGCGCTGCGGAGCGCCGTCGACGAACGCCTCGACGAGGACGCGGCGCCCGTCGACCTCGACGTGCGCACGTGGGACTTCTCCGAGTGGGCGCGCGCGGGGGCGGGGCTCGCCATCCGCGCCCTGCTCGCCTGAGCAGGTTTGTTTCACAATTTGACAAAGTGGGCTCGACGCGAGAGTCTTCCTGGGGACGACGACGAGGCGGTCGAGAGGGAGGCCCGATGTTCCGCTGCCAGCCGGAGCGCCCTGCCGGAGGATGCCGCGCGGCGGCCCGTCCGCCGCGGCGCGGCACGAGGAGGCTCGCTCTCTCATGACCGTCTCGATCTTCCGAGCCGGGGGAGCCGCGCTCATCGTCGCCTTCCGCGAGGACGGTCTGCCGGAGGTGCTGCACTGGGGGGCCGACCCCGGCGAGGTCGCCGAGGAGGGGCTGCGCGCGCTCGCCGGCGCGTCGGCGCGACAGGCGTCGTCGAGCGCGCTCGATCTCCCCTGGCCGCTGACCATCCTGCCGACCGAGCGCGACGGCTGGGCAGGGCGCCCCGGGCTCTCCGGGACCGCGGACGGGGCACCGCTGCTGCCCGGATGGCGCGTGACGGACCTCGGGTCCGACGAACGAGGGTTCACGCTCACGGCGGAGGCCGACGGTCTCGTGCTCGAGAGCGGGCTGCGCCTCGACGACGCGGGGGTGGTCCGCGTCGACCACAGGCTCGTCAACGCGAGTGCCGCACCGGTCGCGCTCGCGGCGCTGGAGGCGACCCTGCCGCTCGCCGAGCGCGCGAGCGAGCTGCTCGACTTCGGCGGCCGCTGGACGCGCGAGCGCGCGCCGCAGCGCCGTCCCCTCGCGATGGGCAGCCACGCGCGCGAGTCGCGTCGTGGCCGCACGGGGCACGACGCCCCGCTCCTCGCCGTGGCGGGGACGCCCGGCTTCGGCGACCGCTCCGGCGAGGTCTGGGCCGTGCATCTCGCGTGGAGCGGGGATGCCGTCTATCGCACGGACCGCCTGCCCGAGGGGCGCAGCGTGCTCGGCGCGGGCGAGCTGCTGCGGCCCGGCGAGATCGAGCTCGGCCCCGGCGAGTCCTTCTCCGCGCCGACGACGTGGTTCGTCTGGAGCGATGCCGGACTCGACGGGGTGTCCGCTCGGCTGCACCGCTCGCTGCGCGCCCGCGACGGCCATCCGCGGACTGCCCGCCCCGTCGTCCTCAACACGTGGGAGGCGGTCTACTTCGCTCATGACCTCGGACCGCTGACCGCACTGGCCGATGCGGCGGCGGAGGTCGGCGTCGAGCGGTTCGTGCTCGACGACGGGTGGTTCCTCGGACGCCGCAGCGATCGCTCGGGGCTCGGGGACTGGGAGGTCGACCCCGAGGTCTGGCCCGACGGACTGCATGCGCTCATCGACCACGTGCGCCGCACGGGCATGGGCTTCGGCCTGTGGGTCGAGCCGGAGATGGTCAATCCCGACTCCGAGCTCGCCCGGGCCCATCCGGAGTGGCTGCTCGCGCCTCCCGGCCGTGCCGCGCGCTCGTGGCGGCATCAGCACGCGCTCGACGTCGCGCGCCCCGAGGTCGCCGCGTGGCTTCTCGGACGACTCGACGCGCTGCTCGTCGAGTATCCGATCGAGTACCTCAAATGGGATCACAATCGCGATCTGCTGGAGGCCGTCCATGCGGGTCGCGCCGGCGTCGACGCCCAGACGCGCGCCGTCTACGCCCTGCTCGACGAGCTGCGTCGTCGTCATCCCTCGGTCGAGATCGAGTCGTGCTCGTCGGGCGGCGCACGCGTCGACCTCGGCATCCTCGCGCGCACGGACCGGGTGTGGGCATCCGACACCAACGATCCCGTGGAGCGGTCGCGCATCCAGCGCTGGACCGAGCTGCTGCTGCCGCCGGAGCTCATCGGCAGTCATGTCGGGCCCGCGCACGCGCACACGACCGACCGCGTGACCGACCTGCGGTTCCGGATGGCCATGACGCTCTTCGCCTCGGCGGGGATCGAGGCCGACGTCACCCGCTTCTCGGAGGCGGAGCGGTCGCAGCTGGCGGAGTGGATCGCGGAGTACAAGAGGCTGCGCCCGCTCGTGCACACCGGCGAGCTCGTGCACGGCGAGACGTCCGACGAGGGCGCTGCGCTCACGGGAGTCGTCGCGTCGGATGGATCGCACGCGGTGTATCGACTCGCACGGGAGACGACGGGGGAGTGGGCCGTGCCCCCGGCGTTGCGCCTGCCCGGCCTCGCGCCCGACGCGACGTATCGTGTGAGGGTGATCCCCGCCCTGACCGCAGCGCGCTTCCTCGATGCCGAGTCCGTCCCCTGGATCGCCGACGGCGAGGTCGTGCTGCCGGGTGCGCTGCTCGGCGCCGTCGGCGTGCGCACGCCGCTGCTCGCGCCCGCGTCGGCGCTCGTCGTGGAGGCGGTGGCGGTCGGATGAGCCGTGCCGGGATCGACGCGCTGCGCGAGCGCGCACGTCTCGGGCTGCCCGCCCATGTGGCCGACTACGTCGACGCGACAGCCGACGGCGTGGCCGAGGCGGAGGCCGACCGGTGGGACGCCGTGCGCTTCCGCCCCGTCGCGCTGCGCGGCGAGACGGAGACGAGTCTGGCGACCACGGTCCTCGGGACGCCCGTCGACCATCCGATCCTCATCGCGCCCATGGCGCAGCAGGTCGCCGCCCACCCCGACGGCGAGGCGGAGACGGCGCGGGCCGCGGCGGCGTCGGGCACGCTCGTCGGCGTCTCGACGAACACGGCCGTCCCGTTCTCGCGGATCGCCGAGCAGGGCGCCCCGTGGTGGTTCCAGGCGTATCTGCTCGCCGACTCCGACCTCACGGACGCGCTGGCGGCGCGGGCCGCGGCGGCGGGGGCGAGCGCGATCATGCTCACGGTGGAGCTCACGGCGCTGCGTGTGGACCCGCGGATCGAGCCGACGAACTGGCCGGACGGCCCCGGGCGGGCGCGCCTCGCCAACCTCACGGACGACGAGCGCTCGCGTCTCGGCGATCGCCCCGGACGCCTTCCCGGTCTCGAGCAGATCGCCCGGCTGCGCGAGATCGCGGGGCTGCCCGTCGTCGTCAAGGGAGTGCTGCGCGGAGACGATGCGCGTCGCGCCGTCGATGCCGGAGCGGCCGGCGTCCTCGTCTCGACGCACGGCAACCGGCGCCTGGCCGGATCGATCGCCGCGGTCGACGCGCTGGCGGAGGTGGCGGATGCCGTGGCGGGCGACGCCGAGGTGTATGCCGACAGCGGCATCCGCGACGGCCGGCACGTCCTCGCGGCGCTCGCGCTGGGCGCCCGCGCCGTGTTCGTGGGCCGTCCGGCCTGGTGGGCGCTCGCGGACGACGGTGCGGCCGGCGTGGAGGGGCTGCTCGCGGGGCTCGCCGACGAGCTCACGGCATCGCTTCGCCAAGCGGGAGTCGGCACGCCCGCGGAGGCGCGTGCCGCCCGGATCGCCGTCGCCCCAGGATTCGCATCGGACCGCGGTTTGGCTTAAGCTTGTCGGCGGTGACGTGTCCGAGCGGCCGAAGGTGCAACTCTCGAAAAGTTGTGTAGGGTAACCCCCTACCGTGGGTTCAAATCCCACCGTCACCGCCATTGTGATGTCTCGGGACATCGTGAACGGTTGGCCCCCCGGTTTCGGGGGTCCAACCGTTTTTCGTTGGTAGCCGTGGGTGGGGTCGAGGGTGAGGTCGGCGAGGACTTCGCCGGTGTCGCGGGTGCTGATGGTGGCGTTGCGCCCCCGGTTTGTCAGAGGCTCGTGGTAACCCGCTCGGCTTATAAGCAACCTGCGCTGAGTGCGGACGGGGACGCAGCTTGTTGCGTCCCGGGGGTGGTGGGGCTCCTGACGCCGACGTTGAAGAGGGATCCGCCGGACGCTCTTGCCGACACTTACCTCCATAAGTGTTGGCAAGGTGGAAGCGTGTCCACGCCTATCTCATCCGATCCGCCGGATGTCGGCGCACCGTTTCGCTGTACGAGAACGCGGGGATGACTCTGCCTCGAGAGCTGACCGCGCGAGAACGCGATGTGCTCCTCGCGATGAACGACGACGCACCGCGATGTGAGAGCGCGTCGGACGGAGCCGACGAGGAAGAGCGCCGGGCGTGGCGCGAGAAGGTTGTCGAGGAGCTCCCGCCCGCGCCCGAGATCGTGTTCTGACCGTTACCGCCGTCGGGCGCTTTCCTCACTCGGCGAGCTTCGCGCGCACGTACGCGACGATCGCGTTCGCGTGGCCGTGCCCGAGACCGTGATCGCTCTTGAGCAGGCCGACGACCTCCCCGTGCGGCCGGCCCGCGTCGAGCCCCTCGGCGGCGATGTCGAGCCAGTGCTGGACCGGCTGCCCGTAGGTCTTCTCGATGCTCGGGAAGTAGGAGGCCGGTCCCTTCGGCTTCTCGCCCGGAGCGATCGTGGGCGCCTCGACGCGCTTCTTCGTCATTCCCGCATCATCGCAGCGCATCCGCACATCCGGAAGAGAGGCTCCCCCGCCGGGCGTCCGTGCCCGGCAGTAGCCTGGGCCCGTGGACACGAGCAGCGCGCACGTCGACGAGGTGCTGGCGCGCGTCGGGCAGTACCCGTTCCGGGCGAAGTTCCACCTGCGCGACGGGGAGCGCAGGCAGGCCCTCCAACACGAGATGTCGGTGATCCGGCACCACGCCGCCGACATCGTCGGCAAGCGGCTCGCTCCGGCGCATCCCGCGAAGGACGGGAAGCAGACCCCGTGGGGCGGGCATCCGGTGTTCCGTGCCCAGCATGCCACCGGCACGTGCTGCCGCGGATGTCTGAAGCGCCTGCACGGCATCCGCGACGGCCGCGAGCTGACGGGGCCCGAGCGCGACTACGTCGTGGCGATCATCTCCCGCTGGATCGAGAAGGAGTGCGCTCGGCCTCATCCGGCCGAGGTCGCGCCGCAACGGGCAGTCGCGACCCGTCCGGATGGCCGGCGTCGCTCGGACGGACCGGAACAGCCCACGCTGTTCTGAACGGAGAGGTCAGCGGCCGGAGCCCAGGCGAGAGCCGAGCCATGTCCGGGCGCGCTTGAGGAGCTCCGTGGCCGGCTCGCTGTCGGCCGCCCATCCCTCGAACCCGTGCGGAGCGCCCGACACGACGTCGAGCGTGACATCCACCCCCGCGTCGCGCAGGCGCGAGGCGTATGCGGTGTCCTCTGCGAAGAAGAGCTCGATGTCGGACGTGTAGATCCACGTCGGCGGAAGCCCCGACAGATCCTCCCGCCGCGCGGCGGCGGCGTAGCGGGGCAGCTCGGCGGCGCCCACGCGGTCGCCGAGGTAGGACGACCATCCGACGAGGTTCGACCGGTTGTTCCAGACGAGATGCCCCTCGGCGTCGTGCGCGCGATCGGCCGCGGTCCGGTCGTCGAGCATCGGGCAGAAGAGCCACTGCGCGGCGACCTGCGCGCCCTCGTCGTGGAGACGCTGCACGAGGTTCGCCGCGAGGCCCCCGCCCGCGCTCTGCCCGCCCACGGCGATGCGGCCGGCGTCGACCCCGAGGGCGGCGGCGTTGCGGACCAGCCATTCCCAGGCGTCATGACCGTCGTCGAGTGCTGCCGGGAACGGATGGCGCGGCGCGAGCCGGTAGTCGACGGAGACGACCGCGATGCCGAGCTGCCGAGCCGTCTCCCCGCAGAGCACGTCGTCCATGGCCGCGGCGCCGAGCACGAGACCGCCGCCATGGATCCAGAGCAGGGCGGCGCCCGTCGGCGTCTCCGGCGTGTACACGCGCACCCTGCTCGCGCCGATCCGCTCGACGCGTCGTTCCACGCCGTCGACCGCCGTGCCGCGCATGAGACGCGACAGGTTCCCCGCCAGGAACCGGACGACGGGGTTCTCGAGATCGAGGGAGGGCGTCCGCCGGGTCGCCTCGCGCAGGCGGGGGTCGACTCTCGTGAGGTCCACGCGTCTCCTTCGGGGGACTCGCTGGCCGTCGCAGGCGAACGCGATGCCGTGGGCCGCGGGCCGGCCCACGGAGACTCTACCGGGCCGACCGCGTGAACTCGGGATCGACGGTCAGCCGCGCACGATCCGCAGCGGGTCCGAGAGGTAGCGGCGTCCCACCTCGACCGTGCCGGGGAGGTTCTCGTCCCACAAGTCGGACGGCAGCGCGTCGGCGCGATGGGTCGTCGCCCATCCGAGCATGGTGAGGCGGCGCAGGAGGGACAGTGCCGCGGCGGCGGCGAGGTCGTGGGTCGACAGCGGCCGGATCTGCGTGTAGCCGTCGATCCACCGGCCGGCCATCTCGAGCGCCTCGGGACGATGCTCGTAGAAGGTCAGAGCGGCCGCGAAGTCGTACAGGTAGAAGCCGTGCCCGCAGTCGTCGAAGTCGATGACGACGAGCGGATTCGCCGCGTCCGTCGTCGTCATGACGTTCGACGGACGGAGGTCGGCGTGGATGAGGCCGGCGTGCGCGGGCGACCGGTCGACACCGGCCGCGTCGAGGGAGGCGCGGGCCGCGACCTCCGCGCGTTCGAGCATCTCCCGCTCGGCGTCCGAGAGCGCCGCCGCGCGCCAGTCGCCCCAGCGGGCGTCCGCCCCGACCATGTCGCGCACCCGCCATTCGAAGCGGACGAAGTCCTCCGGCGGGTCCCATGACCGCGCGTGCTCGTGCAGCTGAGCGGTGAGGCGGCCGATGCTCGCGAAGTGCCGCGCGATGTCCGGCTGCTCCTCGAGGATCGTGCCGACGACGAACTCGAACGCGACAGCGGTCCACGTCCGCCCCGACTCGTCCGGGAGGCGCTGGACGAGCGCCCCGTCGGCGCCGCGGACGGGAGAGGGAGTCGGCGCGTCGATGTCCGCGCGCAGGGCCTCGACCCACAGCAGCTCGGCGCGGAGGTGATCGACCCCGCCGGCATAGCCCGGGCGCCCGAGGCGCACGACGAGCGTCGGCACATCGCCGACGTCGACACGGAACGTGATGTTCTCCGACAGCACGATGAGGGTCGCCGCGGCGTCGGCTGGCAGGCCCCACCCGCGCAGGATGCCGTCGCGCACCCACGCGGGCGCGGGCGCACCCCGGCGGAGACGATCGAAGGCGGCCAGCCCGGCGGCGGGATCCACGCGTGTCATGCAGGGACCATACGCGCGGCGGCGTCGGCCCCTCCGCCTGATCGCACGAGCTGTTACACGCCATTTATCGGGGGCGCGCAGATGTTACGGCCCGGAAACAGAAGTCCTTCGCGAACGCCCTCGCGCCGCCGGAGGATGGGAGCACCACGACACGGACGGACGGCGCATGACGACAGGCAACGCGAGCATCCTCGACGGCAACAGCTTCAAGGCCGCCGACGCGGCCGCGCTCGACGACCGGCGCCGCGCGCTCGTCGAGCGCAGGCAGCACCGCCTGGGCGCCGCGTACCGGCTCTTCTACCGCGACCCCGTCGAGCTCGTCCGAGGCCGCGGCGCGCACGCGTGGGATGCGGACGGCAACGAGTACCTCGACCTCTACAACAACGTCCCGTCCGTCGGCCACGCGCACCCCGCGGTCGTGGACGCGGTGCACCGGCAGATGTCCCTGCTCAACACGCACACGCGCTACCTGCACGGCGCCGTGCTCGACTACGCCGACGACCTCGTCTCGACCATGCCCGCAGCGCTGGAGCAGGTGATGTTCGTCTGCACCGGGTCGGAGGCGAACGATCTCGCGCTGCGCGTGGGCCGCGAGTACACCGGCGGCCGGGCGTGGATCGCGACGAGCGAGGCCTACCACGGCAACACGGCCCTCGTCTCCGCGCATTCGCCGTCGCTGTCGGGCGCGGAGGCGATGGACCCGGCCCTGCGCGTGGTCGATCCGCCCGACACGTACCGGTACGTGTCGTCCGAGGCGGCCGGCGCAGCGTTCAGCGCAGCGGTCGCGGAGGCGATCGCCGACATCGAGCGGTCGGGCGACGGCCTCGCGGGGCTCATCGCCGACTCGTCGTTCTCGTCCGACGGCATCTACACGGGCGAGCGCGGCATGATCGCCGACGCCGTCGACCTCGTGCACGCCCACGGGGGAGTGTTCGTCGCCGACGAGGTGCAGCCCGGGTTCGCCAGGACGGGGGAGGACTTCTGGGGCTTCCAGCGCCACGGTCTCGTGCCCGACATCGTCACGACGGGCAAGCCCATGGGCAACGGCTTCCCGATCGCCGCGATGATCGCCCGCCGCGAGGTGCTCGAGCCGTTCAGCACGGCGCGCCCCTACTTCAACACCTTCGGCGGCAATCCCGTCGCGATCGCCGCTGCGCAGGCCGTGCTCGACACCATCCGCGGCGAGGGCCTGCAGGCGCACGCGCTCGAGATGGGCGAGGCCATGCGCACGGCTCTCCGCGACCTCGCCGACGCCCATCCGCGCATCGGCGACGTGCGCGGCGCCGGGCTCTACACGGGGCTCGAGCTCGTCGAGGACCGCGAGACGAAGGCGCCGGACACGGCTCTCGCTCTCGCCGTGCTCGAGGAGCTGCGCGAGCGCAGGGTGCTCACGAGCGTGTGCGGGCCGTCGAACAGCGTGCTGAAGCTTCGGCCGCCCCTGGCGATCTCCGCGGCCGACGTCCCCCGTCTCGTCGACGCGCTGGACGATTCCCTCACCGCGCTCGGAGCGTGAACCGGAGCCGCCCGGGGCGTCGCGCGTTCGTGGCCCGCCTCAGCCCTCTTCGCCCTCCGCCTGCGAGGGATGCCCGCCGGGCTCCGGGTCGGGCTCGCCCAGGGGCGCATCGGGGTCTTCCCCCTCGGCCTGCGACGGATGGGCCTGCTCCGGATCGGACGGTCGCTGCGGTTCGTCGGGGAACGTCGATGTGCTCATGTCCCACCTCTCTCATCGGATGGGTCCAGCGTCTCGGGCCCGCGCTCACCGCGGGAGGGGCTTGACAGGGCGGATGCTCCGGAGCCGACGGGGCGCCTCCCCGGTGTAGCGTGAGACGACTCTGCCGTCCTCGTCGAGAGCGCCCCCGTGACCACCGCCATCCGCCTGCGCCGCAACGCGCTCTTCGCGATGTTCTTCCTGCCCGGCATCGGCATCTCGTCGTGGGTGACGCGCACGCCCGACGTGCGGGTGCTGCTGGACGCCCGGATCGACGAGATGGGGTTCGTCCTCCTCGGGCTCTCCCTGGGGTCGATGATCGGCATCCTCTCGTCGGCGCCGCTCGTCTCGCGCCTCGGGACGCGCCCCGTGATCGCCGCGGGGACGCTCACCCTCGCCCTCGGCGTGGCCGTCATCGGGCTCGGGACCGCTTTCGGCGCGAGCCCGGTCGTCGCGATGGGCCTCGGGCTGTTCGGGCTCGGGATGGGCGGCGGCGAGGTCGCGCTGAACGTCGAGGGCGCCGAGGTGGAGCAGGCGATGGGGCGGTCGGTGATGCCGCTCATGCACGGCTTCTTCAGCCTCGGCACGGTGGCCGGCGCGATCGCCGGCATGCTGCTCACCGCGGTCGCCTTCCCCGTCGTCCTGCACCTCGTGATCGTCTCCGTGATCGTCGTCGCGGGGCTCGTCGTCGCCATCCGCGGCATCCCGGCGGGCATCGGCCGGCGCCCCGTCGTGCGGGACGACTCATCCACCCGGGCGGCGACGGCGCCGCGTCCCGCCGTCTGGAGGGACCCCGGTCTGCTGCTCGTGGGCGGCATCATCCTCGCCCTCGCCATGGCGGAGGGGACGGCCAACGACTGGCTTCCGCTCGTGATGGTGGAGGGCCACGGGCTCGACGCCGCCCTCGGCTCGGCCGTGTACGTGATCTTCGCGGCGTCGATGACCGCGGGCCGCTTCGCGGGCGGATGGTTCGTCGACCGCTTCGGGCGTGCGGCGGTGCTCGGGGCGAGCGCGTTCCTGGGCGCGGTGGGCCTTGCGGTCGTGATCTTCGTCGACCATCAGGGGGCGGCGGCCGCGGCGGTCGTGCTGTGGGGACTCGGCGCGTCGCTCGGCTTCCCCGTGGCGCTCTCGGCGGCGGGCGACTCGGGCGAGGACACCGCGGCCCGCGTGTCGTTCGCCGCGACGATCGGCTACGTCGCGTTCCTCGTCGGCCCTCCCGTGCTCGGCCTGCTGGGCGAGAGGTTCGGACTGCGCCAGGCGATGATCGTCGTGCTCGTCCTCGTCGGCGCGGCGGTCTTCCTCGCGCCCGCGGCCAGGACGAAGGCCGAGCGGGAGCTCCGCGCCGTCCGCTGAGCGCCCGCTGCGCCATGGCCTGAGCCTTCGTCGGTGCGAAAGTCTCGTCATGGCGCGCGAGAGCCGCACTTCCGCACCGATCGTCCTCGAGTCGGAGTCGGAGTCGGAGTCGGAGTCGGAGTCGGAGTCAGAGCCGGGGCGTGGCCGGCGTCACGCCTCCGGGGCGAACGCCGTGCCCCAGGCGGGGATCGCGGCGATGAGCTCCTGCGTGTAGGCGCTCCGCGGGTCCGCGAACACCGATTCCGTCGTGCCCCGTTCGACGACGCGTCCGTCGCGCATCACGAGCACCGACTCGCACACGAGTCGCAGCACGGCGAGGTCGTGCGTGATGAAGAGGTACGACAGCGACGTCTCGCGCTGCAGCTGCGCGAGGAACTCGAGGATCTGCGCCTGGATCGTCACGTCCAGCGAGCTCACGGCCTCGTCGCAGACGAGGACGTCGGGGCGCACGCTCAGCGCGCGGGCGATCGCCGCCCGCTGGAGCTGCCCGCCGGAGAGCTCGTCGGGCCGGCGGGAGGCGATGGACGACGGCAGTCGCACCTGGTCGAGGGTCTCCTCGAGGCGCCGACGCTGCGCACGAGGGCCGAGGGAGGTGAGGGCGCGGACGGGCTCGAGGACGGACCAGGCGATCGAGTGGGACGGGTCCAGGGAGGAGTACGGGTCCTGGAAGACGGGCTGCACGCGCGAGCGGAAGGACCTCGACCGTGTGCGCCCTCGTTCCTCGCCGTCGTCGAGGCGGATGGTCCCCGCGTCGGCCTCGTCGAGCCCCAGGAGCACGCGGGCGAGCGTCGTCTTGCCCGATCCCGACTCGCCGACGACTCCCAGCGTCTGCCCGCGGCGCAGCACGAGATCGACGTCGTCGAGCGCGACGGCCTCGCCGAAGGAGCGACGGAGTCCTTCTGCGGAGAGCACGGCCGGCGCGTCGGCGGCGGCGGGCGAGACGAGCGGATGCGGACTCCGCTGCGGCAGCGAGGCGATGAGCGAACGCGTGTAGGCGTGCTGCGGCCGGGCGGCGACGACGCGCGCCGGGGCGTCCTCGACGATGGCCCCCCGGTCGAGCGCGGCGATCCGGTCCGCCCGCTCCGCCGCGACCGCGAGGTCGTGCGTGATGAGCAGCAGCGACGTGCGCGAGGACGCGATGAGGTCCTGGATGCCGTCGAGGATGTACTTCTGCACCGTCACGTCGAGGGCGCTCGTCGGCTCGTCCGCGACGATGAGGGCGGGGCGGCCGACGATCGCCATCGCGATGAGGACGCGCTGGCGCTGACCGCCGGAGAGCTGATGCGGATAGCGCGCGCCGATCTGGTCGACGCGCGTGAGCCCGGCGTCCCGCAGCGCCTGGTCGGCGCGCTCTCGCGCCTTGGAGGACGCGACGCCGTGCGTCGTGAGCGCCTCGGCGACCTGCGCGCGCACGCGGCGCAGCGGGTTGAGGGAAGCCATCGGATCCTGCGGGATGAGCGCGACCTCTCGGCCGCGCACGCTGCGCCACTGCTTCGCCGTGAGATGCAGCAGGTCGCGGCCCTGGAAGCCGATGCGGCCGGCGACGCGCGTGCGTCTCCGGTGCAGGCCCAGGACGGCCCGGCCGATGCTGGTCTTGCCCGATCCCGACTCGCCGACGACGGCGACGGTCTCGCCGCGGGCGACCGAGAGGTCCACGCCGTCGACGGCGACGTGGTCTCCCCGGCGCGACCGGTACTCGATGCGCAGTCCCTCGATGTCGAGCAGTGGTTCGTCGGTCATCGCGCGCGTGTCCTCGCATTCCTGCTCAGCCGGTTCAGGGACAGCACGGTCAGCACGATGACGAGCCCCGGGAACGTCGTGAGCCACCAGGCCTCCGCGATCTGGATGCGTCCCTCGTTCACCATCGAGCCCCATTCGGGGTGCGGCGGCACCGCGCCGAACCCGAGGAAGCTCAGTGCGGCGACCGAGAGGATCGCGCCGCCGAGCTCCAGGCCCGCGAGCACGATCACCGGGCCCGTCGCATTGGGCACGATGTGCGTGACGAGCGTGAGCGGCCCGGAGGTGCCGCTCGTGCGGGCGGCGTCGAAGTACGGCAGGCTCAGGATGCGGATGGTCTCGGCCCGTGCGAGGCGCGCGAAGCCCGGGATGCCCGCGATGCCGACGGCGATCGCCACGCGCTCGACGCCGAAGCCGAGGATGGAGACGAACGCCATCGACAGCAGCAGGCCGGGGATGGCGACGAGCACGTCGACGAAGCGGGAGATCGCCGAGTCCACCCACCTGCCGACGGAGGCGGCGATCATGCCGAGCGCCGTGCCGACCACGAGCGAGATCGCGACGGCGAGCGTCCCGGCGAGAAGGGAGACGCGTGCGCCGTAGACGACGCGGCTGTACACGTCGCGCCCGAGGAGATCGGTCCCGAACCAGTGCGCGGCGCTCGGCCCCGTGAGCGAGCTCGCGGGGTCGAGGTCGTCGACCGGGTCGTGCGTCGCGAAGAGCTGGGGGAACGCCGCCCAGCCGACGAAGAGCAGGAGCGCCGTGATCGCGAGCACGGCGCCGGGCTGCCGCACCGAGCGGCTCAGGACCGCCGAGAACCGGCTCACGAGCGTGTGCCTTCCCTGCGGTCGGGCTCGACGACGCGCGGGTCGATCCAGCGGTACGCGAGGTCGACGACGAGCGTGACGAGGACGAAGACGCCGCCCGTGAGCACGACGAGCGCCTGGATGAGGGGGAAGTCGCGCGCCTGCACCGCAGACACGAAGAGGTTTCCGACACCCGGCCGCGCGAAGATCGTCTCGACGATGGTGGCGCCCGAGATGATCGTCCCGAACAGCAGGCCGACCATCGTGAACACGGGGAGGCTCGCGTTGCGCAGCACGTGGCGGAGCACGACGCCGGTGCGTCCGAGACCCTTCGCGAAGGCGACGTCGGCGTACGGCTCGGCGAGGCCCTCGGCGATCGAGCGCGCGAGCAGCTGTCCCAGGGTCCCCGCCGCCAGGAGGGCGAGGGTGAGCGAGGGGAGGACGAGCGACAGCGGCCCGTTCGCGCCGAAGGCGGGGAACCATCCGAGCCCGAACGAGAAGACCTGCAGCAGCAGGATCGCGAGCCAGAAGGACGGCATGGCGATCCCGAGCACGGTCAGGGACTGGAAGAGCGAGCGGACCCAGGCCCCCGGCAGCAGGACCGCGCCGAGGCCGAACGCGAATCCGAGCACGACCGTGAGGACGATGCTCGCGAGGCCGAGCTCGACCGTCGCGCCGATGCTCGCGGCGATCACGTCGACGACGGGCTGCTGGCGGGCGAACGACGTGCCCCAGTCGAGGGTCGCCACCCGGAACAGGTATGCGACGTACTGCAGGACGATCGGCCGGTCGAGCCCGAGCTCCCGGCGGACCTCCGCGATCTCGTCGGAGTCCGCCGAGCCGCCGCCCTCGCCCCCTCCCTGGCCCCCGCCGAGCATGATGACGGCGGGGTCGCCGGGGATGAGGTAGACGAGGAGGAAGGAGAGGGTGACGGCGCCCCAGAGCACGATGAGGGCGTGCCCGAGCCGTCGCAGGACGTAGCGGGTCATGAACGGCGGTCGCCGCCCTACGGGTGCACGTCGACGAGAAGCGGCTTGCCCTCGATGTCGGTGTGCGCGCCCTCGATGCCCGGCGCGGCGGCCGAGTACTGGATGAGGTCGTAGAGGGGCACGGAGTACCCGCGCTCCAGGATGATCTCCTGCACCGCGCGGGACGCCTCGAGCCGCTCGTCGGCGTCGACCGTCGTCTGCAGGACGTTCAGGGCCGCGTCGAGCTCCTCGTCGGGGTTCGTGAAGAGGAACGACTGGTTCTCGTAGAACGAGCTGTAGACGATGCGGAGAACGTCGGGATCGGCGCGCGTCTGCGACCACGTCGTGATGTCGAACGGGTAGTCGTGAATGCTGTACTCCGACAGGTCGGCGACCGGCTCGAGCCGGAAGTCGATGCCGACCTGGTTCCACTGCTGCTGCACGAGCTGGAGCAGTGTCTCCGTCGTGCCGGCGCCCGTGTACTGGATCGTGATCGCGAGCGGCTCGCCGTCCCCGTTCACGCGGATCCCGTCGTCTCCGACGGTCGAGAACGACGACTCGTCGAGGATCTGGTTCGCGACGTCGACGTCGTACACGAGCTCGTCCGAGAGGTCGACGTACCCGGGGTTGGTCGTCGTGAGCACACCCGTCGCGGGCGTGTACGCGCCCTGGAACACGGTGTCGACGATGGCCTGGCGGTCGGTCGCGTAGCCGAGCGCCCGGCGGACGTTCTCCTCGGCGAACACGTCGCGGTGCAGCAGGGGCACGAGCGGGATGGAGATGGCGGGCATCGGCGTGCTGACGAGCGTCGCGCCGCTGCTCTCGACGGTGCTCGTCGTCGATGCGTCGAGGATGTACGCGTAGTCGAGCTGGCCGGAGGTCACGGAGCCCGAGAGGGTCGTCGGATCGGGGATGAACGAGATCTCGACGGTGTCGTAGTACGGCCTGCCCGGGTTCTCGTAGAGCGGCGACGGCCAGGCGTAGTCCTCGCGCGCCGCGAGCACGAGCCTGTTCTCCGGCTCGTACGACTCGACGACGAAGGGCCCCGTGCCGATCACGTCGCCCGCGGCGACCTCCTCCGGGGCGAGATCGATCGACGCCTGCCCGATGATCCCGAGAGACTGCGTGGACGTCGCCTGGAGGAACTGGGCGTTGGGGGAGTCGAAGGTCGCCGTGACCGTGTGCTCGTCGACGACCTCGCTGCCGACGTATCCGCGGAAGTAGCTGCCGGCGATGAACGCCAGCGAGCCGATCTCGACGACGCGGTCGAAGTTCGCCTTCACGATCTCCGCGTCGAAGGGCGTGCCGTCGGAGAACGTCACCCCCTCCTTGAGATGGAACGTGAACTCCGTGACGTCGTCGTTGATCTCCCACGACTCCGCGAGCCACGGCAGGATCTCGCCGGTCTCCGGATCCTGCTCCGTGAGGGTGTCGGTGATCTGACGCGACACGGTGCGGGGGAACAGCTGCGGACGCTGCTGCGGGTCGTAGTTGGCGACGTCCTCGCCGCCGAAGCCGACGCGGAGCGTCCCGCCGTACTCGATCTCCTCGCCGGACGCGGACGACTCGGCCGGGTCGGCCCCGCCCGAGCATCCGGTGAGGAGGAGGGCGGATGCGGCGACGAGAGCCGCGAGGCGCAGGGGCGTCGTGCGACGCTGTCTGTTCATCTTTCGCTCCGGGGGAGGAGAGGGGCGCGGGCTGTGATCGGGACCCGCCGCGGGAGGGGTGCGATCCGGTCCGCGGCGAGCTCCGACGATATCGCCGAGCACGTCACGGTCCCCGTCGCGTTGCGCATCGTGCCGATCTGTGAACCGGCGTTACGCTCCGTGTTGCGCGGCGGCCCCGTGTCGCCGGGTCGTCCTCCCGTCTGCGGCGGATGCGGCGCGCGCCCGGAGCCGGACATACTGGCAGACGGGCTCGTCGCACGGGATGGCGGGCATGGAGCAGAGGGAGAACACGACATGACGCAGGCCATCGACGTCTCGGGCGTCCAGCACGTCCTCCGCGCGGACGGCTACGAGGCGGTCGTCGCGAGCGTGGGAGCGACCCTGCGCTCGCTGACCTTCGAGGGCCGCGACCTCGTCGTGCCCTTCGCGAGCGACGAGGTGCGGCCGGTCTATCGCGGCACGACGCTCGCCCCGTGGCCGAACCGCGTGGTCGACGGGCGGTACGCGTTCGACGGCGTCGAGCACCGGCTCGCGCTCACCGAACCGGCGCGCGGGCACGCGCTGCACGGCCTGCTCGCCTGGGCGGACTTCGCGGTCCTCGACGAGGGCCCCGCGCACGTCGTCCTCGCGGCGACGATCCAGCCGCAGGAGGGCTATCCGTGGCGCGTGACGGTCACGACCGCCTTCGCGCTCGACGAGAACGGGCTGACCCAGACCGTGTCGGCGTCGAACGCGAGCGCCGCCCGGGCGCCCTTCGGCACCGGCCCGCACCCGTACCTCGTCGCCGGCCCGGGCGTCGTCGACGACTGGACGCTGCTGCTGCCGGCCGACGCCGTGCTGCACGTCACCCACGACCGCCTCGCGCCGACGCACGTCGGCCGGGTGTCCGACGACGCCGAGCGCTTCGACTTCCGGGAGTCGCGCCGGATCGGCCCGGTCGAGATCGACCACGCGTACACGGGCCTGTCGAGGGACACGGCCGGAGTCGCGAGCGCACGGCTCGTGTCGGACGCGGGCACGGGGGTGAGCCTGTCGTGGGACGGCCGGTGCCCGTGGGTGCAGATCCACACCGCCGACCGGCCCGGCGAGCCGGGTCATCGTGCGGGGCTCGCCGTCGAGCCGATGACCTGCCCGCCCGACGCGTTCAACTCCGGCGCCGACCTCGTGGTCCTCGAGCCCCGTGAGACCGTGGACGTCGCATCCTGGACGATCGCGGCGGTCTGACGCCGGAACACGAGGATGCCCCCTCCGTCGTCGGAGGGGGCATCGAGCCGCTGCGTCGCGGAGTGGTGCGGTCGGCTCAGTCGTCTTCGCCCTCGGCCTGCGACGGATGGCGGTCGAACCACGCCGGGACTCCGGCGAAGTCGAGCGCGTCGGCGTCGAACTCGAGGGCGGTGGCGGGAGCGTTCATGGGTTCCTCCTTGTCGTGGGGCGGCCCCGGACGGGGCGCCGATGTCGGTGGTGATTTCAGGATGCGCCCGCATCGCACGGCCGCACCTCGCGTTCCGCGATTAAATCGCGCGATTCTTTCGATTTCCGACAACGAGCGGTGCCCGACATCCGCCGTCGCGAAATGAAACCGTACGAAACAGAACGGGCTCGGCAATGCCGACGTAATACGGTTCCCGCATAATCGGGGATGCAGCGTAAGCCGTTGCGGGCCCACCGGGCCACAAGATCTCGGTGGTGCGTGGAGGAGTCTCGGGCTCCACGTTCCCTCCGCGGTTCGTGACTCCTCGAACACCCGTCGTTCGGTAGGAGAAGTGAGAAGCGGATGTCGCTCAGAGTCGCAGTCGTCGTCGGTAACCCGAGACCCCTCTCGCGCACGCGCAGGGTGGCGGAGCTGCTCGTGGAGAAGCTCCTGTCGCCCGGCTCGTACGAGCTGGAGGTGATCGATCTCGCCGACCACGTCGACGAGATCTTCGCGTGGCCTTCGGACGAGCTCGCGGGGCTCAACGCATCGGTCGCCGAATCCGACCTCGTCGTGTTCGCGTCGCCGACGTACAAGGCGACCTACACGGGGCTGCTCAAGGCGTTCCTCGACCGGTACCCGGCGAACGGGCTCGCGGGCGTGACGGCGATCCCCGTGCACACGGGGGCCGACTTCACCCATGCGCTCGGTCCCACGTTCACGCTGTCGCCGTTGCTGGCCGAGCTCGGCGCGGCGGTCCCCGGCCGCGGCTTCTACCTCGCGCTGAGCCAGCTGGAGCAGCTCGACGAGGTCGTCGAGGCGGCCGCCGCGGAGTACGCCGCGAACCTCGCAGGCCTCGCGAAGGTCTCCGCCGCCGCATCCGCCGCCCGTGTCTGACCGCTCGTCCATCCCGAGGAGGAACACCTTGTCCGACACCGCCCTCCAGGCCGTCGCCGCAGAGAACGCCGCATCCGAATCGGCGCCGGAGCCCGTCGTGCCCGCGCTCGACCCGCGTCGCTTCCGGAACGCGCTCGGCCACTATGCGTCAGGCATCACGATCGTCACGGGCCACGACGGGCACGAGCCGATCGGCTTCACCTGCCAGTCGTTCTACAGCGTCTCGGTCGATCCGCCGCTCGTGTCCTTCAGCGTCATGAAGAGCTCGACGACGTATCCGCGCATCAGAGAGACGGGCCGCTTCGCCGTCAACGTGCTCGCCAGCGACCAGATCTCGGTCTCCAGCCAGTTCGCCCGCAAGGGGACCGACAAGTGGGCCGGCGTCGACTGGAGCCCCGCGACGTCGGGAGACCCGGTGATCGCGGGCGTCCTCCTGTGGATCGACACCGAGCTGTGGGCGGAGTACGACGCGGGAGACCACTGGATCGTCGTCGGCCGGGTCACGGAGCTCGGTCCCGAGGACGGGGACGCCGGCGCCCCGCTGCTCTTCTACAAGGGCGAGTACCGGCACCTGCATGAGACGGACGAGTCCTCCTTCACGATCTGAGCGGCGCTCAGCCCTCCCAGCGGCGCAGCAGCGCGGCGATCGCCTGGCCTCCGCCGATGCAGAGCGTCACGACGGCATGCTCGAGGTCGCGGCGGCGCAGGTCGAGTGCGGCGCGGACGGCGAGGATGGCGCCCGTCGCGCCGACGGGATGCCCCAGCGCGATGGCGCCGCCGTACGGATTGGTCCTCTCGGGATCCAGGCCCGAGTCGCGGACGACGGCGACGGCCTGCGCCGCGAACGCCTCGTTGAGCTCCACGACGTCGACGTCCTGCGGCGAGAGACCCGTGCGCTCGAAGAGCCGAGAGAGGGCGAGCGTGGGCGCGTAGCCCATGAGGCCGGGCTCCATCGCCGCGGTCGTGACCGCCTCGATCGTCGCAAGCCCCGCGACACCGCGCGCACGCGCATCCGACTCCCGCATGAGCACGGTCGCCGCCGCGCCGTCGTTGACGCCCGACGCGTTTCCCGCCGTCACGGTGCCGTCCTGCTCGAACACCGGACGCAGCCGCGCGAGCGCCTCGATCGTCGTGCCCGGGCGCGGATGCTCGTCCGACGAGACCTCCACGGGCGTGCGCCCCGCGGTCGTGACGGCGACGATCTCCTCCGCGAACGCGGCGCGCGCGGCCTCCGTCGACGCACGTCGCTGGCTCTCGACCGCGAACGCGTCCTGGTCCTCGCGGGAGACGCCGTAGCGCCGCGCGACGTTCTCGGCGGTCACGCCCATGTGCCGGCCGCTGAACGGATCGGTCAGGAGCGCGACCGTGCCGTCGAGCAGCGCGCGGTCGCCGAGGCGCGCGTTCCCTCGGCTGCCGTAGTCGAGGAAGGGCGTGCGCGACATGCTCTCGTCGCCGCCCGCGACGACGACGTCGACACCGCCCCACAGCAGTTCCTGCGCGCCCGACCAGATCGCCTGCAGCCCCGAGCCGCACAGCCGGTTGACCGTGAGCGCCGGGACGCGGTCCGGGAGATCCGCGGCCAGCGCCACGCGACGCGCGTTGTACGCGTCCGCGCCGTACTGCCCGACGCAGCCCATCACGACCTCGCCGACCTCGTCCGCTCGCACCTCGGCGCGCCGCAGGGCCTCCGAGACGGCGGCGGCGCCGAGCAGATGCGCGTCGGTGTCCTTGAACGCACCGGCGAAGCTTCCGACGGGCGTCCGCGCGCCCGACACGATCACGATTCTCTCGCTCGTTCCCATCCGCCCATTCTCGCCGGCAGGAGGACGAAGGGGGAAGGGGAGGGCGATCCGCGTGGCGTCGTCCTCCTGCGGTGGTCTCCGCCTTCCGCGGGCGAGGGCGGCGGTGCCGTGCCCGCGGCCCTACCCGGCCTCCTCCGGCCGCTGCGCCGCGGCGCGCTCGGCCTCGTCCGGCACGGATCCGGCGACGTGCCGCTCGCCGGGCCCGACGTAGGCGGAGAGCGGGCGGATGAGCGCGTTGGAGGCCGCCTGCTCGAGGATGTGCGCCGTCCACCCGGTGACGCGGGCGGCGACGAAGATCGGCGTGAAGGTGACGGTGTCGAAGCCGATGAGGTCGTAGGCCGGGCCCGACGGATAGTCGAGGTTCGGGGAGATGCCCTTGCGCCGGACGAACTCGTCCTCGAGGGTCGTGTAGAGGTCGAGGACGTCGGGACGGTCGTAGTGCGCGACGAGGGACTCCAGCGCCGCCCTCATGGTCGGGACGCGCGAGTCGCCGCGCGTGTAGACGCGGTGACCGAAGCCCATGACCTTGCGCTTCGACGCGAGGGCCTCGTCGAGCCACGGCCCGACGTTCTCCGCGGCGCCGATCTCCCGGAAGACGTGCAGCACCGCCTCGTTCGCGCCGCCGTGGAGCGGGCCCTTGAGCGCTCCGATCGCGGCCGTGACGGCGGAGTAGAGATCGCTGAGCGTCGACGTCACGACGCGCGCCGCGAACGTCGAGGCGTTGAAGGAGTGCTCGGCGTAGAGGATCAGCGACCGGTTGAACGCGTCCACGACGACCGGGTCGGCCTCCTCGCCGAACGCCATCCAGAGGAAGTTCGCCGCGTAGCCGAGGTCGTCGCGCGGCGGGACGGCGTCGAGTCCCCGACGGCGCCGCTGCCCGTATGCGACGACCGCGGGAAGCGCGGCGAAGAGCCGCAGGCCGCGGGCGAGGTTCTCCTCCGCGCTTCCGCCGGCGTCGAGCACGGAGCCGCCGTCGCTCAGCTCGTGCGCGCCGACCGCGCTGACGGCGGTGCGGATCTCGTCCATCGGATGCGCCGTCGCCGGCAGCAGGTCGACGACGGCCTTCACCTCGGGCGCGAGCGCGCGATGCCGTCGCTCCTCCTCCCGCAGCGCGGCGAGCTCGTCGTCGCCCGGCAGCTCCCCGTGCCAGAGGAGGTGCGCGACCGCCTCGAACGGCTGCGTCGCCGCGAGCTCCTGCACGGGGTATCCGCGGTACAGCAGGCTGTTCGTCTCGGGATCGACCTTCGACACGGCCGTCTCGTCGACGACGACCCCCGCGAGGCCCTTCCTGATGTCATCCGTCATGATCGCGCTCCTTTGCTGCGTCACGGGCGCCGGGCCCGCTACCTCGGGATCTCGACGTCGAAGATCCCGGCGTCGAACCTGTCGTACCCCTGATAGTCGATGAGGTCGTAGAGGTCGGCGCGGTGCTGCATCTCGCCGAGCCGCGACCCCAGCGCGCCCTCGTCGACGAGCGTGTCGAGCGCGCGCCCGGCGGCGCCCATCGCCATCCGCAGCAGCGAGACGGGCCAGATGACCATCCGGACGCCGGCGTCCCGCAGCTGGTCGACCGTGAAGAGGTCGCTCTTGCCGAACTCCGTCATGTTCGCCAGCACCGGCACGTCGAGCGCGCTCGCCACCCTCTCGAACTCCGAGAGGTCCCTCATCGCCTCGGGGAAGACCGCGTCGGCCCCCGCGTCGACGAGCGCCCTGGCCCGATCGACCGCGGCGTCGAGGCCGTCGATCGCACGGATGTCGGTGCGCGCCATGATGAGGAAGTCCGCGTCGCGTCGTGCGTCGACCGCGGCGCGGATGCGCCGCAGGGCCGTGTGCTCGTCGACGACCTCTTTGCCGTCGAGGTGGCCGCAGCGCTTGGGGTTGACCTGGTCCTCGATGTGCGCGCCGGCGAGGCCCGCGTCCTCGAGGGTCTGGACGGTGCGCGCCACGTTCATCGGCTCGCCGAACCCCGTGTCGGCGTCGACGATCGCGGGGAGCTCCGTTACCCGGGCGATCTGCGCGGCGCGCTGGGCCACCTCGGTGAGGGTCGTCAGTCCGATGTCGGGGAGCCCCAGGTCGGCCGAGAGCACGGCTCCCGAGATGTAGACGCCGTCGAAGCCCTTGCGCTCGATGAGCGTGGCCGACAGCGGGTTGAACGCGCCGGGGAATCGGAGGAGCTCGCCGGAGCCGAGCCGCTCGCGGAACAGGCGGCGCTTCTCGTGCGCCGGGGTCTGGGAATACAGCATCAGCGGGTTCCTTCCGTCGTGCATGCGCGCATCAGAACAGCCCCCTCGGGCTCCGCACCGCGTCGAGGACTCCCGGCTTCGCGACGATCGTGAGCTGTGCCACCTCGGCGGGGGACAGCTCCGGCAGGCGCTGTGCGAGGCCGAGGAACCGCTCGATCTCGCCGGGCTCGAGCACGGGCTCGGCCAGCAGCCGGAACTTCCGGATGTAGTCCTCGCGGGCGAAGGGGCGGGCGCCGAGCGGATGGGCGTCGGCCACCGCGATCTCGGCGACGAGGGTCGAGTCGTCCGCGAGGGCGATCTCCGCGCGCCCGCCGAAGGCCTTCTCCGCCGGATCCTCCGAGTGGTACCGGCGCGTCCACTCGTCGTCGAGCGCCGTCGTGACCTTCCGCCACAGGGCGACCGTGTCGGGCCGGGCGGCGCGTTCGGGGGCGTACGAGTCGACGTGGTGCCACCCGCTGTCCTGCAGCGCCACGGCGAAGATGTAGGGGATCGAGTGGTCGAGCGTCTCGCGCGAGGCCGTCGGATCGTACTTCTGGGGGTCCCCCGACCCCGAGCCGATCACGACGTGCGTGTGGTGCGACGTGTGCAGCACGATCGATCGGACGTTCGCGGGGTCGCGCAGCTCGGGCCGCTCGGCGCCGAGGCGGCGGGCGAGGTCGATCCACGCCTGCGCCTGGTACTCGGCGGAGTGCTCCTTCGTGTACGAGTCGAGGATGGCGCGCTTCGCCTCCCCCGGTGCGGGCAGCGGCACCTCGTAGCGCGCCTCCGGCCCGCCGAGGAGCCACGCGATGACGCCGTCCTCGCCCTCGTAGATCGGCGCCGGCGACGTCTGGCCGCGCAGCGCCCGGTCGACGGCCTCCACGGCCGCCTTCCCCGCGAACGCCGGAGCATAGGCCTTCCACGTCGAGATCTCGCCCTTCCGGCTCTGCCGCGTGGACGTCGTCGTGTGGAGCGCCTGCGACACGGCCTGCGAGATCGCCTCGGGGGAGAGCCCGAGGAGCGTGCCGATGCCCGCGGCGGCCGAGGGGCCGAGGTGCGCGACGTGATCGATCTTGTGCCGGTGCAGGCTGATGGCGCGCACGAGGCCGATCTGGATCTCGTACCCCGTCGCGATCCCGCGCAGGAGAGAGCGGCCGTCCGAGCCCGTGTGCTGCGCCACCGCGAGGATCGGCGGGATGTTGTCGCCCGGATGGGAGTACTCGGCTGCGAGGAAGGTGTCGTGGTAGTCGAGCTCCCGCACGGCGACCCCGTTGGCCCACGCCGCCCACTCGGGGCTCGTGCGCGTGCCGGGGGCGACGCCGAACACCGTCGCCCCGGCTCCGCCCCGGCTCGCGGGATGGTCGAGGGCCTGCGCGCGAGCGGAGACGACGGGGCTCCGCGTGAGCGAGGCGGCGGCCACGGAGGCGTTGTCGATGACCCGGTTGATCGCCATCTCGGCGACCTCGGGCTCGATCTCGACGGGGTCGACGGCGACCTCGGCGATCTTCCAGGCGAGCTGCTCCTCACGGGGGAGCCGCTCCTCGCTGCGGTGCGTGCGCACGGGGTGGACGACGGTCATCGGCGGGCCTCCGGAAGGTGATCGAGGATGTGCACGAGCGCTTCGTGCAGGTGCACGTGGGTGGCGTGGGCGGCCAGGTCGCCGTCGCCCGCCCCGATGGCCGAGGCGATGAGACGATGCTCTGCGACGGATGCCGCGAGCCGGGCGGGATGCTCGCTCGCGAGCCGGCGGGCGCGGACGAGGTGGGTGCGGACGGTCCGCAGCGCGGACGCGAGGTAGTCGTTGTCGACCGCCCGGTCGACGGCCTCGTCGAAGCGGGCGATGAGCGCGTAGTAGGCGTCGCGTCCCGGCGGATCGGCGAGCGACGCCCCGGCGCGCGTGAACTCCTCCGCGAGCGCCCGGAACCCCACGCCGTCGCCGCGCTCGGCGGCGAGCCGGGCGGCCGCCGTCTCCAGTGCCCGGCGCGCCTCGAACAGCCGTCGGATCTCGTCGCCGTCGATGCGCGACACCGCCGTGACGCGCGGCGACTGCTGCACGACGAGGCCGTCGGCGATGAGCCGGTTCAGCGCCTCTCGCAGCGGAGTGCGGCTGACGCCGAGGCGCGCGGCCTGCTCGACCTCGCCGAGCACGGTGCCGGCGGCCAGCGTGCCGGCCTGGATCTCGTGGAGAAGGGCGGCGTAGGCGCGTTCGCTCGCTCGCATCGTCCGCCTCCTCGCGTCTGGGTTCGCCGTCGAGTGTATGCACTCGACCGTGTCAACGCCAGATGTGGCGCGCATCATGTTCCTAATGCATACAGAGGAGGGTGTGGCACCCTCTCGACCCCGCGGTTCGCGCGGAGCTACACGGGTGCCCATCCCGTGTCAATCGGTTGAGGGGCGACGGACGCGGCGCTTACGGTTCAGACACAGACGGAAGGAGCTGTCATGTCCGACGCACTGCCTCCCATCCACGAGTGGTGGCCTCACCTCTCGATCGACACCAGGAACACCCTCATCGAGTACCCGCGCGCGCCGCTCGTCGGCGGTGTGCTGCACGAGATCGTGCGCGTCACCGGCGAGGAGATCGCCGACGGGACGACCCTGAGCGATGAGGACGTCCAGTACATCCACACGCAGATCGAAGCGGTCGACTGATCTCGTCGCCGCGGACGGGATCCGCGCCGGGCGGCATCGCGAGAGCCGCTCGGCGCGCGTGCGTCACGACGACTCCACGGACGGCTCCGCAGGGGGCGTGCCGACAGGCTTCGGCGGTCGCCGGCCGCGCGACAGGGCTCGAACCCGTCGGCGTCCACGCGCCGGGGATAGTCGTGTCTGCGGCCGGAGTCAACCCGTCGCGGGGATGCATCCGCGCTTTCTACGATCCTCTCGGGGAAGCGAAACCGCTCTGTTGCGGGACCACGAGGAGGACAGGGACATGACCACCGCGATGATCGCCGAGATCGATGTGGAAGCCCCGATCGCCGAGGTCTACCGGCAGTGGACCCGGGTCGAGACGTTCCCGGAGTATCTCGAGGCCGTCCGGTCGGTCAGGCGGATCGACGACGTCCGCTCCCGGTGGTCGGTGAGCATCGGCGGAGTCGTGGAGGAGTTCTACGCCGACGTCGTCGATCAGGTGGCGGAGGAGCACATCTCGTGGCAGAGCACGGACGGCGTCCTCCACGACGGCCGTGTGGACTTCGAGCCCACCGAGGACGGCACCCACGTCCGGCTCCGGATGGCATGGGAGTCGGACGGAGCGGGCGGTCGGATGGACTCGGCGCAGGCGGAGCACGATCTCGCGCGGTTCAAGGAGCTCATCGAAGCGCGCGCGTCGTCCGTCGGCGGGGCGCCGACGCGCCACGATCCGCGCTGATGTGGTCGCGCGCGGCCGAGCGGGATACGCTCGGGCCGTGGGAAGATTCATCTACGGCGCAGGCGCCGACTCCGTCGAACTCGACGATCGCACCCTCGCGCACCTGCGGATCGTCGTGATGAACAAGCTGCGCCGTTCCGAGCCGTTCATGTTCGACGCGTCCCTCGGCGAGGGCACCGGCCGCCGCAGCTTCTGGCTCCATCCGTCCATCCCGCTGCAGTTCCAGTTCTCCGGCGGGCGTTCGCCCCGTCTGAACCGCCTCTGGCTCGACGAGCTCATGAAGGCCGCGAGCGGTCCCTCGGGACTGACGATCATGCCCGAGCCGCAGGAGCCCGCCGAGAGCGACGGCTGACGCCGCGGACCGGACGCCGCCGCTCAGTGGTCGTCGGACGCGTCGACGTCCTCGTCGACGAGGGTGAGCCCGCCGAGGGCGTGGGCCGAGACGGCCAGCTCCTCCAGCCAGGCGCGGTTCAGCTCGGGCGGCTCCACGTCGTCGAAGACGAAGCGCAGCGGGATGGCGGGATGCAGCCAGATCGTGCTGCGGCCGGGCGGCTCGTCGGGATGGTGATGCCACGAGACCGAGAAGCTCTCGTTGCGTCGCAGCTTGCCGAGGATGACGACCTTCAGATGGGCGAGCGCCCGGTCGTCGATGCGGATCGGCGACGCGGCCGGACCGTAGTAGAGCACACCCATGCCGCCACTGTAGCGCCGGCGCCGACGTCGGTGGGCGATGACCTCACAGGGATCCCATAGAGCGACCTCCTAGCGTGGAGGCCATGAGCTCGTTCCCGGTCGACGACGACATGCTGGAGCATGCGCGCTCGCTTCGCGATGAGATGCAGCGCTTCCTCAACCAGTACCGCTTCGGGATGCGGGAGATCGAGACCAAGCTGTCGATCCTCCGCGAGGACTTCGAGCACGCCCACGCGTACAACCCCATCGAGCACGTCTCGAGCCGGCTGAAGACGATGGACTCGATCGCCGAGAAGGCGGATCGCAAGGGCATCGATCCGTCGATCGACGCCATCCGCGAGAACATCCTCGACATCGCCGGCGTGCGGGTGACCTGCAGCTTCGTGACGGACGCCTATCGGCTCTTCGAGCTGCTCGTCCGGCAGGACGACATCACGGTGTGCGAGGTGAAGGACTACATCGCGGACCCGAAGCCGAACGGCTACAAGAGCCTGCACGCGATCGTCGAGGTTCCGGTGTTCCTCTCGACCGGCACCGTGCCCGTCCCCGTCGAGGTGCAGTTCCGGACCATCGCGATGGACTTCTGGGCGAGCCTCGAGCACAAGATCTACTACAAGTACGAGAGCCAGGTGCCCGCGCGCCTCACCGACAGCCTGCGCGAGGCGGCGATCACGGCGGCCGAGCTCGACGACCGCATGGAGGGCCTGCACCGGGAGCTGCACGGCGAGCGTCCGGACCCCGTCGCGCCGCTGCAGCTCATGCCGCGACGCGGCGACGACGGCCCGACGGCCGCCTGAACGCGCTCACATCGCGGAACGAGGCGAGGGCATGGGGACCGAGGCGGATGGCGGCGTGCCGCCCGGCGAGTTCGTCACGCGCTTCGCGGACTACTGGTCCGCCTCCGGGGCATCGCGCATCGAGGGGCTCATCGCGGGCTATCTGCTCGTGGACGAGTCGGACGGCGTCCGCCCCGACGAGCTCGTGGACGCCCTCGGCGTGAGCCGCGGCTCCGTGTCCGTCTACACGCGCCAGCTCGTCGACAGGGGCTTCGTCCGCCGGGTGCGCCGCCCGGGCGACCGGGCGCACTACTTCGTGATGGACGTGGACGTCTGGGCCGGCTTCCTCGCGGCGGAGCAGGCGTACCTCGAGAACCAGCGGCGGCTCGCCGAGCAGACCCTGACGACGGTGCGCGAGGGCGGCCGGGCGTGGGAGCGCGTGCGCAACATGCGCGACTACATGGGATGGCTCATCGAGGCTCGGCTGGGCGAGGAGTGGAACCGCTTCAAGCGGGAGCGCGACGACCGGAGCCGGGGCGAGGACGCACGCTGATCGTCGGGGCGCCGCTCTGCGAGTCGCGCTCCACGACGGCGTCGACGCGGAAGACCTCGGAGACGAGGGTCTCGTCGAGGATCTCGTGCGGCGCGCCCTGCGCGACGATCGCGCCGTCCTTCATGACGACCAGGTGGGAGGCGTAGCGGGCCGCCTGGTCGATGTCGTGGAGCACGGCCACGACCGTGCGCCCGGCGGCGTGCATGTCCTGGCACAGATGGAGCAGCTCGATCTGGTGCGCCAGGTCGAGGAACGTCGTCGGCTCGTCGAGCAGGACGTAGTCGGTCTGCTGTGCGAGGACCATCGCGATCCACACGCGCTGGCGCTGCCCGCCCGACAGCTCGGACAGCAGTCGGTCGGCGTGCTCCGCGACGCCCGTGGCCGTCATGGCCTCCTCGACGACCTCGGCGTCGCCCGGCAGCCACTGGCGCAGCAGCGAGTGATAGGGATTCCGCCCGCGCGCGACGAGGTCCCGCACCCGCAGCGCATCGGGGGCTGCGGGGTTCTGGGGCAGCGATGCGATCCGCCTCGCGACCTGCCGGGCACGCAGCGAGCGGATGTCGGCGCCGTCGAGCGTCGCGCGTCCGGAGTGCGGTCGCAGGATCCGCCCGAGCGCCTTCAGCATCGTCGACTTGCCGCAGCCGTTCGGCCCGATGACGGCGGTGAACTCCCCCTCGGGGACGGTGAAGCTCAGCCCGCTGCTCACCGTCCGGCCGTCGTAGCCGAGCGTGGCGTCCTCCAGGCGCAGCCCTGCGGGGTGCATGGCGGTCACAGTCTTCCTCTCGATCGTTCCTGCACGAGAAGCCATCCGAGGTAGACGCCGCCCACGCCGAGCGTGAGGACGCCGACGGGCAGGCCGTCGAACAGCGGGATCTGCTGCGCGGCGAGATCCGCCGCTCCCATCAGCACGGCTCCGGTGAGCGCGGTGGGAAGGATCCCGGCGTGGGCCGCGCGCGTGAGGCGGCGGGTGATGTGCGGAGCGGTGAGCGCGATGAACGACACGGGCCCGGCCGCCGCGACGGCGGCGCCCGCCGCGGCGACGGACAGCAGCACGGCGGTCGAGCGCGTCCGGTCGGTCGCGACGCCGAGGCCGGCGGCGACGTCGTCGCCGAGCTCGAGCAGGGCGGTCTTCGGGGCCAGCGCCGTGGCGGCGGGCAGGAGCACCGCGAGCGCGCCGCCCGTGACGACGACGTCCTGCATGCTCGCCGCGTTGAGCGAGCCGACCAGGTACGCGGCGAGCTGCGAGGCGGCGTCCCTCAGCTTCACGCTGACGACGTACTGGGTCACGGCGTAGGCGATCGCGGCCACGGCGATGCCCGCGATGATGGTCCGCGTCGGTGAGCGGAAGCCGCGCCCCGTGCAGACGAAGACGAGCGCCGTCGCGATGCCGGCGCCCAGGACGGCGCCGACGGCCGCGGGCATCCCGGCGAACACGAGCGACGCGAGGGCGGCTCCGGCTCCCGCGCCGGCTCCGAGCCCGATGACGTCGGGACTCCCGAGCGGGTTCCGCGTCACGGTCTGGAACAGCGTGCCCGAGATGCCCAGGAGCGCTCCGACGAGCACGGCGGTGACGAGGCGCGGGCCGCGCAGGCGTTCGAGCACGAAGGCCGAGCTCCCCTCGGCGCCGCCGAGCAGGGCCGAGGGGAGCTCGGCGAGCGGGATGCCGAGGCGGCCCAGCGTGAGCGTCGCGACGGCGATGACGGCGAGGAGGAGGACGGCGACCGCGCCGTAGAGGAGGGATCTGCGGTCGACGGGGAACGCGGCGACGCGCCCGACGCGCATGACCGAGGTCACCGGGCGGCCCATCCGCGTCGCACCGCGAGCAGGAGGAACGGCCCGCCCAGGAGAGCGGTGACGATGCCGACCATGATCTCCTCGGGCCGGGCGACGACACGGCCGACGATGTCGGCCGCGATGAGCAGGGTCCCGCCCAGGAGCGCCGCGACGGGCACCTGCCAGCGATGGTCGATGCCGACGAGGGAGCGGGCGAGGTGCGGCACGGCGAGCCCGACGAACGCGATCGGGCCGACGGCCGCCGTCGCGGCGGCGCTGAGAAGCCCCGCGGCGAGGATGCCGCCCGCGCGGATGAGGGGGACGGGCGTTCCGAGGGACGTGGCGACGTCCTCGCCCAGCGCGAGGTTGTTGAGCCCGGGGGCGAGTGCGACCGCGAGGAGGAGACCGGCGGCGAGCGGGAGCGCGATCGCGGCCGCGACGTCGAGCCCGCGGCCGCCGAGTGAGCCGATGACCCAGAACCGGAAGGAGTCGAAGACGTCGGGCCGGGTGAGCGTCATCGTCTGCGTGTAGGCGCTCAGCACCGCCGACACGACCGCGCCGGTGAGCAGCAGGGTGACGACGCTGCCCGAGGTCGACCGGCCGCCGACCACGTACACGAGCACGACCGTGACGAGCGCGCCGACGAGGGCGACCCAGACGGAGCCCGAGCCGAAGCCCGAGCCGGTGACGGCTGCCGCGGTGACGACGGCGGCGGAGGCGCCCACCGTGACGCCCAGCAGTCCGGGATCGCCGAGGGGGTTGCGGGTGATGCCCTGGATGACGACGCCGGCCACGGCCAGCGCGGCGCCCACGATCGCTCCCATGACCGTGCGGGAGAGCCGCGCGTCGAGGACCGCGGCGAGGTAGGGGTCGTCGGCGCCGGCGAGGACCGCGACGACCGCGGCGGCGTCGGTCGCCTTGCCGCCGAGGAAGAGACCGGCGCCCGCGGCGACCGCGAGCCCCGCGACGGAGGCCGCGAGGACCGCGGCTCCGCGGGCGGGGCTCGCGATGCGGGTCACCTGTCGAGCTTCGCGACGGCCTCGTCGATGAGCGGGATGAAGCGCTCGAGCGCCCACGGCACCGTCAGCGGGTTGATGATGGACGAGCCGGTCACGAAGGGCTGATCGGTCGGTGCGACCACCGTGCCGCGCGCGATCGCGGGGATCTGCTGGTACAGGTCCTGCCCCTCGATCTCGGCGCGGCTCTCCTCGTCGGAGTAGAACGTGAAGACGAGGTCGGAGTCGGCGAGCCTGTCGGCGTTCTCCAGGCCGATCGACGCGGAGTCGGTGCCCTCCACCTCGTACTCGCGGAGCGACTCGACGACCGGGTCGACCGTGAGCCCGAGCGCGCTCACCATGGCCACCCGCTGCTCGGTGGGGAAGAAGACGCCGAGCGTGCCGGGGCCGGAGTTGTAGATGTACGAGAACGTGATGCCCTCGTACTCGGGACGGGCGGACTCCGACAGCTGCTCGTCGATCTCGGCGACGAGCGCCGCGGCGTCCTCCTCCTGGCCCAGGGCCTCGCCGATGACCTCGATCTGCTCCTGCCACGTGATGGTCCAGGGGAGCTCGGGGTAGGCGACCGTCGGCGCGATGTCGGTGAGGACGTCGAACTGCTCCTGCGTGAGCCCGGACCAGGGCGCGAGGATGAGGTCGGGCTCGAGCTCGACGATCGCCTCGATGTCGAGCTCGGTGCTGCCGGCGAACTGCGCGGGGAGCTCGTCGCCGTTCTCGGTGACGGCCTCGTGGATCCACGGCATGTAGCCGGTCTCGTCGCTGCCCCAGGCGTACTCCTCCATGCCGACCGGGACGGTTCCCAGCGCGATGGCCGTCTCGGTCGACCCCTGTCCCAGGGTGACGATGCGCTCGGGCTTCTCGGTGACGACGGCCTCGCCGAGCGCGTGCTCGATGGTCACCGCCTCGAAGTCGCCGGACGACGTCTCCGTCGTCTCCTCCGCGTCGGCGGCGCCGGTGCAGGCGGTGACGCCGAGGAGGCTGATACCGAGGATCGCGGCGACGCCGATGCGGCCGCGTGTGGTGGTGCTCATGCGGTGGTTCCTCTCGTGGGGGCGCGGTGGCCCCAGGCGAGTTTAGGGTCGCCTTATCTAAAGTTCAAATCTTTTGAAGGCTCGTCGGCGGGCGGTGACCCGTAGATTGACACCGATGGACGACCTGCGTGCCCTTCTCGACGATGCGCGCTCGCGGCTGGCCGATGTCCCCCGCGAGTCGACGGGCGGCCTCGTGGAGCCGGGGCGCGTGAAGCGCGCGATCGGCGTGCGGCCGAGGATCGTCCGCGTCGGGGAGGTGTGGCGCCTGGGCGTCCTTCTGCTCGGCGACGACGGGGTCTGGGCGACCGGCGAGGTGCTGCGCGCGGCCGAGGAGGTGCGGCGCGGCTATCCGGCCGAGTCGCAGCGGCGGCGCGCGGAGGTGCGGGCGATGGCCTTCCGCGGAGGGTTCGCGGAGGGCGAGACGTTCCACATCGGGTGGGCGCCCGTCGACGTCGCCGCCGTGGCGGATGGCGGGGACGACGGGCCGCTGTCGTGGGACCACGGCACGCTCATGGTCCGGTGGTCGCCCGCCGGGTTCTTCCGGCCGCTGGCGCCGTATCTGTCGGAGCAGATCGGGCTGCTGCGGAGGCCGGGCGACGGATGAGGGGCCCTGTCAACCCCGCGATCGGCGGGTGAGCGCCCGCTAGCGTGATCCCATGGACGTCGCACGAGCCGCCGACCGCCGACGCGCCGATGTCGTGCGCCAGACCGTCGTCGTCGCCGCGACGGTCTTCATGATCGTCGCGGCGATGGCGGGCACGGGCCTCCTGGGCGGCACCCCCGTGCAGGAGCTGCAGGGCGGGGCGCTCGACGTCGACGCCTCCTATCTCGCCCCCGCCCGTCCCGCCTTCTCGATCTGGACGGCCATCTATGCCGGACTTGTCGCGTACGCGGTGTGGCAGGCGCTCCCGTCGCAGCGGGCCGTCGCGCGTCAGCGTGCGCTGGGGTGGTGGATCGCCGCATCGGAGGCGCTCAACGGGCTGTGGCTGCTCGCCGCGCAGTACACGACGCTCCTCACCACGGTCGTCACGATCTTCGCGCTCACCGCGGTGCTGGGCGTCGCGTTCCGCCGTGCCGTCGCGACGGAGGGACGTGGCCTCGCCTCCCTCCTGCTCATCGACGGGGTGACGGGTCTCCACCTCGGGTGGGTCGCCCTGGCGGCGGTCGCCAACACCGCGGCCTGGCTCACCCAGACGGCTCCCGTCTCCTGGGAGGGTGCGGCATCCGTCGTCGGCGTCGGCGTCGTCGTCCTGGTCGCGGTGGCGGGCATCGGCGTCGCGCTCGGATGGCAGGGGCGCGGAAGGCTCGCCCCCGCCATCGCGCTCGCCTGGGGGCTGGGGTGGCTCGCGGTCGGACGCCTCGCGGACGCGCCCCAGGACGCGGCGATCGGCGTCGCCGCCGTGGTCGTCGCGGCCGTGGTCGTCGTCGCAGCGGCGTCGCGGAAGGTGTCGCAGCGCCCGCGTCGTGGGTGAGCGCCCCGGCGACGGGGCGGCCGCCGTCAGCGCGAGGAGTTCGCGGTGCGTCCGCGGATGATGCCGACGAAGGCCTGGACGTCGTCGGAGTCGCCGTCCTGCGGCCAGGCGAAGGCGACCGAGGAGACCGGGCCGTCGACGAGCGGCCGATAGGTCACGTCGCGCCGGTGGTGGAGACGGGCGAGCGACAGGGGCACGATCGCGACGCCGACGCCCGTGGCGACGGTCGCGATCGCGTCCGCGGTCGTCTCGGGGGGATCGAAGCGCGCGGCCGTGGTGCCCGCCAGATCGAGCGCGCCGAGCACGTCGTCGAGCGGCGTGATGACGACGGACCCCTCGAGGTCGGCGGGCTGGAGCTCCTCGACGACCGTCAGATCGGACTCCGACGCGACGACGACCACCGGGACCTCGTCGTAGAGCGCGACGACGTGCAGCCCGGTCTCGTCGAGGGGCCTGCGGACGATCGCCGCATCGACGAGGCGGTCGTCGAGGGCCCGGCGTTGCGCGGCCACCTCGATCGGGACCAGCTCGAGAGTCGCGTGCGTCATGCGCTCCTGCCAGCGGTCGGCCCACCTGCCGGGCATCGCGCCGGGGATGACGCCGAGCCGGAAGACGCGGGCTTCCGGCGTCGACGGGAGAGGTGCGGGCTTCGAGGCCGCGCGCTTCGGCGCCCCGGCCTTCTTCGCGCCGTCGCGGCCGGCCGCGTGTCGTCCGCCGCGGGGCGCGTTCCCCCGTCCGCCCGATCCGCGGCGGCCCGCCGCCCCGTTCCGCTGCGCCATCCCGTCAGCCTACGCGGCGGTCAGTGGCCGATGTAGCGCCCGGGCCGGTGATTGAGGGCGAGCACGATGTTCAGCAGCACGGCGCCCGTCGCGCTGAGGACGACGATCGGCCAGGGCATGACCGTGAGCGACAGGGCGACGATCGCGAGGTCGAAGGCCATCTGCGTCCATCCCGCCCGGAAGCCGGTCTTCTCCTGCACGAGCAGCGCGATGATGTTGATGCCGCCGATCGAGGCGCCGTGACGGAAGAGGATGAGCACGCCCACGCCGGCGAGCAGATTGCCGCCGAGCACGGCGTACACGGCGTTCAGCGCTCCGAAGGGCAGGAGCGCGGCGTCGAGCTCCGAGAAGCCGGAGACGGCGGCGATGCAGACGGCCGTGAGCAGGGCGAACCGCCATCCCTTCTTCCAGATCGCCAGCGCGGCGAACGGCAGGTTCACGATGAGGAAGAGCGCGCTGAACGGGATGCTCTCGGTGGCGTGCGAGAGGAGCAGGGCGAGCCCCGCCGTGCCGCCCGTGACCGCGCCGCCGGCCTTCAGCAGCGACAGCCCGAGAGCCGCGACGAAGGTGCCCGTGAGCAGGCCGAGCACGTCCTCGGGGACGGTGTGGGCCGTCTCGTCCCAGTCGAAGACGAGCGAACGACGTTCGGTGGGGGTTCTGCTCACTCGTCAACGATAGAGCTGATCATGTTGCGAAGCGGCGTGGATGGTGTCTGGGCAGCACGTGATGCCTCCATTCAGGGGAATAACCGCGCACGCGGCCCCGTTGTCGCAGGTGTCCGGCCTCGCCCGGGGCCGCGGAAGGGCATCGTGGGAAAGAACTACGTCGACATCGAGAACGACCACGGCGAACTGCTGCGCTATCGCAAGCACGTGAACGGACGTGGGCTGATCGCCACAGGAGCGAAGGTCCACCCCGACGCGCGTGTGGAAGCGGGCGCTTATGTCGAACCCGGCGCGCGCATCTCGGCGGGTGCGCGCGTGGCGCGCGGCGCCTGGATCGACGCGAACGCGCTCATCGGTCCCAAGGCGTACATCGACGCGGGGGCGCACATCGGCCCCGGGGCGATGATCGGCGAGAGCGCCCACATCGGCGTCCGGACGACCGTCGGCGAGAACGCGCGCGTCGCACCCGGGTCTCTCATCGGCGACGACGTGACCATCCGCGACGGCGAGGCCGTCGCGACCGACCGCAAGGGCTTCCTCCTGGCCGCCTGAGTCGGCAGGGGCTTTCAAGAGGCTGGGGGACATCGGGAAAGGGCTGACGTTCCTCGTGGACACCGACGCTCCGATGCCGAGTGCCGTCGCCGCGAGGAGGAAGTCGGCGATGTCGATGCCCGAGCGCCGTCAGCAGGCGCAGGCAGGAGATCCGACGAGACCCACGAGGGCGTCCTCCGCGAACGCGACGGGTCCGTCGTCGTTCTCCACGGGGTATCCCTCGCGCGCCCAGTACTCGAAGCCGCCGATCATGAGCCGCACCGCGTATCCGAGCCCGGCGAACGCGAGCGCCGCCTTGTCGCCGCCGTTGCAGCCGGGGCTCCAGCAGTAGACGACGACGGGGGTGTCGAGGGGGATCCCCGTCGGCGCGAGCTCCGGGATCGCGCGCGTCGGCATATGGACGGCGCCGACGGCGCGGCCCTGCTCCCATGCCGCGTCCGAACGGGTGTCGACGAGGACGAACGGCGTGCCGTCCGTCTGGTCCCGGAAGACGTCCGCGGGGTCGGTCTCGAAGGCGAGCTTGGTGCGGAAGTGCGCGATCGCTGTGGCGTCCATGAGCGCGACGCTAGCGGCGGGAGGGCGCGTTCATCCGGCAGAGGGCGGGAGCTGGCGGGATTGCGTCGTCTTCTGGCAGGAGGGGCACCAGTAGACGCGGCGCTCGCGGGTGGGGTCGGGGCCCATCGAGCCCTTGCGGATGGGCGTTCCGCATCGCAGGCAGGGGCGGCGATCGCGACCGTAGACCCAGAGGTTCCGCCCGCGGCGGGAGTCGCCCGTGAACGAGCGCACGACCTGGTCGACGTTGCGCCGGATCGTCCGGACGCCGAGGGCGACGAGCGCCGCGGCGTCGACCTCGGCCATCGGCGTGGTCGGGGCCACCCCGCGCAGGAAGAGAAGCTCGTTCACGTACTCTGTGCCGAAGCCCGCGAGGTTGCGCTGGTCGAGCAGCGCGACGTGCGCCGGGCGTGCGTCCCGCGAGAGCCTCCGGACCGCCTCGGCCTCGTCCCAGTCGGGGGAGAGCGGATCGGGGCCGAGGTGGCCGACCGCGTCGGCCTCGTCACGGGTGAGGAGCAGCTCCACGATGCCGAGCTCGAACCCCACCGTCTCGACGTCGTCGGCGCCGACGACGGCGCGTGCCTGGTACGCGGGGCGGCGCCACGGGGTGCCGCGCGCATGCACGTGCCATTCGCCCTCCATCCGCAGATGGGTGTGGAGCGTGTGCTCGCCGATGCGATGCAGCAGGTGCTTGCCGCGGGCGAACACCTCGTGGACGGTCTCTCCGCGGAGATCTGCGGTGGCCGCCGACGGCACGCGCAGATCGAAGCGCGTCACGACGCGTCCCGCGAGGGCGGCGTGCAGCCGTCGCGCGGTGCGGTGGGCGGTGTCTCCCTCAGGCACGCGCGGGGGTCCTCGTCTGGTCGCGGCGGAGCGTGAGGCCCTTCGTCGACTCCACGAAGCCCGCCGCGCGCAGCGATCGGCCGAGCGGGGCGCCGAAGACGAACGCGCCGTTGACCTGCTCGATCGTGAGCGTCTCGAGTCGTCGTGCGCGCGCCGTCGCGACGAGATCGCGGCAGGCGGCGTCGAGCCGCTCCTCGTCCTCGGCGAACTGCAGGACGGTGCGTCCTCCGCGTTCGAGATAGAGCGCGAGCGCGCCGTCGACGAGCACGACGAGCGCGCCGGCCTTGCGTCCGGGGCGGTGCGCGACGGCCTCCAGCGCGGGCCACCCGAGGGCGGCGCCGTACGGGTTCGCCGGATCGGTCGCGGCGAGCGTCAGGGCGCGGAGCGGAGCGGGCTCGGGCACGGCGGCGAACTGCCGGAGGCGGTCGATCGTCGCCGAAGCGGCGAACTGCGCGGCTCCCAGCCCCTCGACGAAGTAGCCGCGGCGGCAGTGGCCCGCCTGCTCGAACCCCGCGAGGATGCGGTACATCTGCGCGAAGCCGCCCGGCACCCCCTCGCTCTGGACCGGCCCGCGCGTCACGACGCCGTAGCGGTCGAGCAGGAGCGATGCGCTCGCCGTCGCGCGGACGGCGGCGTCCTCCTCCGCCCCGGGGAGCAGCGACCACCGTCCGCCGAGCGCGGGCGGGCGGGGAGGCGCCGAAGCGGTCGTCGGACGGAACGTCACGCCGCGGTAGAGACGGGTGCGCGGGGTGCGGCGCGCGACCTTGTGGCTCTGGGAGCCGCCGGCGAGCAGCGTGCGCAGCGGCGCGAACGTGTCGTTCGTCACGCGGCCGGTCCAGACGAGGCTCCAGAGCGCGTCCACGACCGACTGCTCGTTCTCCGCGCCCGTCGCCTCCCGCAGCTGCGCCGCGAAATAGGCGCCTCCGCCGTCGAGCGCCGCGACGAGACGCGCCTCGAGGGATCCCTCGGCGAGCTCTCCGTCGGGTGCGGGAACCGTGAACGGCGCCGCGTCGGCGGGATGCAGCGCGATCCAGCCGTCCCTCCCCGGCAGGGAGCCGTGGCCCGACCAGACGACCTCCCCCGTCGCCGTGAGCTCGTCGAGCATCGCCGGCGCGTAGTCGCGGACCCGGGAGGGGAGGACCAGCGACTCCCACGCGCTCGCCGGGACGGGCACGCCCGCGAGCTGCTCGACGACCGCGACGACGCCCTCGACGCCCTCGAGCGGCCGGGCGACGTGCTGCCAGTCGGGGAGGAATCGCGCGAGCGCGTCGGGCGGGACGGGCTCGACGCTGCCGCGCAGCGCCGCGAGCGACCGCATCCGGATGCGGCGGAGCGCCTCGGCGTCGCACCACTCGACCTCGTCGGAGAGCGCGGAGCCGTCCTGCTCCGGCAGGAAGAATCCGCTCGCGAGGCGGCCGTGCGCCTCCAGGCGCTGCAGGGTGTGGCGGGCGACGGCGGCGCCGATGCCGAGTCGCGTCGCGACCGCGTCGGTCGTGAACGGGCCGTGCGTGCGGGCGAAACGCGAGACGAGGTCGGCGAGAGGGTCCGCGACCGGCTCGAGGAACGCCACGGGGATGCCGACGGGGAGCGCCGTGCCGAGCCCGTCGCGCAGCCGTCCGGCGTCCTCGATGGCCGCGAAGCGGTCCTCGCCGGCGACCGAGAGGCGGATGGCGCGGCGCGCGTCGACGAGCGCGTCGAGGTGCGCGGCCGCGCCGCCGTCGGGTCGCCCGTCCGCGGGCTCGGTGCGCTCGTCGACCTCGGCCTCGCTCAGCGGCCCGAGAACGCGCAGGAGGTCGGCGACGCCCTCGACGCCCCGCGCACGCCGGTCGGGTGCGAGGCGCTGCACCTCGGCCTCGTGCTGCGCGAGCACGTCGGGGTCGAGCAGCTCGCGCATCTCGACCTTGCCGAGCAGCTCGCCCAGCAGCGCGGGATCGACCGACAGCGCGGCCGCCCGGCGCTCGGCGAGGGGAGAGTCGCCCTCGTACATGAACGCGCCGACGTATCCGAAGAGCAGGTCGCGGGCGAAGGGCGAGGGCTGGGACGGCTCGGTCTCGACGAGCCGGATGCGGCGCTCGCCGATGCCGCGCGCGATGCGCAGGAGCGCGGGGAGGTCGTAGACGTCCTGCAGAACCTCCCGCAGCGTCTCGAGGATGATCGGGAAGGTCGGATGACGCCGTGCGACCTCGAGCAGCGAGGCGGAGCGCTGTCGCTGCTGCCAGAGGGGCATGCGCTTGCCCGGGTTGAGGCGCGGCATGAGCAGCGCACGCGCGGCGCACTCCCGGAAGCGCGAGGCGAACAGCGCGGAGCCCCCGACCTCGCTCGTCACGATCTGCTCGAGCTCGTCGGGATCGAAGACGAAGAGCTCCGCGCCCGGCGGGTCCGACTCCGCGTCGGGGATGCGGGCGATGATGCCGTCGTCGCTCGCGACGGCGGAGCCCTCGACGCCGAGCCGCTCCCGGATGCGGGCGTTGACGGCGAGCGCCCACGGGGAGTGCACATGCATGCCGTAGGGGGAATGGAGGATGATCCGCCAGTCGCCGACCTCGTCGCGGCCCCGTTCGACCGTGAGCGTGCGATCGGTGGGGAGCGTCCCCGTCGCCTCGCGCTGCTCGGCGAGGTAGGCGAGCAGATTGCCGCGGGCCCTCTCGTCGAGGCCCGCGTCGACGAGGCGCTGCCGCGCCTTCTCGGGGGCAGCGCCCGTGAGCTCCCGGGAGAAGCGTCCCAGCGCCTCGCCGAGCTCGGCCGGACGGCCCAGGCCGTCGCCGTGCCAGAACGGGACCTTGCCGGGCTGCCCGAAGGCGGGCAGGACGTTGACCCGGTCGTGGGTGATCTCGACGATGCGCCAGCTCGTCGTCCCGAGGGTGAAGACGTCGTTCACCCGGGACTCGTAGACCATCTCCTCGTCGAGCTCGCCGACGCGCGCGTTCCGCGTCTCGCCCGCGACGAAGACGCCGAAGAGGCCCCGATCGGGGATCGTCCCGCCGCTCGTCACCGCGAGCCGCTGCGATCCCGGCCGCCCGGTGATCGTTCCGGCGTCGCGGTCCCACACGACGCGGGGCCGCAGCTCGGCGAACTCGTCGGAGGGATAGCGGCCCGCGAGCAGGTCGAGCGTCGCCTCGAACGCGCTGCGGGGGAGCGTGCGGAACGGCGCGCTCCGCCGGACGATCTCGAACCAGCGCTCGACCTCGATCTCTCCCAGCGCGGAGGCGGCGACGGTCTGCTGCGCGAGGATGTCGAGGGGGTTCTGCGGCACGGCGATCGCCTCGATGCGGCCGTGCAGCATGCGCTCGGTGACGATCGCCGTGTGCAGCACGTCGCCGCGGTGCTTGGGGAAGAGCGCCGCGCGGCTGATCTCGCCGACCTGGTGTCCGGCGCGCCCGACGCGCTGCAGTCCGCTCGCCGCGCTGGGCGGGGCCTCCACCTGGACGACGAGGTCGACCGCGCCCATGTCGATCCCGAGCTCGAGGCTGCTCGTCGCGACGACGCAGCGCAGGGCGCCCGCCTTCAGCTCCTCCTCGACGATCGCGCGCTGGTCCTTGGACACCGAGCCGTGGTGGGCCTTGGCGAGCACGGGATCGGCGCCCGCCGTCTGCCCGGCCTGCGCCATCATGGCCGCGGGGACGGCGGGATCGGGGAGGTCGAGCCCGAGCCTCTCCGCGTAGATCTCGTTGAGCCGGCCCGTCAGGCGCTCGGCGAGCCGGCGCGAGTTCGCGAAGACGATGGTCGACCGATGCGCGAGGATGCGGTCGACGATCGCCTCCTCCACGTGCGGCCAGATCGATCCCGCCGCCTCGGGAGCCTCTGTCGGGGAGAACCACTCCTCGCCGTCGTCCGCACCGCCGCTTGGCGGCGGCGAGCCTGCCGCGGGAGGAGGGTTCTGCATGTCGTCGACGGGCACGGTGACCGTCAGCTCGAACGTCTTCGACGCCTTCGGCGCGACGATCTCGACCGGGGCCGATCCGCCGAGGAACCGCGCGACCTCGTCGATGGGGCGCACGGTCGCCGACAGGCCGATACGCTGCGCCGGCGCGTCGAGCAGCTCGTCGAGGCGCTCGAGGCTGACGGCGAGGTGCGCGCCGCGCTTCGTGGCGGCGACGGCGTGGACCTCGTCGACGATGACCGTGTGGATGTCCCGCAGGGTGTCGCGCGCCTGGCTCGTGAGCATGAGGTAGAGCGACTCGGGCGTCGTGATGAGGATGTCCGGCGGATGGCGGACGAGCCGCTGGCGATCGGACGACGGCGTGTCGCCGGAGCGCACGCCGACGCTCACGCCCGGCGCGTCGGCCCCGAGCCGCCGCGCGGCCTGCCCGATGCCCACGAGCGGCGAGCGGAGGTTGCGCTCGACGTCGACGCCGAGCGCCTTCAGCGGCGAGACGTAGAGGACGCGCGTGCGCTCGGCGTCGTCCGCCGCCTTCGCGCGGAACACCTGATCGATCGCCCAGAGGAAGGCCGACAGCGTCTTCCCCGATCCGGTCGGCGCGACCACGAGCGCGTGTCGGCCCTTCGAGACGGCGTCCCACGCGCCCCGCTGCGCGTCGGTCGGCGCCGCGAACGCGCCGCGGAACCACTCCCGCGTCGCCTCGCCGAACCGATCGAGCACATCCATGCGTCCATCCTCCCCCTCCCCGCCGACATCCGGCCGGGACGGCGTCGTGCGGCGCGGACGACCCCGCGTGCGGACGGAGGCGCCCCGGCCCTCTGCGGAGCCACGTCATAGACCGTGAACGCCGACACGTCAACCCGCTCGTCGCTCCGAGACCGCGGTGAGAGTGTGCGAAGACAGCCGACGCGGATGGGAGAACGACGATGAACCAGCCAGGAACGCCACCGGAGCAGTCGACCGCCGAGCTGATCTCCCAGCTCTCGGCGCAGACGTCTCGCCTCGTCCGCGACGAGATGAGACTCGTCCAAGCGGAGTTCGCCGCGAAGACCAAGCAGGGCGGGCTCGGGGTCGGGCTCCTCGGCGCCGGCGGCATCCTCGCCTGGTTCGGCCTCGGAGCCTTGGTCGCCACGGCCATCGTCGCGCTGTCGCTGCTCGTGCCGGCGTGGGCGGCGGGCCTGATCGTCACGGCGATCCTCTTCATCGCCGCGGGGATCGCAGCGATGCTGGGCAAGAAGAAGGTCGAGAGCCTCTCGCCCGCCCCCGAACGCACGATCACCAACGTCAAGCGCGACATCGCAGAGGTGAAGGAGCACAGCCATCATGACAACGCCTAGTCCGAACGAGCCCGACGTCATCGAGCCCACGACAGGGCTCGAGGAGCACCCTGCGGCACCCGAGCCGGCGAAGGGCTCCTCGCCGGATGAGATCGAGGCGGACATCGAGCGCACCCGCCGGAGTCTGGGCGAGACCGTCGAGCAGCTGGCGGGCAAGCTCGACGTGACGTCCCGGGCCAAGCATCGGATCGATACGGCGAAGGCCCGCATCGCCGATCAGGTGAGCGCGGTGGGTGGACGGCTGACGACCTACGTCGACCAGGCCAGGGAGTCTCTCACCGACGATCGAGGGAAGCCGAACGCGAAGGGCTGGATCGGCGTGTCGATCGTCGTGGCCGTCGTCGGCGTCGTGCTCTTCGTCGTGCGCCGACGCCGCTGACGCCCCTCGCACCACCCTCCACCCAGACGACGAAAGGACGCTCGATGGCGAAGAAGAACACCGGCAGCACGTCTGCGAAGATCCTGTACCGCCCTGTCGGCCTGCTCAGCGGTGTGGTGAGCGGTGCTCTCGCGGGCCTCGTGTTCAAGCAGATCTGGAAGCGCGTCGGCCCCGGTGAGGCGGAGGACGCGCCGAAGGCGCTGGAGTCCGAGTTCCGCCTCCGTGAGGTGCTCCTCGCCGCCGCCGTCCAGGGCGCGATCTTCGCCCTCGTGAAGGCCCTCGTCGACCGAGGCGGAGCACGAGCGTTCCAGCGCGCCACCGGCGAGTGGCCCGGAGACTGAGTCGCTCTCGACCCCGCTGAGCGGCGACGTCGCGGTCGAGGTCGCCGCTCAGCCCCGGCGCTCCGTCAGCGTCCCGTCGCGCAGCTCGAGCACGAGGTCGGGTGCGAGCCGCGCGAGGAACGCGTCGTCGTGGCTGACCGCGAGCACGGCTCCGCGGTAGGAGCGGAGCGCCCCGATGAGCTGCTCGGCCGTGTCGATGTCCAGGTTGTTCGTCGGCTCGTCGAGGACGAGCAGCTGAGGCGGCGGGTCGGCCAGCAGGAGGCGGGCCAGAGCGACGCGGAAGCGCTCGCCGCCCGACAGGGTGCGGACGGGCCGCTCGACCGCCGCCCCGCGGACGAGGAACCGCGCGAGCCGGTTGCGCAGCTCGCGGTCCGGCGTCCCCGGCGCCGCGTCGCGGACGACGTCGAGCACGGATGCGTCCTCGTGGAGTCCGTCGACGCGCTGCGGCAGGTAGCCGACGCGGCCGACGTGCAGCTCTCCCGCGAGCGGGCTCGACGGCGCCGGGTCGGCCGGCGCGAGACCCAGCAGGGCGAGGAGGAACGTCGACTTGCCGGCGCCGTTCGGTCCCGTGAGCGCGATGCGCTCGCGCCCCCGGACGACCCACGACCGGTCGCCGTCGCCGATCGTCGCGATGCGGCGTCCCGACGACACCTCCGGGTCGGGGAGGTCGATGCTCACCGAGTCGTCCTTGCGCACCCGCCGCCCGGCGGCGTCGAGAGCCGCACGCGCCTCCGCCTCCTTGCCCTGCGTCTCGGTCCTGAGCCGTCCGGCCGACACCTCGGCCGCGCCCCGCCTGCCGTGGGCGACGATCCCCGGCACGCGCTTCTCGATCTCGGCCTTCCGGGCCGTGCGCGCCCGGCGTGCGAGCGCGACCTCGGCCTCCATGCGCTGTCGCCTCTCCTTCCGCAGCGCCTTGCCGGCGTCCCGCTCGGCGTGGGCTGCGGCAGCCTGCTCTGCGTCGAGCCAGGCGCGCCACTCCGAGTACGGGCCGCCGAAGACCGTGAGCTCGTTGGCGTAGAGCTCCGCGGTGTCGTCCATGAGCTCGAGCAGGGCGAGGTCGTGCGAGACCACGACGAGCGCGCCGCGCCATTCCCGCACCATCTCGTGCAGGCGCAGCCGGGCGTCCCGGTCCAGGTTGTTCGTCGGCTCGTCGAGCAGCGTGACGGCCGGCGATCGCAGCCGGATGCCCGCGATCGCCGCGAGGACGGCCTCCCCTCCCGAGAGGGCGCCGACCGTGCGGTCGAGCGACTCGGGCGGAAGACCCGCATCGGCGAGAGCGGCGTGCGCACGGGCCTCGACGTCCCAGTCGTCGCCCACGGCGTCGAAGCGCGCCTGGTCGACGTCGCCCGACTCGATCGCGCGGAGAGCCGCGAGGGGACGGGCGACGCCGAGCAGGTCTGCGACGGGCGCGTCGACGTCGAGCGTGAGCCGCTGCGGGAGCGAGGCGACGTCGCCGTCTCGGACGACGCGCCCGGCGGTCGGCGTCAGCTCGCCGGACGCGAGGCGCAGCAGGGTGGACTTCCCGGAGCCGTTGCGGCCGACCAGGCCCGTGCGGCCGTCGCCGAACGTGCCGGATACCTCGGAGAGGGCGACGGACCCGTCGGGCCAGGTGTGGGTGAGACGGTCGAAGGAGAGAGCGGGCATGAGCGCCTCCGGTGTGCATGCAGGACGATGCACTGACACCGGACGCGCGCCGAACGGATCGGCGGGCGGCTCGTGGCGGGTCTGCGGTTCAGACCGTGCCGGATGTTCCGAGGGAGAACGGCGAGCGTCGACGGGTCAGCGTGTGAGCGCGGATGCGTCGATCGACTTCAACGTCTTCTCCAGACCTCGGGAACAGGACCCGTTCACTGTACCGGGCGGTCGCGCGGAGCGCCAGGGCCGGCGCAGGTCAGCCCGCCTGCTTCTCGAGGAACGTCCGCAGGTCTTCGATCTCGGTGGGCGAGACGGCGTGGCCGAGCCCGGGGTAGACGCGTCCGACCAGGTCGGCGTGGCGCGGGAGCCACTCGACCGTGTGCGCGACGAGCGCGTCGGGGATGACCGTGTCGTGCGTCCCGCGTCCCCAGAAGACGGCCGGCCGTCGGTCGGCCAGCGCGGCATCGCCCTCCAGCGCCCCCGGGGTGACGTACCCCGACAGGTTGACGGCGAAGGCGAACCGCTCCGGCGCCAGGCGCAGGGCCTGCAGCGCGACGGCGCCGCCCTGCGAGAAGCCGAGGAGCCCGACTCTCGTCGTCTCGTCGAGGGCGGCGCCCGCCCAGTCGAGGAAGCGCCGAGCGGCCTCCGTCGTGCGGGCCGGGTCTCTGCTCTCGAGCCCCTCGATCGGATACCACGAGTAGCCCGGCTGCGGCCACGGCATGTCCAGCGGTGCCCGTACCGCCGCATAGGCGAAGGCGTCCGGCAGCAGCGGAGCGATCCCGAACAGGTCGTTCTCGTCGGCGCCGTGTCCGTGCAGCAGCACGACGACGGGCCTGCCGCCGGGGGCGCCCGACCAGCGCACGGCGGAATCGTCCAGGGGCGGCGTCACGTCCATGCCTCCATCGTGGCGCATCCGCCTCCTGCCGTCTCCCTCCCCCTCGGCCAGTCGACGTCGGATGGCTGACCGGGCCGGCCCGACAGGGTAGAAAGGACGCATGCCCGTGCGCACCCCCGATCCCGATCCCGACGATCTCCCCGACGAGCCCCGACTGCCGTCCGATCTGGGCGCGAGCGGCCTCGGGGCGGTGCCGGGCGGCTCGTCGAACCCCGGATGGCTGAGCGACTTCGAGCTCGAGACCGTGCGCGGCCGGCTCCCGATGCTCTACGTCGAGGCGATCCCGGTGCGCACGGACGGCGTGGGCGAGGTGACGGACGTGGGCATCCTGCTGCGTTCGACGTCCGTGGGCGAGATCAAGCGCACGATCGTCTCGGGCCGGGTCCGCTACGGCGAGACCGTGCGCGACGCGCTCTTCCGCCACCTCGAGAACGACCTCGGGCCCATGGCCTTCCCGCTCCTGCCGCCGCAGCCGGCTCCCTTCACGGTCGCGGAGTACTTCCCGATCCCCGGTGTGACGGCCTTCCACGACGACCGTCAGCACGCGGTCTCGCTCGCGTTCGTCGTGCCGGTCTCGGGCACGTGCGAGCCGCGCCAGGACGCCCTCGAGGTGACGTGGCTCACGCCGGCCGAGGCATCCTCCGACGCGCTCGCGGCGGAGATGGAGGGCGGCCGCGGCTCGCTCGTGCGGATGGCGCTGGCCTCCGTCGGCGCGCTCCGCTAAGGCGGGCCGGCCCCGTCCGGCGGACGGCGCGGACGCGTGCGTCGTCGGCTGCGCGGGATACATCCCGGGACGGATGCCGTCGGCGGCCCGCACGCCGTAACGTGAGCGGGATGGACGCGAGAGGCAGCACGACGAGCGCCCCGCCGTGGCGGCGGGCGCTTTTCCGCCCGGTCTCGCCGGGGCAGTGGGTCGCCGACGCCGCCCTCGGCGCGCTCTTCCTCCTCGGCGCCGTCGTCTTCCTCCCGGTCGCCGACGGCTTCTGGGGCGGCGGCTCCCTCGCCGTCGTCGTGCTGATGACCGCCGCCCTCATGCTCAGCCGGTGCTCGCCCCCGCTGGCGCTCGCGGTGGCATGGGCCGGCGCCCTCTTCCAGATGGGCACGGGCCAGATGCCGATGGTGGCGAACCTCGCCGTCTTCGTCGTGCTGTTCGCCACGGCCGCGTACGGCTCGAGGCTCGTGTTCTGGGCCGGTTTCGCGTCCGCGTTCGCGGGCGCGCTGTGCATCGCCCTGTATCTCTTCGTCGTCGCGCCGTATTTCGGCGGCGACTTCTTCTCGCTCTCCGTGGGGAGCGGCGCGGAGATGCGCGAGGCCGTGTTCGGCGCCGTCCTGGTCTTCGTCTCGATGCTCTTCAGCTTCCTGCTGGCGTGGACGTTCGGGGCGCTGTTCCGCGTCGTCGTCCGAGGCCGCGAGACGCGTCGGGCCCAGGTGCTCGCCGAGGAGCGGGCCGCCGCGGAGCAGGAGCGCGGCCGCATCGCGCGGGACATGCACGACGTCGTCGCCCATTCCCTCGCGGTCGTCGTCGCGCAGGCGGACGGCGCGCGCTACGCCGCGTCTGCGGACCCGGAGGCCGCGACGCAGGCGCTCGCCACGATCAGCCAGACGGCGCGCTCGGCGCTCTCGGACGTGCGGATGCTCCTCACGCAGCTGCGGCATCGCCAGGCGGAGGGGCCGCAGCCGACGATCGCCGACCTCGAGCAGCTCTACGCCCATGTGCGGGCCGCCGGCGTCGACCTGCGCGTGACGGTCGACCCGGCCCCGCCGGGGGAGCCGCCCGCCGCGGTGCAGCTCGCCGTCTACCGCATCCTGCAGGAGGCGACGACGAACGCCCTGCGTCACGGCGACGGCGGACCGGTCGACGTGACCCTCGCCTGGCTCCCCGCCAGCGTCGTCCTCTCCGTGCGCAACGGCCGCGGGCCCGTCCTGCCCGTCCTGCCCGCCCGGCCCGCGGATCCCGGGCCGATCGCCGGCGACGGTCCGGCGGCGTCCGGCCCGCGGCCGGCGGCGGCTCCTCGCGCGGCGTCGGGCGACGGGCGCGCGGCTTCGGCCGACCCTGCCGCGAGGGTGAGCGTCCTCCACGGTCCGCCGGCGGCATCCGCCGGCCACGGTCTCATCGGCATGCGCGAGCGCGCGGAGCTCGTCGGCGGGCACCTCGACGCCGGCCCGCACGGACGGCACTGGCTCGTGCAGGCGACGCTGCCCGTCGCCGCCGGCGCATGATCCCGCTCGCCCCGCCCCGTCCGCGTTCCGACCATCCACCTCACCCGCGAGAATCCGTCTGCGCCGTGACGATCCATCCGCCGCCCGTATCCTCGCGGCCGGGCTGGATTCTCGCGGGCACGGTCATCGCGGAGCCGCCGGAGCCGCTGCGGACGGCGGCACATGGCAGGGTGGAAGACGTCGGAGAGCAGGGGGAGTCCGGATGATCAGGGTCGTGCTCGTGGATGACCAGGCGCTGTTCCGTGCCGGCATCCGGATGGTCGTTGCCTCGCAGCCCGACCTCGAGGTCGTCGGCGAGGCCGGCGACGGACGGGAGGCGATCGACGTCGTCCGCCGGGCGCGCGCGGACGTCGTGCTCATGGACATCCGGATGCCCGTGATGGACGGCATCGCGGCCACGGCCGCGATCCTGAAGGAGGCCGATGCGCCGCGCGTGGTCATGCTCACGACATTCGACCTCGACGAGGCCGCGGCCCGCGCGATCCGCGAGGGCGCGAGCGGATTCCTGCTGAAGGACGCCGACCCCGAGTTCCTGCTCGCGGCCATCCGCGCCGTGCACTCCGGCTCGTCCGTCATCGCCGCGGCGGCCACCCGCGAGCTGTTCGCGCACTTCGGCGAGGCGCCGCGCGACGTCCCGCCCGCGTTCGACGCGCTCACCGAGCGCGAGAGGGAGATCTTCGCGCTCGCCGCCCGCGGGCTCAGCAACGCCGAGATCGCGCAGCGTGAGTTCCTCAGCGAGGCGACCGTGAAGACGCACATCAGCCGCATCCTCACCAAGCTCGCCCTGCGCGACCGCGTGCAGCTCGTCGTCTTCGCGTTCGAGCACGGCCTGGCCTGAGACCTCCCCGGGTCGCGATGCGCGCGGGCGGAGCCGTGAACGGTGTCGGGGCGGAGTCGTAGGATGCCCGGGACGGGCCGGTCGCGGCCCGGACGGCGAACCGAGGTGGCGATGACGATGCGGCGTGGGACGACGGTGCTCCTGGTCGCGTTGGCGTCCGCGGCCGTGCTCGGCGGCTGCGCGGCCGAGACCCCGGGCGCGACGGAGTCCCCCTCCGCCCCCGCGACGCCGTCGTCCGATCCCGCGCCGACGTGCGCGTCGCTCGACGGAGAGGCCGCCGTGGCCGAGGCCATCCCCCTGCTTCCCGCGCCCTTCGACGATCCGGCGATGTCGCTCATCGAGTGGGACGCCGAGCAGGCGACCGTCGACACCTACGACCCCTGCGCGGAGCTGTCGTGGATCGTCGTGCCGATCAGCGGGGGCAGCGTCTCCTCTCCGAACCAGATCGCCCTCTTCCACCGCGGCGAGTACATCGGCCCGGCGACGGAGCGCTCGTACGGGTTCCGGCCGGACGTCGTCCGCGTCGACGACGCCTCGATCGAGGTGACGTACCGGTGGGCGGAGTCGGGCGACGCCAACGCCGAGCCGAGCGGCACCACGGTCGTGAGCTTCGCCTGGGACGAGGCGTCGGAGTCCGTCGTCTTCAGCGGCGAGCTGCCGCCGGAGTGACGCGTCGCGCGGATCATCCTCGGGATGTACGCGGATGCGCCCGGCGGGCGACGCCCGCGACGCGTCGCGCTCCGTAGCGTCGGCGGCATGGAGATCACGACCACCGACATGGGGCTCGCCGCACGCGTGCAGCAGCTCACCAAGCAGTACGGAGCGGGCGAGAACGCGGTGCGCGCGCTCGACGGCGTGAGCGTCGGCATCCGCCGCGGAGAGTTCACCGCCGTCATGGGACCGTCCGGATCCGGCAAGTCGACGCTCATGCACATCATGGCGGGCCTCGACGCCCCGTCGAGCGGGCGCGTGTGGATCGGCGACACGGACATCACGGGTCTCGGCGACGCGGACCTCACGCTGCTGCGCCGCCGCCGCGTCGGCTTCGTCTTCCAGGCGTTCAACCTCGTGCCGACGCTCGACGTCCGGTCGAACATCCTGCTGCCGTTCGACCTGGACGGCCGCAGGCCGACGCCGGGCGAGCGGGCGCGGATCGACGGCCTCGTCGAGACCCTCGGCCTCGCTCCGCGCCTGCGGCACCGTCCGCACGAGCTCAGCGGGGGCCAGCAGCAGCGGGTGGCGATCGCCCGCGCCCTCGCGACGGCGCCCGACCTGCTGTTCGCGGACGAGCCGACCGGCAACCTCGACTCCCGCACGGGCCGCGAGGTGCTCTCCCTGCTCGCCGCGACGAGTCGCGAGCACGGTCAGAGCATCGCGATGGTGACCCACGACCCGTTCGCCGCCGGCTACGCCGACCGCGTGCTCTTCCTCGGCGACGGCCGCATCGTCGCCGACAGGCCGCGTCAGACGCCCGAGCAGATCTCGGCGCACATGCTCGCCGCCGAGGACGGAGCGGACGGGCGCGGCGCCGCGGGCCGGATGGCCGCCGCGCACCCCGCCGACCAGCCCTCGACCGGGGTCGCACGATGATCGCCGCAGCGCTGGACCGGGGCGTCGCACCGCGGTCGTCCGCCCGGGCCCGGCCGTCCGCCCACCTGGGGTTCCTCCGCGAGCGGGGGATGGGCGCGAGCATCCTCGTGTCGGCCCTGTCCGCGGCCTTCGGCGTGACGCTCGTGACGACGACGGGGTACATCGGCTCGATCCTGCAGAACGATCCGTACCTCGGCGAGTCCGACACCCTCGCCGTCGTGGTCGCCGTCCTGAGCATCCTGCTCACCGCCGTCGCGATGTACGTCGCGGCGATCGTCACGGCGAACACCTTCTCGACGATCGTCGCCGGCCGCATCCGCCGCATCGCCCTCCTGCGTCTGATCGGCGCCTCCGCCCGCTCGCAGCGGACGGAGATCGGACGCCAGGGTCTCGTCATCGGCGCGCTCGGGGCGCTCGCCGGGCTCGCGGCGGGCGTCGCGCTGTCGTACGCCGGCGTCGCTCTGGGCGACCGGCTTCTCGGGGTCGCGGGGAACGGCTACGTCGTCGCGCAGCCGGTGCTCGCGTTCCCGGCGGCGATCGTCGTCCTCACGACATGGGCCGCAGCGTGGGCGGGGTCGCGACGCGTGCTCGCCGTCACGCCGCTGCAGGCGCTCGGCGGTTCCGAGGAGCGCGGGCACGACGTCGTCTCCGCGCGGCCGGCGCGCAACGCGCTCGCGCTCGTGCTCTTCGCGGTCGGCGCCGTGCTGCTCGCCGTCGGCGTCGTCGCGGGGCTCGCCACGCCGCTGGGCATCCTCCCCGCCTTCGCCGGAGGCCTGCTGTCCTTCACCGGCCTCGTGTCGGGGGCGACGACGATCATGCCGCCCGTGCTCCGCGCGATCGGACGCTGCTTCGGGCGCTCCGCGACGGCGACCCTCGCCGCCGAGAACGCGCTCCGCCATCCCGAGCGCTCGAGCCGCATGTCGATCGGCGTCGTGATGGGCGTCACGCTCGTGACGATGTTCGCCGTCGCGACCGAGACGGCGAAGGCGGTCTTCACGGCGAACGCCGGCGGCGAGCTGCCCCGTGAGCTCGCGACCGTCCTCGACACGTTCTCATACGTGATGATGGGCCTCGTCGCGGTGTCGGCGGTCATCGCGGCCGTGGGGCTCGTGAACCTGCTGACGATCGGCGTCGTGCAGCGGCGCCGCGAGCTCGGACTGCTCCGCGCGCTGGGCCTGTCCAGCCGGCAGGTGCGCGGGATGGTCCTGCTGGAGGCGACGCACGTGACGCTCGCGTCTCTCGTCGCGGGGCTCGTTCTGGGCATCGCCTACGGATGGGCCGGCGCGCAGTCGCTGCTCGGCTCGGTGCCCGCCGCGGCGGAGGGCCCGGCCGGCTCCCTCGTGTCGCCGGCCGTGCCGTGGGGGCCCGTGGTCGCGATCGTGCTTGCGATGGCCGTCCTCACGATCGTCGCCGCCGTGACGCCGACGCGCCTCGCGACGAGCGTCGCACCGGTCGAGGCCCTCGCCGCGGACTGAGCCGCCCGCCCGCCCGGCAGCCCCCGCCCCTCCGTCCGCGGGGGGCGGGGGCTTTCCCGGCGTGCAGGGCGGCCGGAACCGCCCACGAACGGTGCGCCCAGGCTCAGCGCGCCTCAGCGGGTGCGCGGGGTGCTCGTCATGATGACGACGCGCGTCGTCCCGGCGCCCACGTGCCGCCATCTGTCACGCGCCCCGGGCGGGAGATGGAGGAAGTCCCCGGCGCCCAGGGCGACCGTGTCCGCGCCGAGCACGTCGACCTCGAGGGCGCCGGAGACGACGTAGAGCCCGGTGTCGCCCGGCTGCTCGAACCACTCGGCGATGTAGTCGTCGGGGCCGAAGGAGTACTCGACGGCCTCCAGGGTCCCGCCCTCGCGCAGCAGCAGCGCGCGGCCCACCGCGGCGTCGGGGTGGTCGGCGACGGGCAGCCGGTCGCCCTCGCCGGCCCGCACCACGTCGACGTCGTGCGGGTCGACCGACGGCAGCAGGTCGCCGGGCCGCACGCCGAGCGCGCGGGCGAGGCGGTAGACCGAGGCCATCGACGGCGCGCTCGACCCCCGCTCGATCTGGCTGAGGAACGGCTGGCTCATCTCCGCGCGCGCGGCCAGCTCGCGCGTGGTCAGCCCGGCTCGCGTCCGCAGCCGGCGGATCTCCCCGCCGACGGCGGCTCCGAGATCGGCGTCGAGCGCGCCGTCGGTCAATTCACACCCCCGTAACGCAAGATGACTGCTTTCGTCATCGTCCACCCGTTGTATGAATGCTGTCACTTATCAACGGGAACGGTGTCCGTTCCCCAGGAGACTACGGGATGGCCGGATGGCGACGATCGATCGGGCTGCGGATCGCACCGAGCGGGTCGTCGCCGGCCTGCCGAAGGTGAGCCTCCACTGCCATCTCATCGGCTCCGTCGAGGCGACGACGGTCGTCGACCTCGCGCGCAAGCACGGCGTCGTGATCGAGGGCGGCCGCACCGCGGAGGACCTCTTCGACCACGACAGCTACGAGGACCTCGACGAGTTCCTCCGCGTCCTCGACGTCGCGGGCTCCGTCATCCGCGACGCCGACGACTTCCATCGCGTCGCGTACGAGTCGCTGACCGCCGGGGGCGCCGCGCACAACGTGCTGTACCGCGAGATCTTCCTGAGCCCGCCCGGGCATCCCGGCGTGCCCTACCGGACCATCCTCGACGGCGTGCGCGCGGGGATGCGCGACGCCGAGGCCGACACGGGCATCCGGAGCAACCTCATCGTGGGGCTCAACCGCAACGGCAGCGCGCAGGCGGCGTACGAGCTCGTCGAGACCGTGATCGAGAACAGGGCCGACGAGGTCCTCGGCATCGGGCTCGACTACTCCGAGGCGATCGGGCCGCCCGAGAGGTTCTGGAAGGCGTTCCGGCGTGCGGGCGAGGCGGGGCTGAACCGCACGGCGCACTCCGAGTCGGGTCCTCCGCATCACATCGAGACCCTCCTCGACCTCCTCGGCTGCACGCGCGTCGACCACGGCTATCACGTCGTCGACGATCCCGCGATCACCCGCAGGTGCGTCGAGGAGCGCATCCCGTTCACCTGCACGCCCGTGAGCTCGGACATCGGCCGCTACTCCGGCAGCGGCGACGGCACGCACCTGCGCATCAAGCAGATGGTCGACGCCGGTCTCATGGTGACGATCGACTCGGACGACCCGCCGATGTTCGGCACGGATCCGACGAACGACTTCCGGGCGCTCGCGAACGCGCTCGGCTACGGCCTCGACGAGCTCTCGGCCCTCACGGCGAACGCCGTCGAGGCGACCTGGCTCGACGAGACGGACAGGGCCGCGCTGCGGCGGCGGGCGCGGGCGATGACCGCTGCCCTCGCGGAGGAGGAAGAGGAGACCCCATGGCGAAAGAGCTGATCCTGGGAGCGTTCGAGGTGATGGCCCCGACGTTCCTCGCGAACTCCTGGCGGCATCCGCGGGCCCGTCCGGAGGGGTACGCGACGCTCGAGGCCTGGCAGGGCCTCGCCCGGCAGCTCGACGCGGGAGGCTTCGACTTCCTCTTCTTCGCCGAGGCGCTCGCCTATCCGATGACGCCCGAGGGCACGGTGCCCGAGGTCGTCGTGCGCGAGGCCGTCCAGTTCCCCGTGCACGACGCCCCCCTCGTCATCAGCGGCCTGGCCGCCACGGTCGACCGTCTCGGGTTCGTCGTGACCTCGTCGACGACGGCCGAACGGCCCTACCTCCTCGCGCGCCGGTTCTCGACGCTCGACCATCTCACCGCGGGACGCATCGGATGGAACATCGTCACCTCCGACATGCAGCAGGCGCTCGTGAAGCTGCTCGGGGACGACGAGGTCACGCCGCACGACGCCCGGTACGCCCGTGCCGACGAGTTCGTCTCCCTCTGCCTCGACCTCTGGGAGCGGGCGTGGGACGACGACGCGCAGCCCATGGACAAGGGGTCCGGCGTCTTCAACGACCCCGGGAAGGTGCGGTGGACGTCCCACCACGGGGACCACTTCGACCTCGAGGGCTACTTCCCGATCGCTCCGTCGCCGCAGCGCACGCCGACGCTGTTCCAGGCGGGGGCGTCGCGCACCGGCCGCGACTTCGCCGGCCGCTACGCCGAGTGCATCTTCACGCAGGAGCGCACGGTGGAGAAGGCGTCGGCTCTCGTCCAGGATCTGCGGTCGATCGCCGTCTCGCACGGCAGGAGGCCCGATGCGGTCAAGGTCGTCAACGGGCTGTCGGTGATCGTCGGCGACACCGAGGAGGAGGCGGCGGCCCTGCGGCAGGAGCTCACGGACGCCCCCAGCCGGGAGGCCATGGCGGCGCTCTTCATGGGATGGTCGGGCATCGACCTCACGAGCTTCGACCCCGCCACGACGCTGGAGGAGATCCACACCGAGGTCGGCCAGAGCCTCCTCGCCCAGTACAAGGACCCGACGCGCACGGTCGGCCAGGTGCTCGACGGCCTGCGCGAGACGATGGGCGGCTTCAAGGTGACCGGCACGCCGCAGAGCGTCGCCGCGCAGATCGAGCGGATCGCCGCGGAGACCGATGTCGACGGGTTCCTCGTCGAGTTCACCTTCGGCGGCACGGCCTCCTACGGCGACTTCATCGACAGGGTCATGCCGCTGCTGCGCGAGAAGGGACTGCTGCCGGCGGAGCCGCGCAGGGGGACCCTGCGCGAGATGCTCACCGGCTCCGGCTCGGCTGCTCTCCCGGCCGATCATCCCGGCGCCCACGCCGTCGTCGCCTGACGCATCGCCCGATCCGCACCGCACCCGCCCGCGCACCACCGACCTGGAGGCACAGCCCATGACCATTCCCGGATCCGCGCGCCCGCGCGCGGCCGCCGCCCTCTCCGCCCTCGCACTGTCGTCGCTCCTGCTGACCGCCTGCGCCGGCGGCGGAGACACCGGATCGGCCGAAGAGGCCGCCCCGGAGAGCTTCGGCGACATCACGGTCCAGCTCAGCTGGATCAAGAACGAGGAGTTCGCGGGCGAGTACTTCGCCGATGCGAACGGCTACTACGCCGAGGCCGGCTTCGACAGCGTGAACCTCGTCCCGGGGCCGTCCACGGGCGTCGCCGAGCTCGCGGGAGGGACGGCTGACATCGCGATCAACGACTCCGTCTCCACGGGAGCCGCCGTCGCGAACGAGGGCGCCCCGCTGAAGATCATCGGCACGACGCTGCAGAAGAACCCGTTCACGATCCTCTCCCTCGCGGACGGCGGGAACATCCTCACGCCGGCCGACCTCGTCGGGAAGACGATCGGCGTGCAGGACTCGAACCGGTCGCTCTTCGACGCGTTCCTCGTCGCCAACGGCATCGACGCCTCCGACGTCGAGATCGTCCCCGTGCAGTACGACCCCTCGCCCGTGGCCAACGGCGAGGTGGACGGGTTCATGGCCTATCTGACGAACGAGGCCATCTCGGTGGAGATGCTCGGGCTCGCCACGAGCAATCTCCCGTTCGCCGACAACGGGATGCCCTTCGTGGCCGAGACCTTCACGGTGACGGACGAGACGCTCCAGAGCGACCGCGAGATGCTCAAGGCCTTCCTCGTCGCGGAGATCCGCGGATGGGGCGACGCGCTTGCCGACCCCGACGAGGGCGCGCGCCTCGCGCTGGAGGAGTACGGCGCCGATCTCGACCTGGATCCCGAGAAGACGCTCGCGGGGATGCTCGCGACGAACGAGCTCGTCGTCACCGAGGAGACGGAGGCCAACGGGCTGTTCACGATCTCCGAGGAGCTCCAGGCCGAGACGGTCGAGAGCCTCGCGCGTGCGGGCATCGAGCTCGAGGTCTCGGACCTGTTCGACCTCAGCCTGCTCGAGGAGGTCTACGCGGAGAACCCCGACCTGCGCGAGGAGTGAGGGACGCCCTCGTCAAGCGCCGGGATCGAAGGCCCAGTGCCGCGCCAGCCGCCGCAGGCGCGCGGCGCGGAGCTGCCAGATCGCCCACAGGACGGGCCAGAGCGCGAGGGCCGTCGGCCCGCCGATCGTCAGGCGCTCGCGCCACAGCGTGCGCGAGGGGTCTCCCGGCGCGGCGGAGACGGCCATCTGGTGGTCCCAGACGTCGAGCGTCGCGAGCGGGCCGGTCAGGGGCGTCCCCGTGTCCCGCAGGATGCGCACCCTCCCGTCGTCCTTCGTCCGGTCGGCCGTGGCGATCAGCTGCGTGCCGAGCGGCACGGGCCCGGCGTCGATGCGCACCGCTGCGTCGCGGCCCGGCTCCCAGACGGCGGGGATGGCCTCCGCGCCGAGAGCGCGGACGGAGAGCAGCGGCCCGTACAGCTCGGCGAAGACGGCCGGCGAGTGCAGCGCGCGCCACGCCGCGTCGGGGTCGCAGTCGAGCACGAGCTTCTGCAGGATCCGCATGCCTCAGTCTCGCACCGCCGATCGCCGCGTTCGTCCCGCCGTGCGGATCCGGGCGGTGTCCTTCGAGATAAGATCTCCCATGCTCATCGCCTTCTGGATCGTCAACGTCCTCGCCGCGCTCGTCTTCATCGCCGCGGGAGGGATGAAGACCGTCCGCTCGAAGGAGGCCATCGTCGCCTCGGGGCTCACGTGGGCGGAGGACTTCTCCCGCACGGCCGTGCGCCTCATCGGCGTCGCCGAGCTGCTCGGCGGCCTCGGCCTCGTGCTGCCCGTCCTCACGGGCGTCGCGCCGGTCCTCACCCCGATCGCGGCCGCGGGCCTCACCGTCATCATGATCGGCGCGGTCGTCGTGCACGTCCGCCGTCGGGAGACGCCGTTGCCGGCCGCCGTGCTGGCCGCGCTCGCCGCGGTGAGCACGGTTCTCAGCGGCATCGTCGTCTTCGGCTGACGCCGCGTCGGCGGCCCCGTTCCGGTGGCCGGGTCAGGAACGCGTCATGCGCAGCTCGTGCATCGGCGTGCCATCCGCCGCGGTCTCGTCCTTCGCCCCTCCGTCGAGGTCGAAGCCCTGCTTCTCGTAGAAGCGGATCGCACGGGCGTTGCCCGCGAGCACCCACAGATACGCCGGCCGGTCGCCGATCGCCGCGTCGAGGAGGGGCTCGGCGACGCCCGCGCCGTGCCGGTCCGGATCGACGTAGATCGAGTACAGCTCGAGCCGAGCGGGAGGCGCCGCGTCGCGCGCCGCGCCCGACGACGCGAAGCCGAGGACGCGGTGGCCGGCGACGGCCGCCCAGGTCGGGTCGCGGTCGGAGGCGAGGATCCGCTCCCAGGCGCGCGTGCGCGCCGACACGTCGAGCCGGTCGAGCGTGGCCTGCGGGATGAGGCCCGCATAGGAGATGCGCCACGCGCGGATGTGCACCTCCGCCAGCCCGCGCGCATCCGTGGCCGTCGCCCTGCGTACCGTCGTGCCCGTGCCCGCCATCCGCTCGCCCTCCCGTCGGCCGTGCGTCCATCCTGCCGCAGCCGCGCCGCCCGATGCACGACGCAGGAGTCCCGCCGCCGACCGTGCGCCTCGCCCGGCGTGTCGGGGCGCTCGCTCGCCGTTCTTCCTGCGTCGTGCTTTCTCCGCCGCATCGCCGCCCGTGTCCGTCCGTGAGAATGGACGGATGACCTCCCCGTTCGATCAGTCCTCGTATCAGGTGCGCTTCGACTGGGGCGTCGACGGACTCCGGCGCCTCGCGTCGTCGGATGTCGTCGTCGTCGTCGACGTCATCGGCTTCAGCTCCGACGTCATCGCGACGGTCGCGCGAGGCGAGACGGCGGCGACCACCGAGGCCGGTGCGGTCGAGGGCGCCGTCGTCGCGCAGGCCGCGGCCGCGCTCGCGCACGGCCCCGTGGTGCTCGCCGGCGCGCTGCGCAACGCGGCCGCCGTCGCGAGGGCCGTCATGGCGGAGCAGGAGCGCCGTGGCGCCCGGACGAGCGTCGCGGTCGTCGCGGCGGGCGAGGCCGACGCGGCGGCGGATGGCCGGGAGCGGTTCGCCGTGGAGGATCTCCTCGGCGCGGGCGCGATCGTCGCGGCGCTCTCGGACCTCGGCGTCGATCATTCGTCGCCCGAGGCGGTCGCGACGGCGGAGTCGTTCCGCGCGCTCCGCCGCGCCGTGCGGCACCTCATGACGGCGAGCGGCTCGGGCCGCGCGCTCGAGGGAGGCCCGCGCCACGCCGAGGTGCACGCCGCCGCGAGGGTCGACGACCTCGACGTGGTCCCCGTCCTGCGCGAGGGCGTCTTCGCCGCCCGCTGAGTCGCGGGCCGTGCCGTTCGGAGGAGATGCGCGCCGCGGAGCGCCTCGCGCCAGGGCTCGAGGCGCTCCGCGGCTCACGGCTCAGCGGCGCTCGCGTTCGCGGGGCTCCGCGGCGCCGCTCGTGGGGATGACCGCCGAGATGGGCGAGGGCCCCTGACCGTCGGCGGGCAGCTCGGGCAGCTCGGGCAGGCCGGTGGGCTGCTCCTCGCGGGCGTCGCCGTGGCCGTCGACCATCATCTTCTCGTCGAAGGGCCGCGCGCCGCGCAGCACCTGCTGCGCCTGGTCGCGGTCGAACTCCTTCGTCCACGTCGCGACGACGATCGACGCGACCGCGTTGCCGGTGAAGTTCGTGAGCGCGCGGGCCTCCGACATGAAGCGGTCGATGCCCGTGATGATGCCGACGCCGTCGACGAGGTCGGGGCGGTAGGTCTGCAGACCGCCCGCGAGGGTGGCGAGGCCCGCGCCGGTGACGCCCGCGGCGCCCTTCGAGGCGATGATCATGAACACGAGCAGGCCGATCTGCTCCGAGAGCGACAGCGGCGTGCCCATCGCGGTGGCGATGAAGAGCGAGGCCATCGTGAGGTAGATCGCCGTGCCGTCGAGGTTGAACGAGTAGCCGGTCGGCACCGTGATCCCCGCGACGGGCTTGGAGACGCCGAGGTGCTCCATCTTCGCGATGAGGCGGGGGAGCGCCGACTCCGACGACGAGGTGCTCACGATGAGCAGGTACTCGCGCCCGAGGTACTTCATGACGGAGAAGATGTTGATCCGGGCGACGAACCACAGCACGGCGGCGAGGATGACGCCGATGAAGAGCGCGCAGGTGATGTAGAAGCCGACCATGAGCGTCCCGAGCGCGACGACCGCGCCCCATCCGGTCGATCCGACGACTCCCGCGATGGCGCCGAACGCGCCGATCGGGGCGACCCAGAGGATCATCGTCAGCACACGGAAGACGACGGCCTGCACGAGCCGGATGCCGTCGAGGATGCGCTCGCCCTTCGCGCCGAGGCGCTGGATGGCGAAGCCGATGAGCAGCGACACGAAGAGCACCTGCAGGACCGACTCGCCCGTGAGCGGCGAGAAGAGCGTGGTCGGGACGATGCTCATGAGGAAGCCGGTGGTCGACTCGGTCTCGCTCTCGACCTCGTAGCCGGGGTTGCTGAGGGCGAGACCCTCTCCCGGGTGCAGGATGTTTCCCACGACGAGCCCGATGAAGAGCGCGAAGGTCGACATGACGAGGAAGTACCCGAGCGCGAGGCCGCCGACCTTCCCGACCGTGGCCGCCTTCGCGATCGAGCCGATGCCGAGCACGATCGTGCAGAAGATCACGGGCGCGATCATCATCTTGATGAGCGCGACGAACGCCTTGCCGATCCAGTCGAGGGACGCGCCGAACTGCGGCCAGACGAGGCCGACGGCGATGCCCGCGACCACCGCGATGATGACGGCGATGTAGAGCCAGTGCTGTTTGTCGATGCCGCGCCTGCGCTGGGCGGTCGGTGGCGTCGTTGCCATGGTGCGTCCTCTCCTTCGGGGCGCCGTCCGGAGGTCCGTCGGCGTGCGGGGTTCATCCTGACCCCGCGGGGAGGGCTCCGCGGACTTGCGTGCATAGTGTTCGCATGGGATGGCGGATGTCCGGACCCCGCGGCCGACAGAATGGACGCATGGCACGACGAGGCGCCGACACGGCACGTCACGCGCGTGCGCGGCGGCGCAGCGTCGCGGCGTGGGTGCTCGGCGTGCAGACGACCGTGCTCCTCGTCGGCGGGGCAGGGGCCTTCGGCCTGCTCGCCTGGGACGCGAACACGGCGGCCCACGCCGACGCGGTGGAGCGCACGAGGAGCCTGGTCCTGACCCTCGCGAGCGAGCCGACGATCGTGGAGGTCCTCGCCGAGGCGCACGCGCGCATCGGGGCGGACCCGGAGGCCGCCGTCGCCGAAGCCTCGGGCGAGCTCCAGCCGTACACGACGCGGATCAGCGCGGCGACGGGCGTGGACTACGTCACGATCATGGACACGGGGCGCACCCGGTACACGCATCCGATCGCCGACCGCATCGGCGGGGAGTTCGTCGGGACGATCGCCCCCGCGCTCGACGGCGAGACGTTCACCGAGGTGTACGAGGGGACGCTCGGCCCGTCGCTGCGGGCCGTGACGCCCGTCTTCGCCGACGGCGGCATCGTGGGCCTCGTGTCGGCGGGCGTGACGCTCGACAACGTCGCCGGCTCCATCCTGCTGCGACTGCAGATCGTCGGCGCGAGCACGCTCGTCGCCGTGGCGCTGGGAGCGCTCGTGACCATCCTGCTGTTCCGCCGCGTCTACCGCGTCACGGACGGGCGCGACCCGGATGAGCTGGCACGCCTGTTCGCCGCGCACGAGGCGGTGCTGCACTCGCTCGAGGAGGGACTCCTCCTCGTCGAGCACACGGGAGGCCGGGCCGGGCGAGACGGGGCTGCGCGAGACGGGGCCGAGCCTGCCCGATCGCCGGGTCCCTCCCGCGTCGTCCTCGCGAACGACCAGGCCGGCGTGCTCCTCGGCATCGCGCGGCGGCTGCCGTTCGCAATCGACGACGACCTGCCGGAGGAGGTGCGCGACGTGCTCTCCGGCCGCGACGGCGACGTCGTGGTGCGCGTCGGGTCGCGGGATCTCGTCGTGACGCGCACCCGGATCGAGCTCGCGGGTCGTCGCGCCGAGATCCTCACGCTGCGCGATCGCACGGAGCTGCGCCGGGTCGCCGGCGAGCTGTCGTCGGTGCAGACGATCTCCGACGCGCTGCGCGCGCAGGCGCACGAGTTCGACAACCGCCTCCACACGATCGCGACGCTGATCGAGCTGGGACGTCCCGACGAGGCGCTCGCGTTCGCCGCGTCGGAGCACGACCTCGGGCAGCGCCTCGCCGACCGCGTGCTGCACGCCGTGGACGAGCCCGTGATCGCGGCGCTCCTCCTCGGCAAGGTCGCCCAGGCGCACGAGCGGGCGGTCGAGATGCACTTCGAGACGCATCTCGCCCCGGGGACGCACGGGCTGCCGCCCGCCGATGTCGTGACCATCCTGGGCAACCTCATCGACAACGCGATCGAGGCGGCCGCGTCGCATGCCGCCCGGACCGGCGACCTCGACGCGTGGGTGGAGGTCTATCTCGCGGAGGGCGAGGACGGGGCCCTCGTGTTCCAGGTGTCGGACAGTGGCGGCGGCGTCTCCCGCGCCGACCGCGAGCGCATCTTCGAGCGCGGCTACTCGACGAAGGGCGTGGACGCCCAGGGGCACGGCTACGGTCTGTCCCTCGTCCGGCGCGTGCTGCGGGGGCTGGGCGGCTCCATCGAGGTGACGCAGGCGCCCGGAGGCGGGGCCGTCTTCACGGCGACGCTTCCGCGCCCGGCCGGCGCGCCGGGGCCCGCCGACGCTCATCGCGCGAGAGGCCCCGGAGACGTCCCGGACTCGAGCGCTGCTCGCGACACGAACAGAGACGCCGACGCGAGGGAGGGGCGATGAGCGACATCCGCGTTCTCGTGGTGGAGGACGACCCGCGCACGGCGCAGGCGCACGGCGAGTACGTCGAGCGGATGGACGGGTTCGCCCTCGCCGGCACGGCGCACACGGTCGCCGCGACGAGGCGGGCCATCCGCGACGCCTACCCCACGGGCGAGCGGATCCACCTCCTCCTGCTCGATCTCAACCTGCCGGACGGGCACGGCCTCGAGCTGTGCCGCGAGCTGCGGGCGGCGGGCATCGTCGTCGACGTCGTCGCGGTGACGGCCGTGCGGGAGCTCGACGCCGTGCGTCAGGCCGTCGCGGTCGGCGTCGTGCAGTACCTCATCAAGCCGTTCACGTTCGACGTGTTCGCCGCGAAGCTGCGCGCCTACCGCGAGTACTTCGACCGTATGCGCTCTCCCGTGTCGTCGCTCAGCCAGCGCGAGGTCGACACCGCCTTCGCCGCCCTGCGCACGTCCAACCTCCCCGGCCTCCCCAAGGGGCTGTCGCGGGACACCCTCGACGCCGTGACGGAGCTGCTCACGGTGCACGACGTCGCACGGTCCGCCTCCGAGGTCGCCGACGTGCTGGGCCTCTCGCGCGTGACCGCTCGGCGGTACCTCGAGTTCCTCGCCGACCGCGGGACGGTCTCGCGCGCTCCGCGCCACGGCAGCCGCGGGCGTCCGGAGCTCGAGTACCGCCGTGACCGCACGTCCTTCTGAGCCGCACCTCTTCTCTGGGCCGCGGGCGGGGTCAGCGGGGAGTCGCCGCGGCGCGGCGGTCCGCCGCCGTGATCTCGCGGCGGACCCAGGCGAGCAGGAAGCGGCGGTCGAACGTCCGGGCGCACCTCACGCACGACGAGGGGCGCGACGGCCGGCGATGGCGGTACACGACGTGGCCCGCCGGGCACGTGCCGATCCACGGCGCGAGCTCGATCGCCGTCTCTCCGTCATGCGTCGTGCCGCCGACGTACCCCAGCTCGCGGGCGATCCGCTTCCAGGCGGGCCCGTGCGCCGCAGCCGGCCCCGCCAGTGCGTGGGCGACCTCGTGCAGGAGCGTCTGATGATTGGACTCGTCGTCGTGGCGCGCCGCGAGGTAGCGCGATACCGAGATGCGCGTGCGGCGGTAGTCGCACTGCCCCGCCCGCCGCTTCGCGTTGTCGAAGCCGAAGGTCCACGCGGGATCGAGATGCTGGGCGATGAGCGCGTCCGCCCAGGCCGCGACGCGTTGCAGATCCGACACCCCTCGAGGCTAGACGCGACCTCCGACATCGGGACCGATCGCGCCCCGGAGCCGGGCCCGTGTTGCCCGTATTGCCGCGCCGCCGTAGTCTGCCCTGCATGGGGAATCTGATCAGCGCGTCGCCGACGGCGTGCTTCTTCGCGGTTCGCGACCGCCGCGCCTGACGGCGCGCTCGCTGGTCCTCACCGCCCCGCGCGTCGTCGTTCCGGATGCCATCGCACCCGGCGCGCGTCCCTCTCGTCTGTGCGACATGCGCTCGGGTGCTCCGAAGACTTCCTCTGGAGCGCTCAGATGCGACCCCGTTCCCTCCATGGCGGACGCCATGAACTCGGGCAGAACTTCCTCGTCCACCGGCCGACGCTCGATCGGATCGTGAGCATCGTCGGCGACACGACCGGTGACATCCTCGAGATCGGCGCCGGCGACGGCGCCCTGACGGTGCGGCTGGCGCGCCTGCGTCGCGATCTCACGGCGATCGAGATCGACGGGAGCCGCGTGGACGTCCTGCGGCGGCGTCTTCCGCACGTCGCCGTCGAGCACGCCGACGTGCTGCGACATCCGCTCGACGTCCCCGTGATCGTCGGCAACGTGCCCTTCCACCTGACCACTCCCATCCTGCGCCGTCTTCTGGGACGGCGCCGTTGGCACGTCGCCGTCCTGCTGACGCAGTGGGAGGTCGCCCGCAAGCGCGCAGGCGTCGGCGGGGGCACGATGATGACGGCGCAGGCCGCGCCCTGGTTCGTGTTCGCGCTGCGGGGGAGGGTTCCGGCCGACGGGTTCCGGCCGCGTCCCGCGGTCGACGGCGGCCTCCTCGTCATCGCGCGCCGCGAGAGGCCGCTCGTGCCCGATGCGGAGCGGCGCGCGTACGAGCGGTTCGTGCGCGCGGTCTTCGCCGGCCCGGGAAGGGGGGTTGCGGACATGGTCCGGAATGCCACCGGCGCTCCGGCGGGACGGGTGCGCCGGGTGCTCGGCGGCCGGGACATCGATCCCCGGCGGCTGCCGCGCGACCTCTCCGCCGCGGACTGGGCGGCGCTGTGGGCGGAGCTGGGACGGCGGCCGTAGCCGTTTCCGCGCGCGACGGCCGTCGCGGCGAGCACGACGCAGGAAGAACCGTGTCGCAGGAGCCGCGGGAGGGGGTCTTCGCCCGGCGGCGCCGCGTTCTTCCTGCGTGGCGCCGAGGCGAGCCGTCAGCTGGCGACGACGGCGCGGCTGCGGGCGCGCTCCGCGGCCTCGACGGCCGTCATCGTCGTCTCGAGCTGGGCCTCAGGCGCACCCATCTCCTGGCGCAGGAAGAGCACGCGCTTGAAGTCCTTGCGCGCTCCCTCGTAGTCGCCCGCGTCGAAGCGCGTCTTTCCCCGGTGCTGCAGCGCGAAGGCGGCGATGCCGACCCAGCCCTGGCCTTCCGCCTCCTCGACGCACGTCGACATCTCGTGCTCGGCCGCGGTGTAGGCCCCGCGGAACTGCTGCACCGTCGCGTGCAGCACGCGCGCTCGCAGCAGGTCCTTCCGCGTGCCGGCCATGCGCGCGACGCGGACGGCCTGCTGCGCGATGGTCAGCGCCTCGTCGAGCTCGCCGAGCACCTTCAGCAGCCAGACCCGCTCCAGCAGGGCGGGCAGGCTCCGCTGCGATCCGATCTCCGCGAGGCGCTCTCGGCATTCGCGTGCGTCGACGACCTCACGAAGGGTCTCGGGATCGTAACCGTGGATGTAGCTCATGCCCACTCCCTTCCGCGCAGCCGGACCGCCAGTCCAGTGTGCAACGCGTCGGCCGATCCGACGGCCCGGCACACCGCGTCGATCCGGATCGGCGCGGTCGGCGGGCCGGGCACCGCACGACGGGGCCGCCCGGCGCATCGCGCCCGGCGGCCCCGCGCGTCCGTCGTCAGGCGTCGGCGTAGCGCATGACGACGCGTCCGTCGATCTTGCCGTGCTCCATCCGCTCGAAGATGTCGTTGACGTCGTCGATGGTCTCGACGCTCACCGTCGGGTGGATCTTGCCGCGTGCGTAGAAGTCGAGCGCCTCGACGAGGTCCTGGCGGGTCCCGACGATGGAGCCGCGGATGGTGATCGCCCGCAGCACGATGTCGAAGATGTCGGCGGGGAAGTCGCCCGGGGGCAGGCCGTTGAAGACGATCGTCGCCCCGCGGCGCGTGACGGCGAGCGCCTGCCCGAAGGCCCGCGGGTGCACGGCGGTGACGAGCACGCCGTGCGTGCCTCCCGTGGCCTCCTGGATGGCGGCACCGGGATCGGTCTCCGCGGCGTTCACGGTCACCTCCGCGCCGTGCTTGCGGGCGAGCTCGAGCTTCGCGTCGTCGACGTCCACGGCCGCGACGCGCATGCCGAGCGCCCTGGCGTACTGCACGGCGATGTGGCCGAGTCCGCCGATGCCCGAGATCGTCACCCACTCGCCGGGTCGCACGCCGGTCATCTTCAGTCCCTTGTAGACGGTGACGCCCGCGCACAGGATCGGGGCGACCTCGACGGGGTCCGCGCCGTCCGGGATGCGCGCGGCGAAGCGCTCGTCGACGAGCATGTACTCGCCGAAGCTGCCGTCGACGGAGTAGCCGCCGTTCTGCTGCTCGGGGCACAGCGTCTCCCAGCCCGTGCGGCAGTACTCGCAGCGGCCGCAGGCGCTCCACAGCCAGGCGTTGCCGACGAGGTCGCCGACGGCGAGGGTGGTGACGCCGTCGCCGAGCGCGACGACCTCGCCGTATCCCTCGTGACCGGGGATGAGGTCGGCCTTGGGCGCGACGGGCCAGTCGCCGCGCGCGGCGTGGAGGTCCGTGTGGCACACGCCGCTCGTGACGACCCGGACGAGGGCCTGCCCGGGGCCGGGCTCGGGGATGGGGACGTCCGTCACGACGAGCGGCTCGTCGGGGGAGACCACGACGGCGGCGCGCATCGTTGCGGCACGGGCGGGCGTCTCGGAGACGGATGGGCTCTGGGTAGGGGTCGACATTGACTCTTCTCCTCTGCAGGACGGACGTTCGCCGTCTCAGCGGGAAGATACGACGGCCGAGGTTGCGAACTGTTGCAGCGCGGGTCGTGGAGCGGACTCCCGAGGGGTGCCGCGACCCGCCGCTCAGCGCTCGAAGAGCGACGCCGACGGCCTCGGCGACGGGGTCGCGTCGGCGTCGGTGGCGGGGAGCGCGCCGCGCACGAACTCGTCGATCTCGCGTCCTTCGGCGACCTTCGCGGGGTGCGGGCCCGCCGCCATGAGCCTCGGCAGCCACTCGGTGGGGAGCTCCGCGGCCGATGCGGCGACGACGAGGTTCCCGAACCGACGTCCCTTGAGCACCTGGACCTCGGCGAGCACGACGACGTGCGGCAGGACCTCCCGGACGGTCGCCACCTGCCGCCGGGCGAAGGCGAGGCCCGCGCCGTCGGAGACGTTCACGAGCATCACGCCCGCGGGGGCGAGGAGCGCCGCGGCCGCGCGATAGAACTCGACGGTCGTCAGGTGGGCGGGCGTCCGCGCTCCCGAGTAGACGTCCGAGACGAGCAGGTCGACGTTCCCCGAGAGCGAGGCCGGCAGGCGCTCGAGCCCGGTGCGCGCGTCCCCGATGCGGATGCGGATGGCCGCGCCGCGAGGGAGCGGCAGGTGCTCCCGGACGAGGTCGACGAGCGGCTGCTCGAGCTCCACGACCTGCTGCCGTGAGCCCGGACGCGTCGCCTCGACGTAGCGGGGGACGGTGAGCCCGCCGGCTCCGAGATGCACGGCGGTCAGCGGCCCTCGCGGCAGCTGGTCGATGACGGCGCCCATGCGCGCGACGTACTCGAAGTGCAGATGCGTCGGATCGTCGAGGTCGACGTGCGACTGGGGCGTGCCGTCGACGACGAGCTCCCATCCGCCGCCGAAGTCGCCCGGCGCGATGCGCGCGATCGACCCGTCCGACAGCCGCGCCTGCGGCTCCTCGCGCTCGTCCCGTCGCTGGCGTCCCATGACGTCCATTCTCGGCGGTCGATCGGGCGACGATGCGCGCCGGATCCCGGAGGACGACGCTCCGTCCGCAATATGAGATATATTGCAACGCGAACACGAGAAAGGATCGCGCCATGCCGATCAGTGACTTCCCGCGGTACCCGCTGACGTTCGGTCCGTCGCCCGTGCATCCCCTCGACCGGCTGAGCGCTCATCTGGGCGGCGCGCGGATCTGGGCCAAGCGCGAGGACGTGAGCTCGGGCCTCGCCTACGGCGGCAACAAGGTGCGCAAGCTCGAGTACCTCGTGCCCGATGCGCTGCGACGGGGCGCCGACACGCTCGTCTCCATCGGCGGGTACCAGTCCAACCACACCCGCCAGGTCGCGGCCGTCGCCGCGCACCTGGGGCTGAAGGCCGTGCTCGTCCAGGAGAAGTGGGTCGACTGGCCGGATGCGCTGAGCGACCGCACGGGCAACATCATGCTCTCGCGCATCATGGGGGCCGAGGTGCGTCTCGACCCCGCCGAGTTCGGCGTCGGCTTCAAGCCGAGCTGGGAGCGCGCGATCGAGGACGTCGAGGCGCGCGGCGGCAGGCCCTACGCGATCCCGGCAGGGGCGTCGGACCATCCCCTGGGCGGGCTGGGCTTCGCGAACTGGGCGGCCGAGGTCGAGCGGCAGGAGCGCGAGCTCGGCGTGTTCTTCGACACGATCGTGGTGTGCGCGGTCACGGGATCGACCCACGCCGGGATGATCGCGGGGTTCGCCGCGCAGGATCGCCCGCGCCGCGTCATCGGGATCGATGCGTCGGCGAAGATCGAGGAGACCCGCGACCAGGTGGAGCGCATCGCGCGCCGCACGGCGGAGCTGATCGGGGTCGACCGGGAGCTGGCCGACGAGGAGATCGACGTCCGCCCGGGCTGGGAGGGTCCCGCCTACGGCATCCCGGACGACTCCACGCTCGACGCGATCCGGCTCGTGGCGCGGCTGGAGGGCGTCATCACCGATCCCGTGTACGAGGGGAAGTCGATGGCCGGGCTGATCGACCTCGTGCGCGACAGGACGATCCCCGCCGACTCCCACGTCCTCTACGCCCACCTCGGCGGGCAGCCGGCGCTGCCGGCGTACGCGGGCCTGTTCACCTCCTGACGCGGCGGCGATCCGGCCGCCGGCGACGCCGCCTCGTCACGGGGAGACGCCGCGCGGCGTCTCCCCGAGCGTCTGCCAGTTGCGGTGTGTCGCCTCGGTGGCGGCCCGGACGTCTCCCGCGCGGCAGAGCTCGACGATCAGGGCGTGCTGCGCGACGGAGTCGCGTCCGGTGAGCGAGGCGAACCGCAGGCGCTCGACGCGCCGGACGAGCGGTGCGACCTCCTCCAGGAGGTCGGCCAGCCGCGGGTTGCCGCTGGCGCGCAGCGCGACGGCGTGGAAGGCGTCGTCGGCGCTCAGCGCGCCGGCGATGTCGCCGGCGTCCATCGCCTCGGCGAAGCGCGTGTTCGCCCTCTCCATCTCCGTCAGATCCTCCTCGGCGAGGCTCTCCCCGGCCAGCGACATCGCCAGGGCGTGCAGCGCCGCGGCGATGTCCTCGGCGTTGCGCGTGCGCGCGTCGTCGATCGGGGTCACGATGGTCGAGTGCCCGGGACGGCTCTCGAGCAGCCCCGCCCTCTCCAGGCGCAGGAAGGCCTCGCGGATGGGCGTGCGGCTCACGCCGAGCCAGTCGACGAGGTCCACGTCGCGGATGCGCTCGCCGGGAGCGAGGGTGCCGTCGACGATCGCGTCGCGGATGCTCGTGTAGACGTCGTCGCGCAGGAGCGCGCGTCGGTGGAGTCCGTGCGCTTCGGGAACCGGCATGTCGCATATCGTATGCCGCGAGCCCTTCCGCCGGACGCGTGGTTATACCCGAGAGGCGGGATCAGGTCAAGGACATCGCTTGCTATGTCGCGCCGAGCCTGTTAGTGTTGCTGTTTGCGCTCTCTGGGTCTTCCATGCCTTCATATGGTGGTCGGCTGGCTCCCGTGGATCCCCGCAGATGGCGGCGTGTGATCCACAGGACAGGCCCGTAGCGCACCTCACCTGTCGACAAGGAATCTAGCAGCCCCGCACGCCGGGGCTCATGGAGGTTTTCCCCTTGGCTGCTGCGCGCAACGCATCCACCACCACCCCGAAGAACGGACGCGGAGCATCCCGCCTCTCGTTCGCCAAGATCTCCGACACGCTCACGGTCCCCGACCTGCTGGCGCTGCAGACCGAGTCGTTCGACTGGCTCGTCGGCAACGAGGCATGGAAGGCCCGCGTCGCCGATGCGAAGGCCGCCGGCCGCACCGACGTCGCCGAGCGGAGCGGTCTCGACGAGATCTTCGAGGAGATCTCGCCGATCGAGGACCTGAGCGAGACGATGCAGCTCTCGTTCACGAACCCCTACCTCGAGCCGGAGAAGTACTCCATCGAGGAGTGCAAGGACCGCGGCAAGACCTACTCCGCCCCGCTGTACGTCGAGGCCGAGTTCATGAACCACCAGACGGGCGAGATCAAGACCCAGACGGTGTTCATGGGCGACTTCCCGCTGCAGACGGGCAAGGGCACCTTCATCATCAACGGCACCGAGCGTGTCGTGGTGTCGCAGCTCGTGCGCTCGCCCGGCGTCTACTTCGACAAGACGCCCGACAAGACGAGCGACAAGGACATCGTCTCGGCGCGCGTCATCCCGAGCCGCGGAGCCTGGCTCGAGTTCGAGATCGACAAGCGCGACCAGGTGGGCGTGCGCATCGACCGCAAGCGCAAGCAGTCGGTGACGGTGTTCCTCAAGGCGCTCGGCATGTCGAGCGAGCAGATCCTCGCCGAGTTCGCGGGCATCGTCTCCATCGAGGAGACCCTCGCGAAGGACACGATCCTCACGCAGGAAGAGGCGCTGCGCGACATCTACCGCAAGCTGCGCCCGGGCGAGCAGGTCGCCGCCGAGGCCGCGCGCTCGCTGCTGGACAACTTCTACTTCAACTCCAAGCGCTACGACCTCGCGAAGGTCGGCCGCTACAAGCTGAACCAGAAGCTCGGTCTCGACAAGCCGCTGAGCGACTCGGTGCTGACCGTCGAGGACATCGTCGCGACGATCAAGTACCTCGTCCGCCTCCACCGCGGGGACACCTCCTTCGAGGGCGTCCGCAAGGGCGAGGTGTCCGACTTCCGCATCGAGGTCGACGACATCGACAACTTCGGCAACCGTCGCATCCGCGCCGTGGGCGAGCTCATCCAGAACCAGGTCCGCACCGGCCTGTCCCGGATGGAGCGCGTCGTCCGCGAGCGCATGACGACGCAGGACATCGAGGCGATCACGCCGCAGACCCTGATCAACGTGCGTCCGGTCGTCGCCGCGATCAAGGAGTTCTTCGGGACCTCCCAGCTGTCGCAGTTCATGGACCAGAACAACCCGCTCGCGGGCCTGACCCACAAGCGGCGCCTCTCGGCGCTCGGCCCCGGCGGCCTCTCGCGCGACCGCGCGGGCGTCGAGGTCCGTGACGTCCACCCCTCGCACTACGGCCGCATGTGCCCGATCGAGACGCCGGAGGGCCCGAACATCGGCCTCATCGGCTCGCTCGCGTCGTTCGCGCGCATCAACTCCTTCGGCTTCATCGAGACGCCCTACCGCCGTGTCGTCGACGGCAAGGTCTCGGACGAGATCGACTACCTCACGGCGGCCGAGGAGACGCGCTTCAACGTCGCCCAGGCGAACGCCGCGCTGAACCCCGACGGGTCGTTCGCCGACTCGCGCGTCCTCGCGCGTCAGCACGGCGACGAGGTCGACCTGGTCCCGGCCGGGGAGATCGGCTACATGGACGTCTCGCCGCGCCAGATGGTGTCGGTGGGAACCTCGCTCATCCCGTTCCTCGAGCACGACGACGCGAACCGCGCGCTCATGGGCGCGAACATGCAGCGTCAGGCCGTCCCGCTCCTCGTCGCCGAGTCGCCGCTCGTGGGCACCGGCATGGAGGGCTATGCGGCCGTCGACGCCGGCGACGCGATCATCGCCGACAAGGCGGGCGTGGTGACGGACGTCACGAGCGACTACGTCTCGATCCAGCTGGACGAGGGCGGACGCCAGGACTACTTCCTCCGCAAGTTCGACCGCTCGAACCAGGGCAACTGCTACAACCAGCGTGCGATCGTCACGGCCGGCGAGCGCATCGAGGTCGGCGAGGTCATCGCGGACGGTCCCGCCACGGAGGACGGCGAGCTCGCGCTCGGCAAGAACCTGCTCGTCGGGTTCATGTCGTGGGAGGGCCACAACTTCGAGGACGCGATCATCCTCAGCCAGAACCTCGTGAAGGACGACACCCTCACCTCGATCCACATCGAGGAGTACGAGGTCGACGCCCGCGACACGAAGCTGGGCAAGGAGGAGATCACGCGCGACCTCCCCAACGTCAGCCCCGAGCTGCTGAAGGACCTCGACGAGCGCGGCATCATCCGCATCGGCGCCGAGGTGCGCCCCGGCGACATCCTCGTCGGCAAGGTCACGCCGAAGGGCGAGACCGAGCTGAGCGCCGAGGAGCGTCTGCTCCGCGCGATCTTCAACGAGAAGAGCCGTGAGGTCCGCGACACGTCGCTGAAGGTCCCCCACGGCGAGCAGGGCACCATCATCGCGGTCAAGGAGTTCGACGCCGAGGAGGGGGACGACGAGCTCGGCTCCGGCGTCAACCGCCGCGTCGTGGTCTACATCGCCCAGAAGCGCAAGATCACCGAGGGCGACAAGCTCGCGGGCCGTCACGGCAACAAGGGCGTCATCGCGAAGATCCTTCCCGTCGAGGACATGCCGTTCCTCGCGGACGGCACGCCGCTCGATGTCGTGCTGAACCCGATGGGCATCCCGGGCCGGATGAACTTCGGCCAGGTGCTCGAGACGCACCTCGGATGGATCGCGAAGCAGGGATGGAAGGTCGAGGGCACTCCGGAGTGGGCGCTCCACCTCCCGGAGGACGCCCGCGAGGCCGACCCCGGCACGAAGGTCGCCACCCCGGTGTTCGACGGCGCGCACGAGGCCGAGATCGAGGGACTCCTCGACTCGACGAACGTGAACCGCGACGGCGAGCGGCTCATCGGCCGCTCGGGCAAGGCGCTGCTGTTCGACGGCCGCACCGGCGACCCGTACCCCGCGCCCATCTCGGTCGGCTACATGTACATCCTGAAGCTGCACCACCTCGTGGACGACAAGATCCACGCGCGCTCCACGGGCCCGTACTCGATGATCACCCAGCAGCCCCTCGGCGGGAAGGCGCAGTTCGGCGGGCAGCGCTTCGGCGAGATGGAGGTGTGGGCCCTCGAGGCCTACGGCGCCGCGTACGCGCTGCAGGAGCTCCTCACGGTCAAGTCGGACGACATCCTCGGCCGCGTGAAGGTGTACGAGGCGATCGTCAAGGGCGAGAACATCCCCGAGCCCGGCATCCCCGAGTCGTTCAAGGTGCTCATGAAGGAGATGCAGTCGCTCTGCCTGAACGTCGAGGTGCTCTCGGCCGACGGCACGGCGGTCAACCTCCGCGACACCGACGACGACGCGTTCCGCGCTGCGGAAGAGCTCGGCATCAACATCTCCAGCCGGTTCGAGTCCGCCTCGATCGACGAGATCTGATCCGGCCAGCCGATTCAACGATTTCCAAACAGGAGAAGTCAATTGCTCGACGCAACAACTTTCGATGAGCTTCGCATCGGCCTGGCCACCGCCGACGACATCCGTCGCTGGTCCTTCGGCGAGGTCAAGAAGCCCGAGACCATCAACTACCGCACGCTCAAGCCCGAGAAGGACGGCCTCTTCGGAGAGCAGATCTTCGGCCCCAGCCGCGACTGGGAGTGCGCCTGCGGCAAGTACAAGCGCGTCCGCTTCAAGGGCATCGTGTGCGAGCGCTGCGGCGTGGAGGTCACCAAGAGCTCCGTCCGCCGCGAGCGCATGGGCCACATCGAGCTCGCCGCGCCCGTGACGCACATCTGGTACTTCAAGGGCGTCCCCTCGCGCCTGGGGTACCTGCTCGACATGGCGCCGAAGGACCTCGAGAAGGTCATCTACTTCGCCGCCTACATGGTCATCTCGGTCGACGAGGAGGCGCGCCACCGCGACCTTCCGACGCACGAGAACAACCTGCGCCTCGAGATCAAGAACCTCGGCGACCGCCGGGACGCGCGCATCGCCGACCGCCTCCAGAAGCTGGAGGAGGAGCTCGCCGCGCTCGAGGCCGAGGACGCCAAGGCCGATCAGAAGAAGAAGGTCCGCGACGCCGCCGAGAAGGAGATGACGCTCATCCGCAAGCGCGCGGACGAGCAGGTCGCCAAGCTCGAGCGGATGTGGGAGGAGTTCCGCTCCCTCAAGGTCGGCGAGCTCAAGGCGGAGGACGACGTCTTCCAGGAGCTGCAGGACCGCTTCGGCCAGTACTTCGAGGCGCACATGGGCGCCGAGTCGATCCAGCGCCGCCTGGCCGCGTTCGACCTGCCCGCCGAGGCGGAGTCGCTGCGCACGCAGATCGCCGAGGGCAAGGGGCAGCGCAAGATCCGCGCGATCAAGCGCCTGAAGGTCGTCAACTCCTTCATGACGACGGGCATGAGCCCGGCGGCCATGGTGCTCGACGTCGTCCCGGTCATCCCGCCGGAGCTGCGCCCGATGGTGCAGCTGGACGGAGGCCGCTTCGCCACGAGCGACCTGAACGACCTCTACCGCCGCGTGATCAACCGCAACAACCGTCTGCGCCGTCTGCTCGACCTCGGGGCACCCGAGATCATCGTGAACAACGAGAAGCGGATGCTCCAGGAGGCCGTCGACGCGCTGTTCGACAACGGCCGCCGCGGTCGTCCCGTCACGGGCACGGGCAACCGCGCCCTGAAGTCGCTCAGCGACATGCTCAAGGGCAAGCAGGGGCGGTTCCGGCAGAACCTGCTCGGCAAGCGCGTCGACTACTCGGGCCGATCGGTCATCGTCGTCGGCCCGCAGCTCAAGCTGCACCAGTGCGGTCTGCCCAAGCAGATGGCGCTCGAGCTGTTCAAGCCGTTCGTCATCAAGCGCCTGATCGACCTCGGTCACTCGCAGAACATCAAGGCGGCCAAGCGCGCGGTCGAGCGCACGCGTCCCGAGGTGTGGGACGTGCTCGAGGAGATCATCCGCGAGCGCCCGGTTCTCCTGAACCGCGCGCCCACGCTGCACCGTCTGGGCATCCAGGCGTTCGAGCCCCAGCTCGTCGAGGGCAAGGCCATCCAGCTCCACCCGCTCGTCTGCGCGGCGTTCAACGCCGACTTCGACGGCGACCAGATGGCCGTCCACCTGCCGCTGTCGGTCGAGGCTCAGGCCGAGGCCCGCGTCCTCATGCTCGCGTCGAACAACATCCTGAAGCCGTCGGACGGCCGTCCGGTGACCCTGCCCTCGCAGGACATGATCATCGGCCTGCACCACATCACGACGCTCAAGGACGGCGCGGCCGGCGAAGGCCGAGTGTTCGGCTCGGTGTGGGAGGCGCAGCTCGCCAAGGAGGAGGGCACCCTCGACCTGCAGTCCAAGGTGCGCATCCGCGTCCCCGGCCTGACGTTCCTGGAGGGCCAGGCTCCCGAGGGCTACGAGAAGCACGGTCTCGTCGACACCTCGCTCGGCCAGGCGATCTTCAACGACCAGCTGCCGAAGGGCTACCCCTTCGTGCGCGAGCAGGCCGACAAGGGCAAGCTCTCGCAGATCGTCAACAAGCTGGCGGAGGAGTACCCCAAGGTCGTCGTGGCGGAGACGCTCGACAAGATCAAGGACACGGGCTTCTACTGGGCCACGCGTTCCGGCGTCACGGTCGCGCTGAGCGACGTCCTCACCCCGGCCAACAAGGGCGAGATCGTCGCGAAGTACGAGCAGCAGGCCGCGAAGGTCACCGCCCAGTACGAGAAGGGCCTCACCACCGACGAGGAGCGCCGCACCGAGCTGGTCCGCATCTGGACCGAGGCCACGGACGAGATCCAGAAGGAGATGCGCGCCAACTTCCCCGAGGACAACACCATCAACCGCATGGTGTCGTCGGGTGCTCGTGGAAACTGGCTGCAGATCCGGAACATCGCGGGCATCCGCGGTCTGGTGAACAACCCCAAGGGCGAGATCATCCCTCGTCCGATCATCTCCTCGTACCGCGAGGGACTGTCGGTCGCGGAGTACTTCATCGCCACCCACGGCGCCCGCAAGGGTCTGGCCGACACGGCTCTGCGCACCGCCGACTCCGGTTACCTCACGCGTCGTCTCGTCGACGTCTCGCAGGACGTCATCATCCGCGAGGAGGACTGCGGCACGTCGAAGGGCCTCGAGTACCCGATCGCCGCGGCGGACTCCTCGGGCGTGCTGGTGCGCGACGCGAACGTCGAGAACTCGGTGTTCGCCCGCAGCCTGGCCGTCGACGTGGTGGCCGAGGACGGAACGGTTCTCGCCGAGGCCGGTCAGGACGTCGGCGACGTCCTCATCGACGCCCTCGTCGAGGCGGGCGTCACCTCCATCAAGGTGCGCTCGGTCCTCACGTGCGACTCCGCGGTGGGCGTCTGCGCCCGCTGCTACGGTCGCTCCCTCGCGACGGGGAACCTCGTCGACATCGGCGAGGCCGTCGGCATCATCGCGGCCCAGTCGATCGGCGAGCCCGGCACGCAGCTGACGATGCGCACGTTCCACACCGGCGGCTCGGCCTCGGCGGACGACATCACGCAGGGTCTTCCCCGCGTGCAGGAGCTGTTCGAGGCCCGTACCCCGAAGGGCGCCTCTCCCATCGCGGAGGCCGACGGACGCATCACGATCGAGGAGACCGAGAAGCAGAAGAAGGTCATCCTCACGCCCGACAACGGCGACGAGCCGCACGTCTACCCGGTGCTGAAGCGCGCGACGCTTCTCGTCGAGGACGGGCAGCACGTGTCCGTGGGCGACTCCATCCAGGTCGGAACGCGCGACCCGAAGGAGATCATGCGCGTGCAGGGCGCTCGCGAGGTGCAGAAGTACCTCGTCAGCGGCGTGCAGGGCGTGTACCGCTCCCAGGGCGTGCCGATCCACGACAAGCACATCGAGGTCATCGTCCGTCAGATGCTGCGGAAGGTCACCGTCGTCGATCACGGCGAGACCGACCTGCTGCCGGGTGAGATGGTCGACATGCGCCGGTACCAGGACATCAACCGCGCGGTGATCGCCGAGGGCAAGCGCCCTGCGTCGGGCCGTCCGGAGCTGATGGGGATCACGAAGGCGTCGCTCGCGACGGAGTCGTGGCTGTCGGCGGCGTCGTTCCAGGAGACGACGCGCGTGCTCACGGAGGCCGCGCTGCAGGGCAAGCGCGATCCGCTGATCGGTCTCAAGGAGAACGTCATCATCGGAAAGCTCATCCCTGCGGGCACCGGCCTCGCGAAGTACCGCGACGTCGTCGTCGAGGCGACGGAGGAGGCCAAGAGCGAGCGCTACCCCAACCGCATCTTCGCGTCGGACGGCGCGTACGCGGAGGGCGACTACTCGTTCGTGGACTTCGACGCCTTCACGACCGACGACTTCACGCCGGGAACATATAACTGATCCGGCATGAGTCGACGGAGAGAGGCCCCGGGTTCGCCCCGGGGCCTCTCTCCGTCTTCCGCGTCCTACCCTGGGGACATGGCGATCGGGGGACGCGAACCGGTGGTGGCCTGGGCCGTGGGCCTGGTGAGCCTTGCGGTCGTGGCGGGGATCGTCTGGGCTGCGCTGCCGTTCTTCCCCGTCGTGGGCGAGTGGCTCGTCGGCGTGGTCCAGTACTTCTTCGACTGGCTGCGTTCGATCACCCCCGCTCGGTAGCGGATCCGCGACATTCCGCGGCGAGGCTCACGCGACACGCCGGAGGCCACGGGTAATCTCGGTCTCTAGGGGAGAGTCCCCGTCGTGAGGAGTGCTTCTGATGAGCGACGCCCAGGGGTCGAACAGGGAACCCGTCACCGGCGGTCCGAACGAGGAGCCGGTTGTCGACGACGCGCCCGAGACCGTCGGAGGCGCCGATTCGCCCGAACGGGCCGAGACCGCGCCAGCGGGGGACGAGCCGGACTCGCGCTCCGCGCTGCCGGATGCGGTCGGCGAGGACGACGCGACGACCCGGTCCGCCACGCCCCCTGCGCAGGAGGTGTCCCCGGCGGCGGCCGCGCCCGCCGGCGACACCCGCGCTGCTCGCGCAGATCGCGCCGGCCTCCAGGAGGATGCGGCCGCCGGGCGTGCCGCTCGCGAGGACACGACTCCCGACGGCGACCGCGAGCCGGACTACGCCGCCCTCGCCGCGGAGCTCGAGGAGTTCGAGCGCCGCAACGCGAGTGCGAACGACTCGTCGACGGCCTCCGCCGCAGACGGCGAGCGCGTCAAGGGCGACCCGTGGTTCGAGCCGGCTCAGACGCAGACGTTCTCCGCCGCCGAGCCCGAGCCCGCTCCCGCGGTGACGGCGAGCGAGCCCGTCCCCGACACGTCCGCCCCGGCGGCACCCGTCGCACCGACGCCCATCTTCGTGCAGGCGCCCGAGCCGCCGAAGGTGCGCGGCAACCGCGGCGCCGCGGGCCTCATCGGACTGGTCGCCGCCGTGGTCTTCGCCGTCCTCTTCTTCGCGGCGATGCTCGTCGAGCGCGCCGTCCGCGGAGACCTGGCGGCCGCCGACATCGGCTCGGTCGCGATCGGGATCGCCACCTCTTTCGCGCTGTGGGTCCCCGTCGTCGTGTTCTGGCTGGGGTTCTGGCTCCTCGGCGCCGTCGTGAACCGCGCGCGCTGGGGGTCGTGGGTCGTCTTCGGCCTCCTCGTCGGCGTCGTCTCGTATGCCGGCCACATCCTGGGGCAGCTCTTCCAGGCGCCCTTCTGGATGATCACCGCGACCGAGAGCACCCAGCTCACGCTCGACACGCTGCTCTCTCCGCTCGCGATCATCGCCTTCGTCCTCGGTCGCGAGATCACGATCTGGTTCGGCGCGTGGGCCGCCCGGCGCGGAGCCAAGGTGACCGCGCAGAACGCCGAGGCTCAGGCCGAGTACGAGCGCACCCTCGAGGCGGGACCGACGTTGTCGGCATGACCGGTCGGGCTCGCGAAGGCGAGGGGCTTCCCCCGGGGGCGCTCCTCGCCTTCGCCGTCTGCGGGTACGGCGCGCTGGTCGTGTGCGTCCTCGGGTTCGGGAGCCTCCTGACGGAGACGGATGTCATCGCCACGCCCGGGATCGACATCGTCCCTGGCGTGCTCGCCGTGGTCGTGTCCGTCGCGGGGTTCGGCCTCGCGCTGCAGCCCGTCCTGCGCAGGGCACGTCCGCGCTTCACGGCGGTGATCGGCGTGATGGCGGGCGTCGCGGCGTCCTATTGTGCGTCGCTGTGGCTGCTCGCGCTCCTGTTCGGCGCCGGCGCGGCGGCCTCGACCGCGGCGGTGGGGCAGGTGCTCATCGGGTGGCAGGTGCCGCTCCTCGCGGCGGCCGCCGGCGTCGCGGCCTGGGTCGCGGTCGCGGTGCGGCGGACGCGGGCCCGTCCGCCGAGGTGGCCGTGGGAGCGCCACGAGGGGGAGTAGGCCGTTTCCACCCGCTCGGACGGCGGGGGAAGCCCTACGCTCTCTGTATGGCGCGCTCACTGGAATCGCAGGTGGCGCAGGCTGTGGAGGCCTGGCTCCGGTGGCTGCCGCGCTGGCAGCCCGCGACGCACCGCGGCCGCTCGGCTCCCTGCCGGCGCTGCTTCGGGTCGCCCGTCCTCTCGGCCGCGGGAGTCGGCTCCGACGTGCCGCATGGCGTGCAGCACGGGCTCTCCACCCGCATCAAGACGATCGTCGACCATGCCGTGAGCGATTACACGGCGCGCAACCTGCCGATGCTGCAGGCCGAGCTCGACCAGCAGTCGGAGCGCAACCGCGCCCGCTCCTACCGACCGGGCGAAGACCTGGCGCCGGAGTACGAAGGGCTGCCGCTCGATCCCGATCCCCTGCCGGGCGCGCCCTTCCTCTTCACGATCGAGGGGATGGCCACGGAGGCCGATGCGGAGGTGCCGAGCCTCCCTCCGCTGTCGGCGGAGGCGAAGGCGGCGCTGCGGCAGGAGGTCGGCCTCGCCGACGAGTACGCCAATCTCGTCGGAAGGGAGATCTGCTCGCTGCTGCTCGGGCATCGTCTGCGCATCCAGGCCGCGATCGTGGAGTACGTCGAGCCGCAGGTCGAGGCGATGCTCGCGGAGCTCACGGAGTCGCTGGACACCCCGTTCGGCCCCGACGGGTTCTTCGCGGATCCCGGAAGATAGCCTCGGAAGACGTCATCCCCGTCCGGCATCGGACGGGGATGACGATTTCTTTCATGGGCAGAACTACCCATGCGGATGGTGTGGTCAGTCGTCTCGGGCGAGGGACCCGAGCAGCTCTCCGGAGCTGTCGTAGATCTCGAGCGAGGCATCGCCGACCTCGATGGTCGAGAGCTCCGACAGCCACGTGTCGACCCCCTCGCAGCCGCGCAGGGTGCTGGCCGAGAACGTCACCGTGACGGTGTCGCCATCCTGCTCGTACTGCCCGGAAAGCCCGTTGCAGCCGTCGTTTCCGTCGAAGGTGCCGTCGTCGTCGAAGCTGAGGTACGGCTCGTTCGCCTCACTGCTCTGCCACGTCCCCACGACCGAGCTCGCATCGTCCTCCGAACCCGCTCCCGACGCGCATCCCGCGAGTGCCAGACCCACGAATGCCAGCGCCGTCGCCGACCGTAACCGTGTCGTGCCCATGGTGATCCCCGTCCATGTCGTTGAATGTGGACTTGCTTTTCATAGTAGGTGTGCGTCTAATCTGGGTTTGCTGTGTCTCTCCCGAGAGTCACGGCCTCCGGGGCGGATCGACACTGAGCTTCCATCCCCGGTGTCCGAAGAAGTGTTTCCATACAAGATCGGGGACTGGCTTGAAGTCTTCAACAAAGCGCGGCGTGCGTCTCGGCGCACTGGGCGTCGCATCGGCGCTGGCGTTCGGTGGCGTCGTCGCCACCTCCGCGTCGGCCGAGGAGGGCGCTGTCGCGCCGACCGAGGGCGCCGCATTCGATCAGCTGGCTCTGCAGTTCTTCCAGGACGAATCCGTCACGGGCGTCCTGAAGAACGGCGACGGCGGCGTCATCGTTCAGCAGCTCGCTGACGCCGACTCCACCTCGGCGCTCGTCGAGGCGACGGCATCCGCCGCCGCGCTCGCGGACGGCTACACGAACGTGCATATCGTCACGGTGTCGGAGGACGAGCTCGCGAAGCCGACGGCGACCACGGACGTCGTGGGCGGCGCGGGCATCGCGCTTCTCGACGCGGCCGGCGCCGGCGGCTTCTGCTCGGTGGGCTTCCCCGCATGGACGCCCGACGGAGAGCCCGCCATCCTCACCGCTGGCCACTGCACCGGCGACGGCCAGTACGGCAGCGTCTACCTCACCGATCCCCAGGGCGACCCCGCGGGCGGCGGGGCCGACGACAACTCGACGGTCGAGCTCACCTACGAGCTCGGCACGGTCGGCTTCAACCAGTTCGGCGGCGCCGGCAACACGGCGGGCACGCCCGAGGACGCCATCGACATCGCGGCGGTCGACGTCACCAACGACGAGCTGACGCTGGTTCCGGCCCTGAGCGACTGGACCAACCTCGACGACCTGTCCGCTTCGCTGGCCTCGGACATCACGGCCGTCGGAACCGCCGAGATCGGCGAGACCATCCAGCGCTCGGGCCGCACGACCGGCTACTCGTCGGGCGTCGTGGACACCGACCAGGTGAACCCGTACGTCGAGTACGAGGGGTACATCGAGGTCGACGGCCGCCTCGTCAAGGGCTTCGCGGCCGCGACCCAGGTCATCCCCGGCGACTCCGGCGGAACGATCCTCCAGGGCAGCACCGCCGTGGGCGTCGTGAGCGCGACGTTCCAGCTCGACGGCGTCGAGCACCTGTGGGGCGCCGACCTCCAGACCGGCCTGGCTGCAACCAACGGGTACACGGTCGCGCTGGCGCTCGAGGACCCGGCGATCACCTCGCTCGAGTCGGGCGCCAACATCGCCTGGAACGCGGAGATCTCCGGAACGGGCCCCGCGGGCGCGACGCTCGAGTACGCGTTCCTCCCGCAGGGCGCCGACGCCTCCTTCGAGGACGCCGCGGAGACGGCCATCGCCGACGACGGCACGTGGACCCTCACGGGTCCCGCGACGCCGGGCGACTACACCGTCTACGTCCGTGCGGCGAGCGGCTTCGACACCTCGGCGACGGCCTCGGTCGACGTGCAGGTCTTCCCGACCGCTCCCGCCATCACCACGCCGACGAACGGCCAGGCGTTCGACGAGCCCGTCACGTCGATCGCGGGCGAGGCCGCCGCGAACGCGGAGGTCACCCTGTCGGGCGACGTCAACGCGAAGGTCACCGCCGACGCCGACGGCAACTGGTCGTACGACGCGGACATCCACGAGGCCGGCTCGTACACCGTCAGCGCACAGCAGACGATCAACGGGAAGACCTCGGACGAGACCACGGTCGAGTTCTCGGTCGGCCAGGCGGTCACGCCCGACCCGACGATCATCAACCCGGTCGACGGCGGCTCGTACGTCGAAGGCTCGGTGCCCGCGAAATTCGTCGGCGAGGGACTCAACGGCGCCACCGTCGAGCTCCGCGTCGACGACCAGCTCGTCGGCAGCGCCACGGTCGAGGCCAACGTCTGGGAGATCGCGGTCGACCAGCTCGGCGTCGGCGAGCACACCGTCGCCGCCCGTCAGATCGTCGACGGCGTCGCGAGCAACGACGTGGTGGTCAGCATCACGGTGACCGCCGTGGCCGAGGAGCCGCAGCAGCCCGAGGAGCCGAACGAGGCCCCCGAGCAGACTCCTGCCCCGCAGGAGCCGCAGCAGCCCGGCGACCCGCAGGACCCCCAGGGTGAGGACCCCCTCGCCCCGACGGGTGCGGAGTTCAACGGCACCGCGCCTCTGGCGATCGGCTTCGGTCTCGTCGTCGTCGCCGGCGGGGTTCTGCTCCTGGCCCGCGTGCGTCAGCTGAAGTCGCAGCGCTGAACAGGCGCTAGCGCCTGACGCGAAGCGAGAAGGGACGTCCCGCAAGGGGCGTCCCTTCTCCTGTGTCCGGCGTGTTCGCGCCGGCGTTTGACCGGTTGTGTTACGCCGCGTATCATTGAAGGGTGTGCGCACACGCGTCCTCGCGTGTGCGCATCGTCGGGAAGGGCCTGCGAACAGGCCACCCCCACGGCATACCCGCCGGCAGTCCCGCGTCGTCCGTGCGCTGGGGCGGGTTTACGTGAAACATCACGTGCTGTCACCGTGCAGCAACGAACAAGGAGAATCGTGCCAACTATTCAGCAGTTGGTTCGCAAGGGCCGTTCGCCGAAGGTCTCGAAGACCAAGGCTCCGGCGCTGAAGTCGAACCCGCAGCAGGCAGGCGTCTGCACCCGCGTCTACACGACCACGCCCAAGAAGCCGAACTCGGCGATGCGCAAGGTCGCCCGTGTCAAGCTCCGCAACGGCACCGAGGTCACGGCGTACATCCCCGGCGAGGGCCACAACCTCCAGGAGCACTCGCTCGTGCTCGTGCGCGGCGGTCGTGTGAAGGACCTCCCCGGTGTCCGCTACAAGATCGTCCGCGGTGCGCTCGACACGCAGGCCGTCAAGAACCGTAAGCAGGCTCGCAGCCGCTACGGCGCGAAGAAGGGTTGAGTCAGAATGCCTCGTAAGGGTCCGGCCCCCAAGCGCCCCGTCGTCAACGACCCGGTCTACGGCGCCCCCATCGTCACGCAGCTCGTGAACAAGATCCTCGTCGACGGCAAGAAGTCGATCGCCGAGAACATCGTGTACACCGCGCTCGAGGGCGTCGCCGCCAAGAACGGACAGGACGCGGTCGCCACGCTGAAGAAGGCGCTCGACAACGTGCGCCCCACGCTCGAGGTCCGCAGCCGCCGCGTCGGCGGCTCGACGTATCAGGTGCCGGTCGAGGTCAAGCCTCACCGCGCCAACACCCTCGCCCTCCGCTGGCTCGTGAGCTACGCGAAGGGTCGTCGTGAGAAGACCATGACCGAGCGCCTCCAGAACGAGATCCTGGACGCCTCGAACGGCCTGGGCGCCGCGGTCAAGCGCCGCGAGGACACGCACAAGATGGCCGAGTCGAACCGCGCCTTCGCGCACTACCGCTGGTAGGAAGCGCACCGGGTCGGCCCCGGATCGCTCTCCGGAGCATCCGGGGCCGTCTCCCTGCTTCATCCCTCTCCACACGTAAGGAAGAACGCAAGTGGCACAAGACGTGCTCACCGACCTCAAGAAGGTCCGCAACATCGGCATCATGGCGCACATCGATGCCGGTAAGACGACGACGACCGAGCGCATCCTGTTCTACACGGGCGTCAACCACAAGATCGGCGAGACCCACGACGGCGGCGCGACCACCGACTGGATGGAGCAGGAGCAGGAGCGTGGCATCACCATCACCTCCGCTGCCGTCACGTGCTTCTGGGACAACAACCAGATCAACATCATCGACACCCCCGGCCACGTGGACTTCACGGTCGAGGTGGAGCGCTCGCTCCGCGTCCTCGACGGTGCGGTCGCCGTCTTCGACGGCAAGGAGGGCGTGGAGCCCCAGTCCGAGACCGTGTGGCGTCAGGCGGACAAGTACGACGTCCCGCGCATCTGTTTCGTCAACAAGATGGACAAGCTCGGCGCCGACTTCTACTTCACGGTCGACACCATCGTCAACCGCCTCAAGGCGAAGCCGCTCGTGCTCCAGCTGCCCATCGGCGCGGAGAGCGACTTCGTGGGCGTCGTCGACCTCGTCAACATGCGCGCGCTCACGTGGCCCGGCGATGCCAAGGGCGACGTGACCATGGGCGCCAAGTACGAGACCGGCGAGATCCCCGCGGACCTCGCCGACAAGGCGGCGGAGTACCGGGAGAAGCTCCTCGAGACCGTCGCCGAGACCGACGACGCGCTGCTCGAGAAGTACTTCGGCGGTGAGGAGCTCACGGTCGAGGAGATCAAGGGCGCCATCCGCAAGCTGACGATCGCCAGCGAGGTCTACCCGGTCCTCTGCGGCTCGGCCTTCAAGAACCGCGGCGTGCAGCCCATGCTCGACGCGGTCGTCGACTACCTCCCCTCGCCCATCGACGTGCCCGCCATCGAGGCGCACGACCCGAAGGACGAGGAGCGCATCATCGAGCGTCACGCCGATCGCGACGAGCCCTTCACGGCTCTCGCGTTCAAGGTCGTCACGCACCCCTTCTTCGGGCGTCTGACCTACATCCGCGTGTACTCGGGTCACCTCGACTCCGGCGCGCAGGTCATCAACTCGACCAAGGGCAAGAAGGAGCGCATCGGGAAGATCTTCCAGATGCACGCCAACAAGGAGAACCCGGTCGAGTCGGTCACCGCCGGCCACATCTACGCGGTCATCGGCCTCAAGGACACGACGACGGGCGACACGCTCAGCGACCCGGGCAACCAGGTCGTGCTCGAGTCGATGACGTTCCCCGAGCCGGTCATCGAGGTCGCGATCGAGCCCAAGACGAAGGCCGACCAGGAGAAGCTGGGTCTCGCGATCCAGAAGCTCGCGGAGGAGGACCCGACGTTCCGCGTCGAGAACAACGCCGAGACCGGCCAGACCGTCGTCAAGGGCATGGGCGAGCTGCACCTCGACATCCTCGTGGACCGCATGAAGCGCGAGTTCAAGGTCGAGGCGAACGTCGGCAAGCCGCAGGTGGCCTACCGCGAGACGCTCCGCAAGGTCGTCGAGCGGCACGACTACACGCACAAGAAGCAGACCGGCGGCTCGGGCCAGTTCGCGAAGATCCAGTTCAAGCTGGAGCCTCTCGAGGTCACGGCCGACAAGACGTACGAGTTCGTGAACGCGGTCACGGGTGGCCGCATCCCGCGCGAGTACATCCCCTCGGTCGACGCCGGCTTCCAGGACGCGATGAACGTCGGCATCCTCGCCGGCTACCCGATGGTGGGCGTCAAGGCGACGCTGACCGACGGCGCGGCGCACGACGTCGACTCCTCGGAGATGGCGTTCAAGATCGCCGGGTCCATGGGGTTCAAGGAGGCCGCTCGCAAGGCCGGCCCCGTGCTGCTCGAGCCGCTCATGGCCGTCGAGGTGCGCACTCCCGAGGAGTACATGGGCGACGTCATCGGCGACCTGAACTCGCGTCGCGGGCAGATGCAGTCGATGGAGGACGCCCAGGGCGTGAAGGTCGTCAAGGCCCTCGTCCCGCTCTCGGGCATGTTCGGCTACATCGGCGACCTGCGTTCGAAGACGTCGGGCCGTGCGGTCTACTCCATGGAGTTCGACAGCTACGCCGAGGTCCCGAAGGCCGTCGCCGACGAGATCATCCAGAAGGGCAAGGGCGACTAGTCGCCCGGCCCCGCTGGCCCGCCGGGGCCGTCCGTCCGGACGGCCCCGGCACCCGAAAACTTCATAACGAGTCTCTACTAGACTGAGAAACATCCCCGTAGAGATCCGGTCGCAATCCAGCGCCCGTGATGCCTACACGACCGTCCTGAGGAGGACCCAGTGGCTAAGGCCAAGTTCGAGCGGACCAAGCCGCACGTGAACATCGGAACGATCGGTCACGTCGACCACGGAAAGACGACGCTGACCGCAGCGATCTCGAAGGTGCTCGCCGACAAGTACCCGTCGGACACCAACGTCCAGCGCGACTTCTCGTCGATCGACTCGGCTCCTGAGGAGCGTCAGCGCGGCATCACGATCAACATCTCGCACGTCGAGTACGAGACGCCCAAGCGCCACTACGCTCACGTGGACGCCCCGGGTCACGCCGACTACATCAAGAACATGATCACCGGTGCCGCCCAGATGGACGGCGCGATCCTCGTGGTCGCCGCGACCGACGGTCCCATGGCGCAGACCCGCGAGCACGTCCTGCTCGCGAAGCAGGTCGGCGTCCCCTACCTGCTCGTCGCGCTGAACAAGGCCGACGCGGTGGACGACGAGGAGATCCTGGAGCTCGTCGAGCTCGAGGTCCGCGAGCTCCTCTCGTCGCAGAACTTCGACGGCGACAACGCCCCCGTCGTCCGCGTCTCGGCGCTGAAGGCGCTCGAGGGCGACGAGAAGTGGGTCCAGTCGGTCCTCGACCTCGTCGAGGCCGTCGACGAGTCCATCCCCGACCCGGTGCGCGACAAGGACAAGCCGTTCCTCATGCCCATCGAGGACGTCTTCACGATCACCGGTCGTGGCACCGTCGTCACGGGCCGCGCCGAGCGCGGCACGCTCGGGATCAACTCCGAGGTCGAGATCGTCGGCATCCGCCCGACGCAGAAGACCACGGTCACGGGCATCGAGATGTTCCACAAGCAGCTCGACGAGGCATGGGCCGGCGAGAACTGCGGCCTTCTGCTCCGTGGCCTCAAGCGCGAGGACGTCGAGCGCGGCCAGGTCGTCGTGAAGCCGGGTTCGGTCACGCCGCACACCGACTTCGAGGGCACGGCGTACATCCTGTCGAAGGACGAGGGCGGTCGCCACAACCCCTTCTACACGAACTACCGTCCGCAGTTCTACTTCCGCACCACGGACGTCACCGGCGTCATCACGCTGCCCGAGGGCACCGAGATGGTCATGCCGGGCGACACCACGGACCTGACGGTCGCGCTGATCCAGCCGATCGCCCTGGAAGAGGGACTCGGCTTCGCGATCCGCGAGGGCGGCCGCACGGTCGGCGCCGGAACGGTCACGAAGATCGTCAAGTAGGTTCCCTCGGAACCCGCTGCGAGCGGGGCCGCCCTTCGGGGCGGCCCCGCTTTCGTCGTCCCGGCGCGGATGGTCCGGTGCACCGCGGCGTCAACCCGTTGGCCATCCGGCCCGATCGGGCGTAGGAAGGATGGAAGACCACGTCTCCACGAAAGGACGGCCGATCCGCATGACCCTCACGACGACCTCCCACGGCGGCCTCGAGCTGCCCGTGCTCGGCTTCGGAACATACAAGCTCAAGGGCTCGGAGGGCGTCGACACGATCGCCCGCGCCGTCTCCCGGGGCTACACGCTGCTCGACTCCGCGTTCAACTACGAGAACGAGGGCTCCGTGGGCGAGGGCGTGCGGCGGTCGGGTGTCGACCGCGAGTCCGTCGTCGTCACCTCGAAGCTGCCCGGCAGGCACCACGCCTACGACCAGGCGCTCCGGACGATCGAGGAGAGCGTCTTCCGCACGGGCCTGGGGTATCTCGACCTGTACCTCATCCATTGGCCCAACCCGAAGACCGGCAGATTCGTCGAGGCGTGGCGGGCGCTCATCGAGGCGCGCGAGCGCGGCCTCGTGCGGGCGATCGGGGTCTCCAACTTCCTGCCCGAGCACCTGGCGCGGCTCCAGGAGGAGACCGGGGTCCTGCCGGAGGTGAACCAGATCGAGCTCCACCCGTACTTCCCCCAGGAGGAGCAGCTGCGGTTCGATGCCGACCACGGCATCCTGACCGAGGCGTGGAGCCCGCTCGGACGCGGCAACGACCTGCTCGAGGACCCCGTGGTGGCCGGCATCGCCGCGGCGCACGACGTGACACCGGGCCAGACCGTGCTCGCGTGGGCGATCGCGCGCGGGGCCATCCCGCTCCCGAAGGCCGCGAGCGATGCGCGCCAGGACGAGAACCTCGGCGCCCTCGACGTCACGCTGACGGATGACGAGGTCGCGTCGATCACGGCGCTCGGACGCCCGGACGGTCGCCTCGCCGACCAGGACCCCGCGGAGTACGAGGAGTTCTGAGCGGGCCCGCCCGTCGGCGCGGACGTGCGGTCACGGGAGCCGACGACCGCACGTCCGCACCGACGAGGGGGATGGCCCGACGGCCGCGTCCCCGCGCATTGCCAGGGTGAGCCGTCTATCGTCGAGGGATCGCACACCCGACCAGGAGGAGGCCCCGCATGACCGATGTCCTCGGCCGCAAGCCGCCACGCAGTCGCGCACGGCTGTGGGTCGCGACGATCCTGCTCCTCGTCTACGCCGGATTCGTCTCGCTGGTCACGCTCTGGCCCGACCCGAGCGACCTGGAGTTCGGCAGCATCTCGGATCGTGTGCTGAACGTGCTCTACCGCTTCGGCGTGCCCGAGTGGTTCGGGTTCGACGAGCTGGAGTTCACGGCGAACATCGGGATGTTCGTGCCGCTCGGATTCTTCCTGGGGCTCGCGCTGCCCCGCCGGGCGTGGTGGCTGGCGCTCTTCCTCCTGCCGGGGTACTCGGGATTCATCGAGTTCACGCAGGCCACGGCGCTCGAGTCTCGTGTGTCGAGCCTCCTCGACGTCTTCGCGAACACGTCGGGCGGGTACATCGGCCTGTTGCTGGCCATGACGATGCGCGCGATGATCTACGCGCGGGACCGTCGGGTGATCGCGCGCGCCATCTGGGAGCGCGACGCCGAGATCGTCCGCGCGCGTCAGCACCCTCTGCCGCAGCAGTCCGTGCCGCAGCAGCCCGTCACGCGGCGCGAGCCCGACCCTGCGACGCGCCTCTTCGAGCAGCCGTCGCAGCAGCGGTGGCAGGACCCGCGCGACGCGCCGACGGAGCGCCTCCCCTTCTGAGCGAGGCGCGGGCCCGGCCGCGACGGCGGACGTCGCGGCCGGGCCCGCGTCGGCTCAGGGGGAGACCATCCCGCCGTTGACGTTGAGCGTCTCGCCGAGGACATAGCTCGACTCGGCGGACGCGAGGAACACGTAGGCGGGGGCGAGCTCGGCCGGCTGGCCCATGCGCCCCAGCGGTGTGCTCTCACCGAACTCCGCGATCTTGTCCTGGGGCTGCCCGTCCGAGACCTGGAGTGGAGTCCAGATCGGACCGGGCGCGACGGCGTTCACGCGGATGCCCCGCGGCGCCAGCTGCTGGGCGAGGGCCTTCGTGAAGGCGTTGATGGCCGCCTTCGTCGTGGCGTAGTCGACGAGGACGGGTGAGGGCGAGTACGCCTGGATCGACGTCGTGTTGATGACGGACGCCCCGGCGGGCAGGTGAGGGACGGCCTCCTTCGTGATCCAGAACATCGCCGAGACGTTCGTGGCGAGCGTGGCGTCGATCTGCTCGTCGGGAAGCGTGGAGATCTCCTCGTTGTAGACCTGCTTGCCGGCGTTGTTCACGAGGATGTCGATCCCGCCGAGCTCCTCGACCGTGCGCGCGACGAGCTCGCGTGCGTAGTCGCGGTCGCGCAGGTCTCCGGGGACGGCGACGGCCTTGGCCCCGGACCCCTCCGCGATGCGGACGATCCGCTGCGCGTCCTCCTCCTCTTCCGGCAGATAGGAGAGCACGACGTCGGCGCCCTCGCGCGCGAAGGCGATGACGGTCGCCGCGCCGATCCCGGAGTCGGCCCCCGTGACGAGCGCCTTGCGGCCCGTGAGCCTTCCCGTGCCGCGATAGGTCTCCTCCCCGAGGTCGGCCCGCGGCGCGAGGTCGGCGTCGAGACCGGGCTCCGGCTGGTGCTGGCTGCGGGGCTGGATGTCGGCGTACAGCGCCGCGGGGTCGGTGAAGGTGTACTGGTCGCGAGCCATGAGGGTGTGTCCTTTCGACGTGTTCAGACGGTGGCCACGGAGCCGGAGTCGACCCGGTAGTTGGAGCCGTTGACGAAGGAGGCGCGGTCCGAGCAGAGGAACGCGATGACCGCGGCGACCTCGTCGGGCTCGCCGCGCCGGTCGAGCTCCATGTAGGGGCGCTCCTCGTCGAGGAAGGATGCGATCGCCTGCTTCGGCGTGACGCCGAGCTCCTTCGCGCGCTTGTCCATCATCGCGTCCGTCATCGGCGTGTGGATGAAGGCGGGCGAGACGGCGTTGACGAGAAGACCCTCCCGGGCGTAGGAGCGGGAGAGGCCCTTCGCGAGGGCGAGGATGCCGGCCTTGGCCGTGCAGTAGGGCAGCTCGTCGTCGTAGGGCTGGACGGCGTCCTCGGAGGCGAGGAACACGAGCCGGCCCCATCCGCCGGTGCGCAACGACGGCAGGAACTGCCGCACCAGCCGGACGTGCCCGATCAGGTCGGTCTCGATGGTCTTCGTCCAGCCCTCGTCCGTGATCTCGTGGAAGAGCCCCTGGGCGCCCGTGACGCCGGCGGACTGCACGAGGATGTCGACGTCTCCCACGGCGTCCTGGACCTTCCCGTGCAGGGCCGCGAGGGAGTCGACGCTCGTGATGTCGGCCGCGTGCGCGTGCAGCGCCCCCGGCTTCGCGGAGAGCCTCGCGGCGGCCTCGTCGAGCCGGTCCTGGTCGACATCGGTGACGACGACCGTCACGCCCTCCTCCAGGAGGGTCCGCGCCGTGTGCCAGCCGATGCCGGAGTCGGCGCCGGTGACCAGTGCCGTCCTGCCCGTGATTCCGAGATCCGTCCCGGTTCCTTTCCGATGACCGGCGAAGGGGACGCCGGGTGATGCCATGACGGGGACGGGCCGTCAGCCCTCGCCGCGACCTCGTGCTCCGTCGGCCATCGTGCGGATGGTCAGCGCCGCGTCGATGAGCGCGAGGTGGCTGAGAGCCTGGGGGAGGTTGCCCCAGAAGGCGCCGTCCTCCTCCGCGATCATCTCCGACAGGAGCCCGACATCGTTCGTCCGCCGGACGAGGCGGTCCATCAGAGACGTCGCCTCGTCCACGCGCCCCACGCAGCCGAGAGCGGCCGCGAGCCAGAACGCGCAGGCGACGAAGGTGTGCTCGTCCTGGTCGGCTCCCGTGTACCGGTAGAGCAGATCGTCCGCGCCGAGCCCTCGGGAGAGCGCGTCGATCGTGGAGGACATCCGCTCGGAGCGGTCGAAGCCGCTGATCGCGTGGAGGAGGACCGACGCGTCGAGGTCCTCGCTGCCGGGGGCGATGACGTAGGCGCCCGCGTCCGCGTTCCAGCAGTTCTCCTCGATCCATGCCCGGATCCGCTCGCGCTCCGTCCGCCAGCGCGACGGGTCGCCGGGGATCTGTCCCCGTTCCGCGAGGTGGACGGCGTCCTCGAGCGCCTGCCAGCACCCCATCTTCGACGACGTGTAGTGACGCTGTTCCGCGAGCTCCCACATCCCCGAGTCGGGGTGGCGCCAGAGATCGCACACGCGATCGGCGAGGTTCGCCAGCAGCTGGCCCGTCGCACGATCGAGGAGGGTGTCGGAGTCGACGCAGGTGCGGCAGATCGCGAAGACGTCGGCGTAGACGCCGAGCTGCAGCTGGCCCTGGGCGGGGTTCCCCGTGACGACCGGGCCGATGCCCGCCCAGCCGGGGGCGTGGTGCTCCTCGACGTGCGTGGCGGGGGAGCCGTCGAGGTCGTAGAACACGTGGAGGTCGGGACCGTTCGCGCGGATGGTGCGCACGAGCCAGGACAGCGCCGCGTGCGTCTCCTCGCGCAGCCCGAAGTGCACGAGGCTGCGGACGGTGTAGGCGAGGTCGCGCACCCAGGCGAACCGGTAGTCCCAGTTCTTCCCGCCCCGGGGGCGCTCGGGGAGCGAGGTCGTCGCCGCGGCCACGATCGCGCCGGAGGGGCTGTGCACGAGCATCTTGAGGGCGAGCGCGCTGCGCTGCACGGCCCGCCGCCACGGGCCGTCGTAGGAGAACTCCCGCGTCCACGCCCTCCAGCTCGCCACGGTCCGGTCGATGCCCCTGTCGACGTTGGCGGGATCGGGCAGGCGCAGCGGCTCGTCTCTCGTGGCGACCACGACGAGCAGACGACGAGACGACGCCGTCGCCGTGAAGCCGCCCGTCACCGCGACGTCCGGCTGCGTCGCGTCGAGCTCGTTCGCGTCGTGATCGGAGCCGACGACGGCGACGGTGATGTCGTCGCAGCGCATCACGGCCCCGCGCTCGGTCTCCTCGACCCACGGCGAGACCTCGCCGAGGAGGGTCCCCGGCTGGACCCGCCACGTGAACGGCACGCTCCCGGAGACGCCCTCGATGCGGCGGGCCAGCTCGCTCCACGGCAGACGGCCCGCGACGCCGACCACGAGGGCGTCGGTGACCGTGGCCACGCCGTCGTCCGTCGTGTAGGTCGTCTCCAGCACGTTGGTCCCGGAGACGTACCGGCGGCTGACGGCGCAGGGCACGCTCGGCTGCAGGGCGATGAAGCCGCCGTGCTGCGCGTCGAGGAGGCGGGCGAACACGGGCGCCGACGCGATGTCGGGCACCGGGAGCCAGTCGATCCGCCCCGTCGCGCCCACGAGCGCGACCGTGCGGCCGTCCCCGATCGCGGCGTACGACTCCAGCGGCTCGTGGCCGTCGCGTCCGGGATCGTCATCGTGCACGCAGACGACCGTAGGCGCGGGCGGGGCCCGCCGGGAAGTGCTTGCGCGGAGCGAGGAGAGGCGTTATGTGCGGAAGGGAGGTGACATGATGGTTTCATCATGTCATTCAGTGAAGCCCAGCGGCCCCTCTACGAGGTCAAGGCGAATCTCTTCAAGGGGCTCGCCCATCCGTTCCGCATCCGCATCCTCGAGCTGCTGTCGGAGTCGGCCGAGGTGAGCGTCGCGGAGCTGCTGAGCGAGACCGGGCTGGAGGCCTCGCATCTCTCGCAGCATCTCTCGGTGCTGCGACGGCACCGGCTCGTGGAGTCGGAGCGCCGCGGGAGCCACGTCTACTACCGTCTCGCTCACGGGCGGGCGGCGGAGATGCTGGCCGTGGCGCGGGAGCTGCTGCTGGATATCCTGCGATCGGACGGCGAACGTCTCGACGACGCCCGCGCGCTCCCCGCCCTCGGCCAGGACCGGCGATGAGCGCCGACGGTCATCGGTCACGTGCCGCGCGTGCGGTCGCGCACGTGGGCGAGCTGCTGCCGTCGCGTGCGGACTATCGCGGGCTGCGGCGCACGTGGCGGGGCGACCTCGTCGCCGGCGTGACGGTCGGGATCGTCGCGCTCCCGCTCGCGCTGGGCTTCGGCGTCAGCTCTGGGGTGAGCGCGGAGGCCGGGCTGGTGACCGCGATCGTCGCGGGCGTCCTCGCGGCGGTCTTCGGCGGCTCCCACGTGCAGGTGTCGGGACCCACCGGGGCGATGGTCGTCGTCCTGCTGCCCATCGTCGCCTCGCAGGGCGTCGAAGCCGTCGCGGCGGTGAGCGTCCTCGCCGGCGTCATCGTGCTGGCGGCGGGCGCGCTGCGGCTGGGACGCGCGGTGAGCTTCATCCCGTGGCCGGTCATCGAGGGGTTCACGCTCGGGATCGCGGTCATCATCTTCCTGCAGCAGGTGCCGTCGCTCGCCGCGCCCGGCTCCTCGGGCGCCGCCGGGCACAGCGCGAACGCGGTCGTCGCCGCGGCGCAGGCGCTCGCGGCGGCGGACGGGTCCTACCTCCTGTGGGCCGCGGGCGCGGCGGCCGTCGTCGTCCTCTGCATGATCGGCGCGCAGCGCATCCATCCCGCGATCCCGGGGTCGCTCGTCGGGATCGTCGTCGTGACGGCGCTGTGCGCCGTCGTGCCGAACCCGCTCGCGGCGATCGGCGCCCTTCCCCGCACGCTGCCCCTTCCCACGCTGCCGGATCTGTCTCCCGCGGCCCTGCCCGGCCTGCTCGGACCCGCCGTCACGGTCGCGGCGCTCGCGGCGATCGAGTCCCTGCTGTCTGCCCGCGTCGCGGCGTCGCTCGACGACACAGGACCGTACGACCCGGACCGCGAGCTCGTCGGGCAGGGGATCGCGTCGATCGGCTCGGGCGTCTTCGGCGGCATGCCCGCCACGGGCGCCATCGCGCGCACGGCGGTCAACGTCCGCTCCGGCGGCCGGTCGCGACTCGCGGCGATCGTGCACGCCGGGGTGCTCCTGCTGATCGTGCTCGTCGTGTCGGGACCGGTCGGGATGATCCCGCTGGCGGGGCTCGCGGGCGTGCTGATGCTCACGGCATGGCGGATGGTGCATCGGGCGACCGTCCGGTCGATCCTGCGCTCGACGCGCGCCGACGCGGCGGCGTTCGTCCTCACGGCGCTCATCACGGTGTCGTTCGATCTCATCGTCGCCGTGCTCATCGGCATCGCCTTCGCCGGGTTCTTCGCGATCCGGAGCCTCTCCCGCACGGCGGGCGTGCAGCGCGAGCCCATCCCGGGAGAGCCGGCGCCGGGCGACGAGGGGATCGCGATCGTCCGGTTCGACGGACCGCTCATCTTCGCCGCGGCCGATCGGGTGTTCGACGAGGTCACCGCGGTCCGCGGCGTCATGGTCGTCATCCTCCGCATGTCGAAGATCGAGCTCGTCGACGCCACGGGAGCGCATGTGCTCTCCGACATCGTCCGTGCGCTCGAGCGCCGCGGCATCACGGTGCTCATCAAGGGCATCCAGCCGGGGCACGAGGATCTGTTCCGCACCGTCGGCGTCCTCGCCTCCCTGCGTCACCACAGGCACCTCTTCGACGACCTGCCGGCCGCCGTCGATCACGCGCGCAGCCATGTCGAGCGCTCCGGACGGGGGACGCGGGGGCCGACGACGCCGGTCTCACCGTGAACGGACGCTTTGTCAAGGCAGCCCGGGGCGAGCGGCCCCCGGAGTATCGTGCCTAGTCCACAGGAGGGACATCCATGAGCACCACGGCACAAGATCCGACGCAGAAGAACCGTCGCCGCCCCGCACGGGGAGGCAGCGGAGCGAAGACCACCCGGGACCAGAACGCAGAGCGCGGGTTCAGCGCCTCGAAGGCCCTCGCCGAGAACACGCAGAAGGTCCTCGTGGACCTGATCGAGCTCTCGCTCCAGGGCAAGCAGGCGCACTGGAACGTCGTCGGGCCGAACTTCCGCGACACGCACCTCCAGCTCGACGAGGTCATCGCCGCGGCCAGGGAGTTCTCCGACACGGTCGCCGAGCGGATGCGCGCGCTCCATGCGCTCCCCGACGGACGCAGCGACCTCGTCGCGCAGACGACGTCGCTGCCGGAGTTCCCGCAGGGCGAGATCGAGACGCACGAGGTCATCGACCTCATCACGGAACGCCTCGACGTCGTGACGGCGACCTGCCGGGAGGTCCACGACGACGTCGACGACGAGGATCCTTCGACCGCCGACATCCTCCACTCGATCCTCGAGCGCCTCGAGCAGCTCTCGTGGATGGTCAGCGCGGAGAACCGCGTCGTGACCAAGCGCTCAGAGCGCTCATGACGAGCCCGCCCTGGAGCCGCTCCGGGGCGGGCTCGTCATGCGCGGCGCCGTCAGGCCTGCGGCTCGACGATCGACTTGATCGTGTGCGGGTCGGCGGTCGACTCGAGGGCGTCCTGCACGCGGTCGAGACCGTACGTCCCCGTCACCATGCCGTCGAGGTCGACGAGCCCTGAGGCGACGAGCGCGATGGCCGCCGGCCACGTGTTGGCGTAGCGGAAGATGCCCGTGAGGGTCAGCTCCTTGTTCTGGATGCGGGTGACGGGGAAGGGGATCTCCGGCAGGCCCATCCCGACGAGCACGGCGCGACCGCCGGGGCGCAGGCCCTCGAGGCCGGATCGCACGGCGCTCGCCGCGCCCGATGCGTCGACGAAGGCGTCGACTCCGGCGCCTGCCAGCCCCTCGGCGTCGCCGACGGGATCGAGGGCGGCCGTCGCGCCGAACCGGAGCGCGCTCGCGCGGCGGGCCTCGCTGATGTCCGAGACGAGCACCTCGCTCGCGCCCGACGCGCGGGCGACCTGTGCGACGGCGAGGCCGACGGGGCCCGCGCCCGTGATGAGGACCCTCTCCCCGGCGGCGAAGGCGGCCTTGCGGGCGGTCGCGACGGCGACCGAGAGGGGCTCGAGCAGGGCCGAGGCGTGGTCGGAGACCGCGTCGGGGACGCGGTGGGCGAAATGCCCCTGGATGACCGCGTACTCCTGGAACGCACCGTCGGTGCCCGGGATGGCGTAGAAGCGGATGCCGGGGTCGAGGTTGTAGGCGCCGCGAAGGGTCTCCGCCGACGTCGGGGTCGGATGCTGGGGCTCGATCGACACCCGCTCCCCGATGCGCGAGGGGTCGACTGCCGCTCCCACTGCGGCGATGACGCCGCCGGCCTCGTGGCCGAGGACGAGCGGGCCGTCCAGCGTCCAGTCCCCGAGGTGTCCGTCGCGGTAGAAGTGGACGTCCGAGCCGCAGACCCCGACGGCGGTCACCCGGACGAGCACCTCGTCGTCGGCCGGCCGCGGCACGGGCCGCTCGTGAAGCTCGATGCTCTTCGCCGCGACGAGCACGCCGGCCCGCATCGTCTTCGGCACGCTCGATGGTCCGGTGGTCATATGAGGTGTCCTCCCTGCCGTCGAGAGCCCGCTCCTCCCTGAGCAGACCCTCTTCACACGCATCGTCGGGTGATGATTGACAGCGAGCATATCGCAACTTATGGTGTTTCTAACGTGAGCTGGTAAGGAAACTGGCGAAACATCACATGGGGTACGGCCCCGAAGCCCTCACGGCTCGAGCGACGCGGCGAGAGCACGGGCACACGACACCGAACGTCCGCCATCGAGGGCGGGCGACCCGAACGGGAGCAGAGATGCGCGCGATTGTCTTCACAGCGGAGGGCGAGCTCGCCCTCGAGGAGCGGGAGAAGCCCGTTCCCGGCGACAAGGAGATCCTCATCGAGACCGCAGCGGTCGGGATCTGCGGCACCGACACGCACGTCTTCGACGGCGAGTTCGAGGGGACCGTGTTCCCTCTCGTGCCGGGCCACGAGGCGACGGGCACGATCGTCGCGCTGGGCGAGGCCGTCAACGACGGCGTGTTCGACTTCCGGGTCGGAGACCATGTGGCCGTCAACCCCAGCACGACCTGCGGCGAGTGCGAGTTCTGTCTCAACGGGCATCAGAACCTCTGCCGCTTCTGGAACGGTCTCGGAGTGGTCGCCTCCGACGGCGCATCCCAGCAGTACTTCACGGCCCCCGCCGGGAACGTCTACAGGCTGAGGCCCGAGACCGACCTGTTCGAGGCCGCGCTCATCGAGCCGCTCGCGTGCGCCATCCGAGGGTGGGACGTCCTGCCGCGCCGTCTGGGCGACCACGTGCTCGTCTACGGCTCGGGCACGATGGGCCTGCTCATGGCGCAGCTCGCCACGCGCACGGGCGCCGCGTCCGTCACGATCGTCGACCTCAACGAGGACAGGCTCCGCACGGCCGCCGAGTGCGGCATCGAGCTGCGGTACACCTCGGCCGACCAGGCGGAACGCGAGAAGTGGGATGTGGTCATCGACTGCACGGGCAACATCCGCGCGATCGAGGACGCGCTGACGAGGGTCAAGCCCGCGGGGTTCTTCCAGGACTTCGGGGTGGCCCCCGCGGACCGCACGGCGCAGTTCTCCCCCTTCCGCGTCTACCGCGACGAGATCTCGATCGTGGGCACGATGGCGGTGCTCAACAGCTTCGGTCGCGCGGTGGAGATGTTCGAGGCAGGCGCGATCAACGCGAAGGCCATGATCAGCCACTCCTTCGTCCTCGACGACTATGCCGAGGCGCTCGACCTGTTCCGGAAGGGCGACGGGCGGAAGCTCCAGATCCGGCCCAACGACACCGAGTCGCGGGTGCTGATCCCATGAGCGCGCAGACGACCACGGCGCAGCCCGAGACCAGGGGCTCGCGCACCAGACTCTCCAAGACCGCGAGGCGCGGCATCCGCATCGGTGTCGTCGTCCTCGTCGTCCTCGGCGTCGTCCTCGGCACGAGGGTCGTCCCGGCGGACGACCCCCTCGTGCAGGGGACCGAGGAGTTCGACCCCACCACGTTCGGCGCCGACGAGTTCCCCGCCGTGCAGGAAGGCGTCGTCGAGCAGGCGGTCGACGCGACCGTCCTCGCCGAGGCGATCGCGGCGGATCCTGACGCCGCCGCAGAGGAGTACGCCGTGGCGAGCTCGGGCGGCCCCGTCTACAGCACGACCTTCACGGGCGTCGTGGGCGAGGGGCAGTCGGGCATCTACGAGGTGGCGGTCGACGGCCTTCCGGAAGACCTGCTCATCCGCGTCCAGACGGGGCCCGCGATCAACGGCACCGAGCTGCGCGACGCGACGGGCGACATCCAGTTCGGCGAGTTCGTGAACCAGATCGACTACCAGGACGCCGCCGCGGCGCTGAACGAGGAGCTCAAGACGCAGGTCCTCTCCGACGTCGACACGGACGGGCTCGCAGGGGCGACGGTCACCGTCACCGGTGCGTTCACGCTCGTGAACCCCGCCGCATGGCTGGTCACGCCCGTCACCCTGGAGGTCCAGTGAGCGACGCATTCGACGGTGTGGTCCTCGAGGCCCGGCACATCGTCAAGAACTACGGAGGGACCCGCGCCCTCAAGGGCGTGAACTTCCAGATCCGCAAGGGGACGGTCACGACGCTGTTCGGCGAGAACGGCGCGGGCAAGTCGACGCTCATGAAGATCCTCTCGGGCGTCGAGCAGCCGACCTCGGGCGAGATCGTGCTCGAGGGCGAGCCGGTGTCGTTCTCGTCGACGACGGATGCCCGCGACCGCGGGATCTCGATCATCCACCAGGAGCTGAGCCTCGCCCCGAACCTCTCGGTGCGCGACAACATCTTCCTCGGGCGCGAGATCCCCGGGCCGGTCGGCGTGGACTATGCGGAGGAGACGCGCCAGACGCGCGCGCTGCTGGAGGAGCTGCAGCTGCCCATCGAGCCCGACACGATCGTCTCCGACCTGCGCGTCGGCCAGCAGCAGATCATCGAGATCGCGCGTGCTCTCTCCGTGAACGCCCGCATCCTCATCATGGACGAGCCGACGTCGGCGCTCGCGGCGGCCGAGGTCCAGGTGCTCTTCGGCATCATCCGCGACCTCCTCGCCCGAGGAGTCGCGATCGTGTACATCTCCCATCACCTCGAGGAGGCGCTCGAGGTGACCGACCACGCGGTGGTCCTGCGCGACGGCGCCATGACGGCGCGCGGCGAGCGACAGGACATCGACCTCGACTGGATCGTGCGGAACATGGTCGGCGACGACTTCGACCTCGGCAGCCCGCCGACGGGCCACGAGCTCGGCGACGTCGCGCTGAGCGTCCGCGGACTGCGCGTGCTCGATCCGGAGAACCCGGAGCGTGCGATCGTCGACGGGCTCAGTCTCGACGTCCGCAGGGGCGAGATCGTCTGCCTGTACGGACTCATGGGATCGGGACGCACGGAGCTGCTGGAGGCGATCGCAGGCCGCGGCGAGATCGCCGGAGGGACGGTCGCGCTCGACGGCGAGCGGCTCACGACGGAGACGATCGCCGAGCGCATCGAGCGGGGCATCGGCCTCGTGCCGGAGGACCGGCAGCGCGACGGGCTCGTCCAGACGATGAGCGTCGGCCAGAACCTGACGCTCGCGAGCCTCCGCGACTGCCTCGTGCGGGGTGTGCTGTCCCCACGGCGGGAGAAGCGACTCGCACAGCGGATGGTCACCGACGTGACGGTCAAGACCGCGGGGCCCGACGTGCCGATCGGCTCGCTCTCCGGCGGCAACCAGCAGAAGGTCGTCATCGGGAAGGTGCTCGCGACGAGCCCCCGCGTCATGCTCCTGGACGAGCCGAGCCGGGGCATCGACGTCGGTGCGAAGGGCGAGGTGTTCCGGCTGCTCGCCTCCCATGCCGCCGAAGGGCTCACGGTCGTGTACTCCACCTCCGAGGTGGGGGAGTGCCTCAGCATCGCCCACCGGATCGTCGTGCTGCGCCGCGGCCGCATCTCCGCGGAGTTCGGCGCCGATGCGACGAAGGAAATGATCATGGCCGCCTCCGGCGAGGCCGTCGCCGCCTGATCGCCAGGACCTGAGAAACGGATCGGACAATGACGACGACAACCACCACCGCGATCATCGAGAAGCGCAAGCAGTTCTCGCTGGCGAAGCTCCTCCTCGAGGGGAGGGCCTTCCTCGCGCTCATCCTCATCATCGTGGTGTTCTCCCTCCTCTCGCCCAACTACCTCACGATCGACAACCTGCTGATCATGGCGTCGCACGTGGCGATCTACGCGATCCTCGGCCTGGGGATGCTGATGGTCATCCTGAACGGCGGGATCGACCTCTCCGTCGGCTCCACGCTCGGGTTCGCCGCGGTCGTGGCCGGATACCTCGTCCAGGGCGTGCCGATCAACCTCTTCGGCGTCGTGCTGTACCCGAGCCTGCCCGTCGTGGTGCTGTTGTCGTGCGGGGTGGGCGCGCTCGTCGGACTCGTCAACGGCGTGCTCGTCTCGCGCTTCAACGTGGCGCCCTTCGTCGCGACGCTCGGCATGCTCTACGTCGTCCGCGGCGCAGCGCTGCTCATGACGAACGGGCTCACGGTCAACGACCTCGACGGCGACGAGGCCCTCGGGAACACGGGTTTCGACTGGCTCGGCTTCAACCGCATCCTCGGCATCCCGATCGGCGTCCTCATCATGGGCGTGATCGCCCTGATCCTCGGCTTCGTGCTCAGCCGGACGACGTTCGGCCGCTGGCTCTACGCCTCGGGCGGCAACGAGCGCGCCTCGGAGCTGTCGGGCGTGCCCGTCCGGAAGGTCAAGGTGTGGGTCTACGTGATCTCGGGCGTCTGCGCCGCCGTCGCCGGGCTCATCCTCGCCTCGACGCTCACGAGCGCGAGCCCCACGGCGGGCAACACCTATGAGCTCACCGCCATCGCCGCGGTCGTCATCGGCGGCGCAGCGCTCACGGGCGGTCGCGGCACGGTGCGCGGCACCCTGCTCGGCGCGTTCGTCATCGGCTTCCTGTCGGACGGCCTCGTGATCGTGGGCGTCTCGGCCTACTGGCAGATGGTCTTCATGGGCGCGGTGATCGTCGTCGCCGTCCTGCTCAACTCCCTGCAGTACGGCCGTCGTCCCCGGCCTGCTGCGAACGCGGCCCCCGCCGCGCCCTCCGACCCGTCGCCCGCCGCATCGTCGCAGCAGGGCGTCTCCACGAAAGGAAATGCACAATGATGCGCAGAAAGTCACTCACCGCCCTCGCGGCCGCGGTCGCGCTGGCGCTGGGCCTCTCGGCCTGCTCCAGCGGGACCGACGACGCGGGCGGGTCGGGCGATGGCGAGGCCGGCGGCCTCATCACGATCATCGTCAACGACCCCGCCAACCCGTACTGGAAGACCGAGGGCGACATCGCGAAGGCCACGGCGGAGGAGCTCGGTTACGAGGCCACCGTGGGCGCGCACAAGGGCGACGCCAACACGGAGAACACCCTCATCGACACGGCCATCTCGAACCAGTCGAAGGCGATCATCCTCGACCCGGCAAACGCGGACGGCTCGATCGGCGCGGTGAAGAAGGCCGACGCCGCGGGCATCCCCGTCTTCCTCGTGAACGCCGAGATCAACGAGGCGGGGCTCGCGAAGGCCCAGCTCGTGTCGAACAACGCTCAGGGCGCCGCCCTCGGCGCGCAGGAGTGGGTCAAGCAGATCGGCGAGGCGGGGAACTACGTCGAGCTGTTCGGCGCCCCGTCCGACAACAACGCCCAGACGCGGTCCAACGGCTTCACGACGGTCATCAGCCAGTACCCCGACCTCGTCCAGGTGGGCACCGAGGTCGCCAACTGGAACCGCACGGAGGGCCACGACAAGATGCAGTCGCTGCTCCAGGCGAACTCCGACATCAACGGCGTGATGGCGGGGAACGACGAGATGGCGCTCGGCGCGATCGCCGCGCTGAAGGAGGCCGGCAGGCTCGACGGCGTCGTCGTCGGCGGCTTCGACGGCGCGCCGGACGCCGTCGCGGCCATCGAGGCCGGCGAGCTCGCCTACACGGTGCTGCAGCCCGTCGCGGTCTTCTCGGAGGAGGCCGTGAAGCTCGCGGACGAGTTCATCCGCACGGGCGCCGAGCCCGACACGGAGAAGCAGGCGTTCGACTGCATCCTCATCACGCCGGACAACGTCGACAAGATGACGGGCCCGTTCACGTACGCCGAATGACCCGGCGGAACGACCCACGAGAGGCATCATGAGCTATGTCCTGAACGATGCGGAGCGCTTCGCCGACGAGGCGACGACAGGGTTCGTCGCCGCGCATCGCGACGTCGTGCGCCACGTGCCGGGAGGCGTCGCACGGGCGACGGCGACGCCTCCCGGGGAGGTCGCCGTCGTCGTGGGCGGCGGGTCGGGCCACTACCCGGCCTTCGCGGGGCTCGTCGGCCCGGGGCTCGCCCACGCCGCCGCGCTGGGCAACGTCTTCGCCTCTCCGAGTGCCCAGCAGGTGCACGGCGTCGCGAGGTCGGTCGCGACCGAAGCCGGGGTCCTCCTCAGCTACGGCAACTACGCCGGCGACGTCCTCAACTTCGGCCTCGCCGAGAAGCGGCTGCGCGACGAGGGCGTTCCCGTCCGCACCGTCCGGGTCACGGACGACGTCTCGAGCGCCGGGCCCGACGAGAGGCACAGCCGCCGCGGCATCGCGGGCGACCTCGTCGTGTTCCGCACGGCGGCGTGGGCCGCCGAGCGAGGGCTCCCGCTCGACGACGTCACCGATCTCGCCTTCCGCGCCAACGACCGCACCCGCTCGCTCGGCGTCGCCTTCTCGGGCTGCACTCTCCCGGGCGCCGCAGAGCCGCTCTTCACCGTGCCCGACGGCCAGATGGGCGTCGGCATCGGGATCCACGGCGAGCCCGGCATCGACACGCGTCCGCTGCCGACAGCACGGGAGCTCGCCGTGCTGTTCGTCGAGACGCTGCTGGGCGAGCGCCCCGACGACGTCCCCGCCGCAGAGGGAGCGCGCGTCGGCGTCATCCTCAACGGTCTGGGCTCGGTGAAGGGCGAGGAGCTCTTCGTCGTCTACGGCGCGGTCGCGGAGCTGCTCGAGGCGGAGGGCCTGACGATCGTCGACCCGGAGGTCGGGGAGTACGCGACGAGCTTCGAGATGGCCGGCATCTCGCTCACCCTCTTCTGGCTCGACGACGATCTCGAGCAGGCCTGGACGTCGCCCGCCTACGCCGCGGCGTACCGCAAGGGCGCCGTGAGGCCGAGCGGACCGAGGCTCGACGACGACGCGCGCGACCCCGTCGAGACCGAGGACGTGGCGCCGTCGGCGGACGGATCGGCCGAGGCCGGAAGGATCGTGAGCGCCGCGATCGCCGCGGTGCGCGACGTGATCGACCGAGACGCGGACGAGCTGGGACGGCTGGATGCGATCGCGGGCGACGGTGACCACGGCATCGGCATGCAGCGCGGCGCGCGGGCCGCGGCGGAGGCGGCCGAGGATGCCGTCGAGGCCGGCGCCGGGGCGGGCACCGTTCTCGTCCGCGCGGGGGACGCGTGGGCGCATCGCGCCGGCGGCACCTCGGGCGCGCTCTGGGGCGCGGGGCTCCGTGCCGCGGGGGAGCGGCTCGGCGACGGGGCGGCGCCCGCGCCGGCGGATGTCGCGGAGGCCGTGCACGCGGCCAGGGCGACGATCCAGGGCTTCGGCGGGGCCGAGATCGGCGACAAGACGCTGGTGGACGCGCTCGTGCCGTTCGCCGAGGCGCTCGCCGCGGCCGTGGAGGACGACGACGCGCTCGCCGAGGCCTGGACGGCGGCGGCGGATGCGGCGACGGAGGCGGCCCGCGCGACGGCCGATCTGGCTCCGCGCCTGGGCCGCGCCCGCTCGCACGTGAAGCGGAGCGCGGGCACGCCCGACCCGGGAGCGATCTCCTTCGCGCGCGCGATGACGGCTGCGGGCGATGCGCTCGCACGGAACCATGAGGAGGGGACATGACCCGTACCTGGCGTATCGTCGTCGGATCCGACGACGCAGGTCTCGCTTACAAGGAGGCGCTCAAAGCCGACCTCGAGAAGGATCCTCGCGTGTCGGAGGTGATCGACGTGGGGGTGGACCCGGATGGGCACACCGCCTATCCGGTCGTGGCGATCGCCGCCGCCGAGAGGGTCCGAGACGGAGCAGCGGACCGGGCGCTCCTCGTCTGCGGCACGGGCCTCGGCGTCGCGATCGCGGCGAACAAGGTGCCCGGCATCCGTGCCGTCACGGCCCACGACAGCTACAGCGTCGAGCGCAGCGTGCTCAGCAACAACGCGCAGGTCCTCACGTTCGGCCAGCGCGTCGTCGGGCTCGAGCTCGCTCGTCGTCTCGCCAGGGAGTGGCTGGGCTATGAGTTCGACGACTCCTCGGCGTCGGCGGAGAAGGTCGCCGTGATCGAGGGGTACGAGAGCACCGGAACCTGTGACTGACGAGCGCCCCGGCGCCGGGCGCCTCCCCGTGACGCTCGGGGTGAGCCTCAAGGCGTACCTCGGCGTGCGCGAGAGCGCCGAGTGGGCCGCGGCGATCGGTGCACAGGCGTCGGCGCATCCGGCCGTGCGCTCGGGCGCGGTCGAGGTCTTCGCGCTCCCCGCGCTCCCCGCGCTCGCGGCGGTGTCGGCGACCCTCGCCGGCTCGCCCGTCGCCTATGGCGCGCAGGATCTCTTCTGGGAGGATCGCGGGCCGTTCACGGGGGCGGTCAGCGGGGCCGATCTCGCCGAGCTGGGATGCCGGTACGTCGAGATCGGGCACGCCGAACGCCGAGCGGTGTTCGGCGAGGGCGAGGAGGTCTCTCGGAGGAAGCTCGCCGCCGCCGTGCGCAACGGGCTGACCCCTGTCGTGTGCGTGGGGGAGCGCTCGCGTCAGAGCGCCGAACGCGCCGCAGAGGTGTGCGCGGCACAGCTCGAATCCGTCCTGGCGGAGGCGGAAGAGGTCGGCGACCTCGTCATCGCGTACGAGCCGGAGTGGGCGATCGGACGGGCGGAGCCCGCCCCGCCCGATCACGTCGTGGACGTCGTGCGCGCGATGAAGCGCCGCATCGCCGATCTGCCCGTCACCGGTCGCGTGCCGGTGATCTACGGCGGGAGCGCGGGGCCGGGCCTGCTGGCCACGATCGCCGCCGGCGCGGACGGGCTCTTCCTCGGCAGGTTCGCGCATGATCCCGCGGCGGTGGCGGTCATGCTCGACGAGGCCGCCGCGATACGGTGAGTCCGGAAGGAGGGGATGCCATGGCACGCAGCGTTCCCGATCCGGCGTCGCGATCCAGCCGGCAGCAGGCGCGGCAGCTCGCGATCAGCGAGACGGTGATGGCCGAGGGGTCGGTGCGGATCGAGGAGCTCGCGGAGCGCTTCGGCATCAGCAGCATGACCGTGCACCGCGATCTCGACGAGCTCGAGGATCGAGGCCTGCTCCGCAAGAGCCGCGGCGTCGCCACCGCGACATCGACGTCCCTCGTGGAGTCGAGCGACGTCTACCGCGCCAGCAGACAGCGCACGGAGAAGGAGACGATCGCCCTCGCCGCGCTCGAGCACGTCGAGCCCGGACAGGCCATCATGCTCGACGACTCCACCACGACGCTGCACCTCGTGCCGCACCTGCACGCGAAGACGCCCCTCACCGTCATCACGAACACGCTGACGATCATGAACGACCTGCGCAGCACGCGGGGCGTCGAGCTCATCGGGCTCGGCGGCGAGTATCACAACTGGTGCAGCGCCTTCATGGGCCGGATCACCGTGCGGGAGATCGCCGAGCTGCGGGCCGATCTGTTCATCATGTCCACGTCGGCCATCGTCGACGACATCTGCTTCCACCAGACGCTCGAGACGGTCGACGTCAAGCGGGCGATGTTCGAATCGGCCGACCGACGCGTGCTGCTGACCGACGGCACGAAGTTCGACAAGCGCGCCCTGCATGCGATGATGCCCATCGCGGACTTCGACGTCGTGATCGTCGATGCCGGCACCGATCAGCGGCACATCGACCGTCTTCGTGAAAAGGGCGTGACCGTCCGGGTCGCCCGAGCGGCGGTGCCCGGTCGAAGAGCCTAGCCAGGGAAGATATCGGGTTTCCAGATCGCTAGTTCAGCTAGTAAAGTCCATGTCGTCGGGGTCTTCACGTGACGCCCCGCCATCGATGAGGGGGTCATCATGGGCAGGATTTTCTACGGGACCAGCGGCGAGGCGATCGAGATCGAGGACGGGCTCCTCGCGCACGTGCAGACCGTCGCGATCACGAAGCTCCGGCGGGGCGAGTCGTTCTGCGTGTCCTGGATGTCGGCGCGCGGGCGCGGGCGCGAGACCGTCTGGGTGCAGCCGTCGATCCCGATCCGCTTCGTGACGGACGAGGATGCGGTGGGCGGCCTCGACCGCGATCTCCTGACCCGCCTCATGGACGCGGCGAACTCCCATCACGGCCTCGACCTCTCGTCGGAGCCGTCGCCGGGGCGTGAGCTCGTGAGCGACGCCACGCAGGGCTCGCTGAGTCGCGCGGCCTGACGCCGTCGCATCCCTCAGCACCCCGTCCGGTGAAGAAGGCGGCCGGCTCATGCCGGCCGCCTTGTCCGTGCGGAGAGGCCGCGGCACGCACTCCACCCGGAACGCCCTGACGCCGCCGTCCGGTGCGCCCGGCCGCCGCTCGCGGAAACCTTTGCCGAGGTTGAGACCCCGATCGCTTGAGCGTCGTCCTCGCCTCCTCGCAGAATGAAGGCACGTCCCTCGACAGGACCGGCCAGCGAAGGCCCGTCGTCCACGAGGACTGCCCGATCCAGGCCGCCCCTCTCCTCGCCGCGCATGCGCGCGGTGAGACGGTCGTGCGCGCCGACGAAGACTCGATGAGGAGTGACCATGAGACGGACGACACGATTCCGCGTTCTGATCGGAGGCGTCGTGGGCGCGCTCGCGCTGAGCGGCTGCTCGGCGGGTGCGGGCGATGGACGAGAGACGCTCGTGTTCTGGGACCAGATCCGGAACGAAGACCAGCAGGCCGCTCTCGACGGACTCATCGCCGAGTTCGAGGAGGGGCATCCCGACATCGACGTGCAGGTCGAGATCTACCAGGCTCAGGAGCTGGACTCGCTCGCGAAGAACGCGCTGCGCAGCCAGAGCGTCCCCGACGTCGTCTACGCCGAGGTCGGAACAGTCCGCGAGCTCTTCAGCGCAGGGCTCGTGGAGGATCTCGCCGAGTACGAGGACGCGTACGGCTGGCAGGAGAAGGGCACGGAGGCCGGGCTGGAGTGGACGACGTTTTCCGACGGCGAGCTCTACGGCATCGGCATCGAGGCGGAGCTTTCGGGGGTGTTCTACAACCGCACGCTGATCGAGGAGAACGGCCTGACGATCCCCACGACCACCGACGAGATGCTCGCCTACTGCCGCCAGGCGCGGGAGAAGGGCTTCGTGCCGTATGCGACGGGAGCGGGAGGCAGCGGCTGGATCTACTACTTCTACCTCGGCCTGCCGATCGTGAACATGCTCGGCCCCGAAGCGGAGCGGGCGTTCGTCGCACACGAGTCGGGCGAGTGGACGGATCCCGAGATCCGCGACGCCCTCGCGACGATCTTCGAGGACGCGAAGGACGCCGGCTGCTTCATCCCCGAGATGAACACACTCGACGGCACGGCGGCGTACGACCTCCTCGTGTCCGGCAAGGCGCTGGCGAGCACGCCGAAGTTCACGGGCGACATCGTGCAGTTATTGAAGGACGCCCCCGACGAGGACTGGGTGTTCGATCCGTTCCCCGCGGTGGAGGGCGGCGAGGGCCGGTTCTACCAGCAGGGGATGGGGTCGGCCTTCGCCATCAACAGCAAGAGCGAGCACAAGGACGCCGCAGCCGAGTTCGTCGACTTCTGGCTCAGCGACGACATCCCGCAGCGCCTCGTCGAGGAGGTGGGCTGGATTCCACCTCTCACGGGCGTCGACCCCGAATCGCTCGAGGTGCCGGATCTGCTGAAGCAGGCCGTCCGTCAGCTGGTGGAGGACGGCGATCAGACCGGGGTGTCGATCGACCTCGTCAGCTCTTCGGCGTTCAACGATCAGCTCGGCCGTATGGGCCAGGAGACCTTCGACGGCCAGCGCACGCTCGACTCCTACCTGGAGGAGCTGCAGAAGGCGTGGGAGGAGGATCAGTGAGCCGTGTCGCTCTCGCCGCCGCGGTCCCGTTCGTCGCGCCGTCGGTCACCGACGTCCGTCCACGCAGGCGGCGGCAGATCCGCCGTGCTGCGCCGGGACTGCTCTTCATCGCACCGGCGGCGGTGATCGTCCTGGTCTTCGTCGTCGCGCCGATCGTGTCGACCGTCCGGCTCGCGCTGCACGACTGGGATGGTTTCTCCCTGGAACGCGACTTCGTCGGGCTCGTGAACTTCGCTGCCCTGTTCGGCGATGCGGCGTTCTGGGCGGCTCTCGTCCGAAACCTGCTGTGGATCGGCGTGCTGCTCCTGGCCGTCGGTCTCGGTCTCGCGTTCGCGCTGCTCCTGTGGTCGAGGCCGAGAGGATGGGTCGTCTTCCGGACCGTCTACCTCATCCCGGAGATGATCGGGCCCGCCATCGTGGGCGTCGTCTGGCTGCGGCTGTGGCAGCCGGTCAACGGCGGCTTCGCCGGCATCGGGCAGGCGCTCGGCATCCCGTGGCTCGCGTCGAGCCCCCTCGCCGATCCGGCTCTGGCGATCTTCGTGCTCCTCGGCGTGCAGCTGTGGATCGCGGTCGGGTTCTTCGTCGTCGTCTCGCTGAGCGGGCTGCAGCTCGTCGACACGACGCTGCTGGACGCCGCGCTGGTCGACGGCGCGTCCCGGTCGCAGCGGATCCGCTATGTCGTCCTCCCGCAGATGCGTGAGCACATCGGCCTCATGCGGATGCTCGCGCTGATCGCGGGGCTCAAGGCCTTCGACCTCGTCTGGGTGATGACCTCGGGCGGACCGGGCAACGCCACGCAGCTGGTGGGTACCTACGCCTACTCGCAGGCGTTCGCGCAGCAGAAGTTCGGATACGGCGCCGCACTCGCCTGCGTCGTGCTCGTGATCGCGCTCGTCCTGACCGCGATCAGCGGAAGGAGCGGTCGTGAGCGCTGAGAACCTGCGGCGAGCCCGCATCTGGAACCCGTCGAAGGAGACCGTGCGCTTCGCGCCGGCGTGGGTGAGCTACATCGTCATGGTCACCTGGTTCGTCGTGATCGCCGCGCCCCTCGTGTGGCTCGTCGTGACGTCGCTCCGGAGGACGGAGAGCTACCGGGCCTCGACGCTCGGATGGCCCGAATGGGCGTTCTCGAACTTCGCTGAGGCATGGCGGACGGCGAACTTCTCCGTGGCCGTGCCGAACTCCATCGTCTACACGCTCTCCATCGTGGCCTGCGTCGTCGTGCTCGCGTCCATGGCGGGATACGGGCTCGCTCGCTATCGCTTCCCCGGCCGGGCGATCATGCTGGGCGCGCTCGTCGTGGCCCTGACCATCCCCTTCAGCTCGATCATGTTCGGCGTCTACGACGTCGTCGACGCGCTCGGCCTCCTCGGAACGCGTCTCGGCGTCATCCTCCCCGCCGTGGCCCTCGCGCTGCCGTTCGCGACGTTCTACATGCGCGCGTTCTTCCTCGGCATCCCCGAGGCGATCAGCGAGGCGGCGCGGATCGACGGGGCGGGGGAGATCACCGTGTTCGTCCGCGTGATGCTCCCCCTCGCGAGCCCGGGCATCGCGACGCTCGCCGTGTTCAGCGGCGTGTGGTCGTGGGCGATGTACCTCGAGCCGCTTCTGCTGGCCAACAGCGCGTCGCTACGACCCGTCGCTCTCGGGCTGTCGTTCTTCACGGCCGAGTACGGCGGCTCGAACCAGCCGCTCATCGCCGCCGCCGCTGTGATCATCGTGCTTCCGCTCGTGATCCTCAGCATTCTCCTCCAGCGCCGCTTCGTCGAGGGCATGACAGCTGGAGCCGTCAAATGACCACCTCAGGAAGGAAGACACAATGAGAGTCCAAGACATCGGCTACACGCCGTCGCCGAAGTTCGAGCTCGACCACCTCGTCGACGACGTCCGGCGATACCAGTCGCTCGCCGCCGAGTTCGGCAGGGCGGAGGAGGCCGACCGCATCGTCGCGGCCACGCGTGAGGCGCTCGAGCAGAAGCTGGCGGACTTCGACGAGCTCGTCTCGACGGCGCCCGCCGAGCCGGACGAGCCCGAGACGCTGGCGGACATCCACGAGGCGAGGCCGCAGGGAGAGCGCAGGCTGCTCGCCGAAGTCCCCGAGGACTACCTCTCCCGTTGGAGGGGATCGCTGCTCGGGCGCGGAGCGGGATGCACCCTGGGCGCCGCCGTGGAGTTCTGGTCCGTGGACCAGATGGAGGCTTGGGGGCGTCAGTTCGACGAGGAGTACCCGCCGACGGATTTCTTCTCCTTCGCGCGGCTGCCCGGCAGCCCGCGCTACATCGTCGGGAACACCGACGACCTGCGCCGAGGACGGATGCAGTACATCCCCGTCGACGACGACACGGCGTACACCCTGATCGGACTCCTCACCCTGGAGGAGCACGGGCCGGAGTTCACCCCCGAGCAGCAGGCGGCGACCTGGCAGCGGAACTTCCCGATCCACTCGGAGGAGAACGGCAGCTGGGGCGTCTTCTGGGGCGAGCGCCGGTTCCTGCAGAACCTCCAGCAGGGCATCGAGCCCCGCAGGGCCGGACGGCATCGCAATCCGAACGTGCAGTCGATCGCCGCATGGACGCGGGCGGACGCCTGGGGGTATGCGGCGCCGGGATGGCCGGAGAAGGCCGCCGAGCTGGCCTTCAAGGACGCATCGCTCAATCATCGCCGCAACGGCGTATACGGGACGATGTTCATGGCCGCAGCGGTCTCGGCCGCGTTCGCGGTCGACGAGCCGGCGGAGGCGCTGGAGATCGCGCTGCAGGAGATCCCGAAGGAGAGCCTGCTGGCGGAGGGCGTGAGATGGGCGTTCGACGTGTCGTCCCAGGTCTCCGACTACCGGGATGCGGCGCGTCTCGTGAGTGAGCGCTACCCCCACATGTTTGAGGGGCATGCGATCAACAACGCGCTGTACGTGGTGTTCGGGATCCTGCTCGGCGGCCGCGACTTCACGCGCGTCGTGGGCGAGACCGTGGCGATGGGGAACGACAACGACTGCACGAGCGCGACCGCCGCGAGCATCGTGGGCGCGACCATCGGGCTCGAGAACGTGCCCGCGCACTGGACCGAGCCGTTTCAGGGTCGTATGCAGAACTATCTGCGGGACCTACCGGAGTTCCTCGAAGTGGATGACATCGGCGAGCGTTTCGTCCGTCAGGCGAAGGAGGTTCTGGGTCGTTCGTGACCGACGATCACCATGGCCGGCGTCGTGACGACGCCGGCCATGGTCGTGCCATCCTCGATACCCTGAGCCCAGGAGGCCCCACGATGGAGCGAGGCAGTGCACGCGTGACGTTGTCGGACGTCGCGGGGATCGCGGGCGTCTCCGTCGGCACGGTCTCCAAGGTCATGAACGGCACAGGACAGCTGAGGCCGGCCACGCGCGTCCGCGTGATGAAGGCGGCGCGCACGCTGGGGTTCCGCCCGTCGTTCATCCGCCACGACCCGGGGCTCGCGGAGCTCCTGACGATAGGCGTCGTGACGTCGGACAGCTACGGACGATTCACGATCCCCCTCATGCTCGGCGCGGAGGACGCCTTCGGGCCGGGGCAGGTGTCGGTGCTCATGTGCGACGCGCGGGACGATCCCGTGCGCGAGGACTTCTACATCCGCTTCCTCGTGCAGCGGAGGGTCGACGGCGTCATCGTCACGGGCAAGTCCACGGATCCGCGCCCGTCGCTCGGCCGCGACTTCCCCTTCCCCGTCCTCTACGCCTATCAGCCGTCCGAGGATCCCGCCGACTCGTCCATCGTCCCCGACCACGCCGGGGTGGCGGAGACGGCCGTCGAACGTCTTCTCGCCATCGGGCGCGAGCGCATCGTGCACATCACCGGGCCGCTCCGGCAGACGGTCGTGCGAGAGCGCATCCGCGGGACGGTCGACACGCTCGCCAGGCACGGGCTGGGCCTCGTCGACGAGCCGCTCTCGCGGGAGTGGAGCGAACGCTGGGGGAGGGAGGCCGTCTGCGACGTCCTCACCCGCGGGCTGGAGGTCGACGGCGTCTTCTGCGCCAGCGACGAGCTCGCCCGCGGCGCCGTGACGGGCCTTCGGGAGAGCGGCGTGCGCGTGCCCGACGAGGTCGCCGTCGTCGGAGTCGACAACTGGAGCGTGCTCGCCGAGGCGGCGAGACCGCCCCTCACGACCGTCGACCTCGAGCTGGGACGGCTCGGCGTGCGCGCCGCGCAGATGCTGGAGGACGCCATCCGCGGCCGACGCCCGCTACCCCGCGGCGTGCACACGCTGCCCGGGACCCTGGTCGTCCGCGAGTCGGCGTGACGGACGGAACTGGGCGACGGCACATCACCGGTAACTTCCCACACGTGATCCTGGGGGTCTTCGATCCGAAGACCCCCGCCGCGACGATCGTCCAGCGCGGGTCGTTCTGGAAGCTCGTACTCGACAACCGCACCCGCGGAGTGAATCACAACCGACGCGGCGGAGGCGGTGCCTGTGAACGTCCTCTGACCTGCTGTCTTGCGAGGTATGGGATTCCTTCGGCCGTCCCGGCCGTCACCGGTAGAGCAGGTCGGGCTCCGCGGCGTCGAGCCAGTCGGGCACGGCAAGCCGGGCGGGGTCGTCCCATTCGCCCGAGACGATCTGCGCGAACGCGCCTCGGACTCCGAACAGCTTCTCGAGCGGGGAGGCGTCCGACTCGCCGGGGACCGGCACTCCCGGTCGTTCCTCGAGAAGGCCCGGATGCATCTCGGCGAGGAGCGAGAGCAGTCGCACGCCGGTGCGGACGGGTCTCAGCACCTCCGCGTCCGTCACGTGAAGGATCACGCCTTCACACGGGACGCCCGCGTGATCCCGGACGAGCGGAGTGAAGCCGTAGGGCACGGCGCGGACTCCGGGCAGCCGCTCCTCGTTCACACGTGCCGCATACCGCTCTCCGTCGATGAACGGCGCGGCGAGCACCCGGAACGGCACCGCCGTGCTGCGACCCTCGGCGACGTTGACGCCCTCCACCAGACACGTGCCGGGATAGAGCAGCGCCGTCGCCGCGGTCGGGATGTTCGGCGACGGCGGCATCCATGTCAGGTCGCTGCGGCCGATCGCGGTCTCGTGACGCGACCAGCCCTGGAGCTCGACGACGTCCAGCTCGAGATCGATCGCACGGGTCCGCACCCAGTGCCTGGCTAGTTCGCCGATCGTGAGGCCGTGCCGGATGGGCAGGGGCCAGCGACCGACGAGCGAGGCGATCGACTCGTCGAGCACGGGGCCCTCCGCACGCCCGACGTCGCCGCCGATGGGATTCGGGCGGTCGAGCACGACCACGGGCGTGCCGGCGTCTGCGCACGCCTCGAGGACATGGCTCATCGTCCAGATGTACGTGTAGAACCGGCTGCCCACGTCGGGCAGGTCGATGAGCAGGGCGTCGAGCGGTGCCACGTCCTCCGCCGCCGGGCGCACGTGCTCACCGTAGAGGCTTCGGACGGGAACACCTGTCGCGGCGTCGGCGATGTCACCGACGTGCTCTCCTTCGCGTGCCCTTCCGCTGAGTCCGTGCTCCGGGCCGAAGAGCACGTCGAACCGCCATCCCGCCTCGACCAGCGCCTCTCGGCCGCGCGTGAGATCCGACGTGAGCGCGAGGTCGTTCGTGACCATCCCCAGTCGCTTCCCGCGCCACCGTGCACCGGCGTGCGTGTCGTCGAGGAGCCGGTCGACGCCGAGCCTCATGCGTCAGTCGATCCTGTGCGAGGTGACGGCATCGTACGTCCGCTTCAGGTTGTCGGAGATCGTGTCGTAGTCGGCCTGCGCGATGCGCACGAACAGGAAATCGAGGACGGCGAGCTGGGCGATGCGGCTGGCCATCGCGCCAGATCGGAACGTGGAGTCGGCCACTGCCGTGACGAGCGTGAGCGTGCAGACGCGAGCGAGGGGGGAGCGCGGGTTGTTCGTGACGGCGATGGTCGTCGCGCCCGACGCCGCGGCGACTTCGGCCGCCTGGACGATCTCGAGCGTGCGCCCGGAGTGCGAGATCGCGACCGCGACGTCTCGAGAGTCGAGGAGTGCTGCGCCGGTGAGGGCGAGATGGAGGTCGGTGCGCGCCTGTGCCACGAGCCCCGCGCGGTGCAGCTTCTGCTCGAGGTCGAGCGCGGCGAGCCCGCTCGACGCGGCGCCGTAGATGTCGATGCGCCGCGCTTTGCGGATCGCCGTGACGCCCCGTTCGAGCTCGTCGATGTCGAGCTGACGTGCGGTCCGCTCGATGGCGGAGGCTTCGGCGAAGGCGATCTTCCGGACCGTGGTGTGCGCGTCGTCGTGCCGGTCGACGTCGCCCTCGGCGACCTGGAAGCGCTCCCGGTCGGACTCGTTGCGATCGAGCTCGGTGGCGAGTGCGAGACGGAACTCGGGATAGCCGGCGAATCCCAGGCTCTGGGAGAAGCGCGCCACGCTCGCGGGCGATGTTCCGCTCTCCGCTGCCAGCTGGGTGATCGATGCTTCGACGACCCGACCGGGGTCGTCGAGCACGTGGCGCGCGATGCGCTGCTCCGTGGGGGTCAGCCCCGAGAGACGCTGGTGGATGGCGGTGGTCGCGCTGGTGGACACGCCTCCATGGTGACAGAGAAATAATTTCCAGCAAGTAACGACTTTTCGAAAAAGCTTGCCAGATCGGAAGAGGTTCACGAAGGTGGGATCACCGACCACCTGGAGACCCACCGATGACGACCCCCGCTTCCGCTTCGGCGCTTCCCGCGACGGAGCGCCGCAACCCCGCGTCCGAACGACTCGACGAGCTCGACACGCTCGACCTGTTGCAGACGCTCAACGACGCCGACGCCGAGGTCTCCGTCGCCGTGCGGGCAGCGCTGCCGGCGCTCGCCGAACTCGTCGACGTCGCCGTCCGGGCTCTCGAACGTGGTGGCAGGGTCCACTACTTCGGCGCGGGAACCTCCGGCCGGCTCGCGGTGCTCGATGCGGCAGAGCTCATCCCCACCTTCAACCTGCCGCCGGACGTCTTCGTCGCCCATCTCGCCGGAGGGGACGACGCAATGCACCGCGCGATCGAGGGCAGCGAGGACTCCGCACGCGACGGAGCGGCCGAAGCGGCGCAGATCGGCGATGACGATGTGGTCGTCGGCATCGCCGCGTCGGGGACGACGCCCTATGTGCGAGGCGCGCTCGACGCGGCACGAGCACGCGGTGCGGCGACGGGGCTCATCACGAGCAACCCCGACATCGATCGGAGGCTGGTCGACATCGCCGTCGTCGCCGACACTGGACCGGAGGTCCTCACCGGCTCGACACGGCTGAAGGCAGGGACCGCCGCGAAGATGACCCTCAACGCCTTCTCCACCGCCGTGATGGTCCGCCGCGGATACACCTGGTCGAACCTCATGGTGTCGGTCGTCGCGACGAACAGGAAGCTTCGCGAACGTTCCGTGCGCATCCTCGCGGAAGCGGCAGGCCTGGAGCCCGGTGCCGCGCAGGAACGGCTGCGCGCGGCGGAGGGCGATCTCAAGGCCGCCCTCGTGAGCGAGCTCGGCGGCGTTCCTCTCCACATCGCACGGCAAGCCCTGGCCGATGCGTCCGGGATCGTCCGGCGCGCACTCGATTCCCTCATCCCCACCGAACGCAGCGCTTCACCTAACTGAGAGGAATCTCATGCGTCACAGCGTCCCCCGCCTCGCGATCTCCGCGGGCGTCCTCATCGCCGGCGTCGTCATCGCCGGATGCGCCCCGTCATCGTCCGGCGACGACGAGATCACCTTGACGATCTGGTCCTGGCAGGCATCGTCCACCCCGAAGTGGGATGCGGTCTTCGACGTCTACGAGGAATCGCATCCCGGTGTGACCATCGAGTTCGAGGGCTATCAGCCGACGGAGTACAACCAGATACTCGCGACGGGACTCGAGGGGAGCGATGGCCCCGACATCGCGATGCTGCGCGCGTACGGCGGAGCGCAGTCGGCGATCCAGGCGGAGCAGATCGTGCCCATCGACGACGTCGTCGACGGACTCGATCAGTTCGATCCGACGGTGCTGAGAGCTGCACAGGGGATCGAGGGCGGCGCGACGTACGGTGTTCCGTTCGCCTATCAGACCATGCAGATGTTCTACAACAAGACGTTGTTCGACGACCTCGGCCTGGAGGAGCCGACGACGTGGGACGAGTTCATCGCGCTGCAGGACACACTCGTCGAGGAAGGCGTCACACCGATGGCGCTGGGCGCTCGTGAGGACTGGGTGCTCCCGATGTTCGCCGACATCGTCGGCTCGGCCCGCTACGGGGGCGCCGATTTCGAGGAGAGGGTCCTCAGCGGAGAGACCGACTTCACCGACCCCGACTACGTCGCCTCGCTGCAGATCGTCCAGGACCTGCAGCAGTACTTCGACAAGGACGTGAACGCGATCGCCGTCGCCGATGCCACCCTGCAGTTCACCACCGGGCAGGCGGCCCAGTGGCCCGGCGGCTCGTTCGATCTGCCCACCTTCCAGGACTCGGCCCCTGACACAGAGTGGGGCGTGTACGAGGTTCCGCCGCCGCCTGGTTCGGTCCTCGACCACGCCGTGACGCCCGGGTACGCAGACGGCAGCTTCGGCATCAACGCGTCGAGCGATCAGCAGGAGGAGGCGACGGAGCTGCTCAACTGGATGACGACCGCGGAGTTCGGGCAGCTCGTCGCTGATGAGGTGGAGCAGTTCTCCGCGCTTCCCGGGGTCGAGTACAGCGACGCTCTGATGCGGGAGATGAACGAGCAGTACACCGCGAACCCCGCCCCCTATCTGCTGCTCGTCGACTTCCGGTACGGCGACCCGACGGGAACGGCCGTGCTCGGGCCCGACATCCAGGCGATGTTCCTCGGCCAGAAGACGCCCGAGCAGCTCGCCGAGGATCTGCAGTCAGGGATATCGACCTGGTTCACGCCGTCGTCCTGATCCGGTGTCGTGGGGTACGCGCGTCGTACCCCACGACCGTCTCGAGAAGAGGTCACCATGGCGTCGCCCGTCGCCCTGCCCAAGCCCAGAAGTCGTCGCACGCAGACCGGCACGGCTCTGAGCACACCGGCCGCGCTCGCCTTCGTGCTGCCCGCGCTGGCGTTGTTCTCGGTCCTCATCCTCTACCCGATGGTCGCCGCGCTGAGCTACTCGTTCTTCAAGTGGCAGGGGACGCGACAGGGCGGGTTCGCGGGGCTGGGCAACTACGTGACGCTGCTCATGCAGGAGCCGTACGCGTCTGAGCTCTGGAACGCCTTCGGGCACAACCTGCTGTTGTTCGCGGGCGCTCTCGTCTTCCAGAACTCGCTGGGCCTCGGCATTGCCACTTTGCTCCACAGGCGTCGCCGGACGAAGCGCCTCTTCCAGACCGTGTTCGCCCTGCCGTACCTCGTGAGCCCCATGGTGATCGGCTATCTCTGGTCGCTCATGCTCTCGCCGCTGTTCGGGCCGGTGAACGCGATCCTCCGAGGCGTAGGCATGGAGAGCCTCGCCCTGCCGTGGCTGGGCGACCCGAACCTGGCGATCTGGGTCATCGTGCTCGTCAGCGCGTGGCAATGGATCGGGTTCCCCATCCTCCTCTACGGCGCGGCGCTCGGCGGGATCGACGACGAGATCGAGGAGGCGGCCTCGCTCGACGGCGCGACGGCGGGGAAGCGTTTCCGCTACATCACGCTGCCACTGCTGACGCCGACCATCGGGATCATCACGGTGCTCACCTTCATCGGCAGCATGGAGGCGATGGCCATCCCGTTCGCGCTCGCCGGGTCGAACGGTGCGCCCGCAGGATCGACCGACGTCATGATGCTGCTCTTCTACCGCACGGCCTTCGAGTCCGGCAATGCCAACTCCATCGGCGTCTCGTCTGCGCTCGCGACCGTGCTGTTCCTCTTCATCCTCGCGATCTCCGTCCTCATCACCACGACGGTGCGACGGGCCGAACGGAAGCTGTTCTGATGGGAATGACGACGCTCGACGTCCCCGCGACCCCGCAGGAGGCGCCCCGCTTGGAGCGCAAGACGCCCGTCCGCCGCCGACCTCAGCACGAGACGTCGTTGGCGGGCCGGATTATCGCGAACGTGTTCCTGTGGGGCTACGCCGTGATCGCGGTCGGGCCGCTGCTGCTCATGGTGTCGAACTCGCTGCGGACGCAGACGCAGATCGCGTCGGATCCGCTCGGGATCCCCATCCCGCCGTCGTTCACGAGTTTCCAGAACGCCTGGCTGACGGCGTCGTTCGACACCTACTTCATCAACTCGATCGTCGTCACGGTCGGGTCGGTCGTCGTCACGACCGTCGTCTCCGTCTTCGCCGCGTATGCGTTCGCTCGCGCGCGTGCGCGGTTCTTCCGGGGGATCGAGGCGCTGTTCCTCTCCGGCCTCATGCTGCCGGTGCACCTTGCCATCCTGCCGCTGTTCTACCTGCTCGACTCGCTGGGGATGACGAGCAACCTCTTCAGCCTGATCCTCGTGTACGGGACGCTCGGCATCCCGTTCACGACGTTCGTCCTGACGGTCTTCTTCCGGCGTCTTCCGCTGGAACTCGAGGAGGCGGCGCGTCTTGACGGAGCCGGGCCGCTGCGGACCTTCCTCCAGATCCTGCTCCCGCTCGTCCGACCCGCGCTCGCGACGGTGATCGTGTTCCGATTCGTCCCGGTGTGGAACGACTTCTTCTATCCGCTCATCCTGCTGCGCGACCGCGAGTCATACACCCTGCCCGTCGGCCTCACACGGTTTTTCGGCGAGTACTCGACGGACTGGCCTCAGCTGTTCGCGGGTCTGACCATCGCGACAATCCCGCTCGTGCTGCTGTTCCTGGCCGCCACCAAGCAGATCATCGGCGGGCTCACCTCCGGGATGAGCAAGTGACGAAACCAGGAGAGGGGTGGCTCGTCGGGATCGACGTCGGCGCGAGCGGGGCGCGTGCGAGAGCCATCTCGGGCGAGGCGATGGTCGAGCGCTCGGGGCCGGGTGCCGTGGCGTCGGATGACGGCGCGGGCATCGCCATACGGGCCGTCATCGAGCAGATCCTCGCCGTCGTCGAGCCTCACGACGTCGTGTCTCTGGGGGTCGGCGCGACGGGGATCGCGACGCTCGCCGGTGATCGAGGCGGGCTGAAGGGCGCGCTCGGCGGTCTCGCACCGGGCGCGGTCGTCGTGCTCGCAGCCGATGCGGTGACGGCGCATCTGGGGGCGTTGTCCGGTCGCGCGGGGGTGACGGTCGCCGCGGGCACCGGCGCCATCGGGATCGCTCAGACAGAGGACGGCTCGCTCCACAGAGTGGACGGATGGGGTCATCTGCTCGGCGACGTCGGCAGCGGCGCATGGATCGGCCAGCGTGCCCTCGTCGAGGCCATGCGCGCCTACGACGTCAGGGACGCATCGGGGCGCGCATTGCTGGAGCGGGGCGTCGAGCGTTTCGGCCCGACGGAGACGTGGCCCGCACAGCTCTACGGGCGAGACGACCGCGCGGCCGTGATGGCCTCTTTCGTCCCCGATGTCATCGCACTCGCGGAAAAGGGCGATGAAGCGGCGAGGCGCATCCTCGACGCCGCGGCGGAAGGCCTCGCCGAGACCGCTCGTGCCGCTCTGAGCAGGCCGGGCGTTCCACCGCGCCTCGCGCTCACCGGTGGCCTCTTCTCGTCGGCGGCGCTGTTCCGGGGCGTCGCGTCACGGGCGCCCGACGGAGTCGAGGTCGTCTCTGCCGAAGGGACCCCCCTCGACGGGGCCGTGCGGCTGGCGCGGATGGCCACAGGAACGGCACCGCGTCTGAGAGAGCGGGACCTGATCGTATGGTGAACGGCGCCTCGGGGTCGGCGTGGGCCTCGGTCATCCGCGGAAGGCGATCGGAGGAGACGCTTCTTCTCGGGACGCCCGCGCACGACGATCCCACGCCTCTCGGTCGAGAGCATCTCTTCGACCTCGCATCGCTGACGAAGGTCTTCACGGCCGTCACCGCGCTCGTGCTGGTCGACGACGGCGTGATCGACCTCGATGCGCCCCTGCGGGAGATCGCGCCCGCTCACGGGGCAGCCACGCTGCGTCACCTGCTCACGCACACGGCTGGCGTTCCTGCGGAGCACAGTGGGTGGCGCGCCGGCCTGCGGGGCGATGACCTGATCGAGGCCGTGCTCGCCACGCAGGGAATCGCCGAGCCGGGCGAACGACACCTCTACTCCGACGTCGGCTATGTCGTCGCAGGGCATGTGCTGGAGCTCGTGACGGGGCGTGCTCTCGACGACCTGGTCCAGGAGCGGGTCGCTGTGCCCCTCGGGGCCGGCACATTGACGTATCGACCCGATCACGCGATGGCGGTGGCGACGGAGACGCAGCCGGGTCGCGGCGCCATCCGCGGTGAGGTCCACGACGAGCTGGCGCACGCGATGGTGCGCCCTACGGGGCATGCGGGACTGTTCGGGACGCTCGACGATGTCGTCGCGCTCGCGTCGATGGTGATCGGTGGCGGGCAGGGGCGCGAGGGTCCGGTGCTGTCGGCATCGAGCGTGCGGATGATGACTACCCCGCGCGTCGTGTCGGCCGCCGATTACGGGCAGACGATCGGTCTGCGGGTGCGTGATCGGTCGTGGATGGGGGACGTCGACGCCGTCGGGCATACCGGATTCACCGGGACCTGTTTCGCCGTGTCACTGCAGAGCGGACATGTGGCGGTGCTCCTCACGAACCGCGTCCATCCGACGCGGTCCGGCACGGACATCTCAGGGGTGCGGAGGCGGTTCCTGCGAGGGCTGCTGCGCTGAAGCGAGGGAAGACCGCGAACGTCATCCTGTGGAACCGGACGACATGATTGCGTTTGGGTCTGCTGCACGATGACGCTGTTGCGCCCCGGGTTTGGTGGAGGCTCCTGAGGTCCCGAGAGGATGTGGAGCATGCCGAGGTTGAGGAAGTATCCGCCTGAGTTGAAGGACCGGGCGGTGCGGCTGGTTCTGGCCGCGCGTGACGAGGACGGTGGCCGTCGCGGGGCGTGCACGCGGGTCGGGCAGCAGTTGGGGATTCCGAGCGACACGTTGCGCGGCTGGGTGCAGCGTGCCGAGATCGACGGTGGCCTGCGTCCGGGCCGGTCGACGGATGACGCGGAACATATCGCGCAACTGGAGCGGGAGGTGGGTGAGTTGCGGCGGGCGAACGCGATCTTGCGCAGCGCGTCGGCTTTCTTCGCGGCGGAGCTCGACCGCCCACACAGTTGATGGTCGATTACATCGACGCGCACAAGTCCGAGTTCGGGGTCGAGCCGATCTGCGAGGAGCTGCCGATCGCCCCGTCGACGTACTACGCGTCTAAGACAGCCGAGCCGTCTGCGCGGGCGGTGAGCGACGAAGTCGCGCTGACGCAGATCCACCGGGTGCACAGTGAGAACCTCGGGGTCTACGGGGTCAGGAAGGTGCATGCTCAACTGCGCTGTGAAGGGCACAAGCTCGCACGCTGCACGGTCGAGCGGTTGATGCGCCGCGATGGGCTGCGCGGAGTGACACGCGCGCGGGGGCCGCGCCGGTGTTGCTGCAAGCCGGCGATTCCCCTCGTGGGAGGGATTTCGGCGCACGGTGGGGAGACGTCATCTTCGCGATCGAGCGCACGGCGGAGGAGCTGCTCGCGAAGAAGCGCGACATCCAGCGACGTGCCACCGCCATCGGACGCGAGGCGGAGAGGATCAAGCTGTTCGCCGCGGTGCAGCCGATCAAGGGGGAGACGACCGACATCGCGCGCGCCCGGCGCGACTATCTTCGCGAGCTCGTGACGCCCGAAGCCGCGTTGGTGTTCTTCGGCCACTTCTCGAGACTTGACCTCTCGCAGGTCGACCCGGAAGAGCCGTACCTCAAGGTCCTCGACGAGCGGGCCACGGACGAGCAACGAGGCTGCAGGGCCATCGCCGCGCTCGATGAGCTGCTCGGCTCCCGCAGGGGAACGGCGACGATCGCAGATGCCGCCGTGGAATTCTCACAGAGTGAGCTGACGCCGCAGATCGTGGGCACAGGGCGCGAGGTGGCGAAGGGGCTCGCCGAGATCTTCGCGTCTGGTGCCGCGGACGGGTTCCTGATCACTCCGACGCACTTCCCCGGCACGTTCGACGAGTTCGGCAGGGCGGTGATCCCGCACTTGCAAGAGCTCGGCGTGTTCAAGACCGAGTACTCGGGCACGACGCTTCGGGGCAACCTCGGGATCGGATAGGCGGCGAGGCGGGCGTCGGCCGATCCGTCTCCGACCAGCTCAGATGGGCCCGGTTCCCGCCGCGTGCTGTGAAGGCGCCGCTCGAAATCGGTCGAGACCCGCGTAACGAACGGGCACGTCCGAGGTCTCATCAGTGACGGCTACCCGCATCCCGAGGGTGGCGGGATGGGATCAAGGATGAGATCACGGAAACGTCGGTCACGGTTGTTCGCAGCCGCGACGGCGCTCGCATCGCTCGCGCTCGCGTCGATCGGAGCAGGTGCCGCAGTCGCAGCGCCCCCGTACACGACGGAAGCGACCATCGACCAGCTAGAGTTCACATCCGACGAGGTCGCGTCCGGTGCCGATGCGGAGATCAGCGGGCATTGGACCCTCCCGGACAACCCGCAGACACCCGCCGGCTTCGTCGTCGATCTTCCGGGTGACCTGCAGGGACTCACCGATGACTTCGCCCTGCTCGACCCGGATGGCGTGGAGATGGGCCACTGCGAGGTGTCGCAGACGCAGATCGTGTGCGACCTCGACAGCGACTACATCGCCGCGCATCCGCTCAATCTCGAGGGAACCTTCGCTTTCTGGGTGCAGGTGACGACGGAGGTCACAGAAGAGACCGAGGTCGTCTATGAGTTCGACGACCTCTCGACGAGCATCACGGTGACACCGCCGGAAGGCTCCTGCGACGACTGCGAATGGGGAGGCCAGTGGAACGGAAAGTGGGGGTGGTACGACCGTACGGACGACACCATCTGGTGGGAGGTCAACGTCCGTTCGGGGCCCGGAACCACGGTGGGCGAGGGAGGCATCGACGTCACCGTGATCGACACGGGCGGCGAGAATCTCGATCTCATCGCTGAAGACACGGTCCTCGTCGGCACGGATGAGTTCGACCCCGGGACAGGCGCCCCGGTGAACTGGCGCGAACTTCCGGCGGATGCCTTCGTCGTGTCGGATGACGGCGCACGCGTCGATTTCACATCGCAGGAGGGCTGGGTCTACGCGGTCCGCTATCACACGTACGCGACGGATGGCGGAGCTGCCGAAACGTACTCGAACGGCGCCTCCGTCGAGATCGAAGGCGAGACGCGCGTCGAAGTCATCGGAGAGGTCTTGCGGTTCGGCGGCGGGGGCACGGGATCGGGCGATTCGGTCGGGTCCTTCGTGATCGAGAAGACGGTGATCTGGAACGGCGATCCCGTCGACGGCATTGTCTTCGAGGGGACGTATACGGTCACCTCGCCGGACGGGTCGACATCGGAAGGCGTCTTCAGCGTGACCGAGGGCTCGACCTGGACGAGTCCCGATTACGCGGCCGGCTCGATCGTCCATCTCGAGGAGAATCTCCCTGAAGACCCGGCAGATGTGAGGTGGGAGACCCCGGTCTTCTCCGACAACGACTTCGCGCTGGGTACCGGTGAGACGGTGACGGTCACTCTGACGAACGAGGGGACATCGGTCGTTCCAGAGCCGAGTCCGACGCCGGAGGTGACACCGACCCCGACGCCGGAGGTGACTCCGACTCCGGAGGTGACTCCGACTCCGACTCCGACTCCGGAGGTGACTCCGACTCCGACTCCGACACCGACTCCGGAGTCGACGCCTGAACCGACGCCGGAGGTAACACCGACACCGTCGCCTTCGGAACCGACTCCGACTCCGACTCCGACACCGGAGGTGACACCGGAATCGACACCGACTCCGTCGCCTGAACCGGCTCCGGAACCGGAACCGGAACCGAGTCCGTCGCCTTCGGAGCCGGTGCCCACACCGGACCCCACGACTCCGTCGCCGAAGCCGGATGAGTCGACCCCCGTGCCGCAGGACCACGCTGATGAGCCTGCTTCTTCGACGCCGGATGCGCCGGGCACCTCCGAGCCGACACCGGCGCCGACTCCGACGCAGCCGGTGGTGGCGCCAACCGACGACGAGCCGCACACAGACCTCGTCGTCACCGATTCCGCCGGAAGCGACTGGGTCTTCGCCGGTGTTGCGCTTTCGCTGCTCGTCGGGGGATGGCTCGTCCTCGTGTTGCGCTCGCGCTCCAGCTGACTGGTCCGCTGAAGAGGTCCTGTCGAAGCCGAGGCTTCGACAGGACCTCTTTCATGTCTCCGGACAGCAGCGCCAGATGCATGAGCCGATGAACGAGACAAGCGCAATTGCCCCCATGCGAGGGTTCGGTGCTGTCGGCATCGAGCGTGCGGATGATGACGACCCCGGCGGTCGTGTCGGCCGTCGGTTACGGGCAGGCGATCGGTCTGCGGGTGCGTGATCGGTCGTGGATGGGGGACGTCGACGCCGTCGGGCACACCGGATTCACCGGGACCTGTTTCGCCATGTCACTGCAGAGCGGACGGGTGGCGGTGCTCCTCACGAACCGCGTCCATCCGACGCGGTCCGGCACGGACATCTCAGGGGTGCGGCGGCGGTTCCTGCGAGGGCTGCTGGGGTGAGTGTCCGACGATGCGGCCTGGACGGGCTGGCCCCCGACATCGGAAGGAGAGGCCATGGGGCGGATCAGGCAACGTGATCGGCGACCGAGCTGCCGGTCACCTGATCAACTGCGGCGGGACAGGATCCTGTTGCGCGCGATGAGCAACGCGCTGCCAGATATAGGAGCTGACGAAGCAGACCAACGTGATCGCACCCCATGCGACGGCGATACCCAGACGCCAGTCGTCGAGCAGCCAGGCTGCGATGAGGCACGCGTACCCGAGCGTCGTCACAAATGCGAACGGGATCACGGGCGCCCAGACGAATCGAGACTTCTGCACGAGTCCAGGCTACCGGCCTTGGCTGCGAGGCTGTCGAACGGCCGTGGCCGGTAGTCGATACGCGTCGCCGGGAACACCGTCGCGGACCAGTGAGGAGCAAGCGCGACGGAATCTCGATTCCCGCCGGCGTAGCGGTCAGGGAGGTCTCGGGGAATGCCGTCTATGGAGCGAGCAACGGGGACAACCTGCCGTGATGTCTCATCCGCCTCGCTGAGAAACGCTGTTTCGACATTTGTCGAAAAATGGAACGACGGATTGAGGGATGCGATGGCAGATCAAGAACGGCTCCTCGCTTCGTCTTTCGCGAGCGGAGGCGATTATCGCTTCCAAGCGATGAGCGAGTGCGTTTTCGACTTGGCGCGTCGGGAAAGTACCTGAACCGTCGTAGAGTGCTCCCGTGCGCTGCCGACATCGGGCGGCATGTCGATGACCGACTGCGGAACGGCGTCGAGCTCTCTCCCTCTGCGCGGAGGGGTCCTCCGCGCAGAGGCGATGCCGGAGTTGCACGTTGACCACTACATCAACTGATACGCACGATCGGTCTATCCGCAGCGCTCAACGCCGCGACATCCAAGGACTGCGTGCGCTGGCGGTACTCGCGGTCGTCGGGAACCACCTGTGGGCCAATCGCCTGCCCGGTGGCTTCGTCGGCGTCGACATCTTCTTCGTCATCTCCGGTTTCCTCATCACCGGGCTGCTGCTGCGCGAGTACGAGCGGTCGGGGACGATCTCGTTCCGCGTCTTCTACACGCGCCGAGCGAAACGGCTCGTGCCCGCGGCCACGCTGGTGATCCTGACCACCGCGGTCGTGGGATATTTTCTGCTCCCGGCGTCGAAGGCGAGGGGTGTTGTCTGGGACGGCCTCTGGTCGTTCCTCTTCGTCCAGAACTGGCACCTGGCGAGCAACAGCACCGACTACTTCGACGAGAACTCCGGGACGTCGCCGCTGCAGCACTATTGGTCGCTGTCGGTGGAGGAGCAGTTCTATCTCGTCTGGCCGTGGCTCCTTCTCCTCCTCCTGCTCCTGTTCGCGCGGCGCGGTGCGCTCACGTCGCGGGGCGCGCGTTCTGTCGCAGGGAGCGCGATCGGCGTCATCATCGTACTGTCGTTCGGTTGGGCACTGATCCAGGCGATCACGGCACCGTCCGTCGCGTACTTCTCCACGCTCACTCGCGGGTGGGAGCTCGGCCTCGGAGCCCTTCTCGCCGTCCTGGCGCCGGTCTTCCAGGGACTGACGGGATGGTCCAGGGTCGTGCTGGTCTACGGCGGAATCATCGCGATGCTGGCATCGCTGTTCCTTCTCGACTCCGCGACGCCATGGCCGGCACCGGGGGCGCTTCTCCCGACGTTGGGCGCAGCTGCGGTCATCGTCTCGGGCATCGGACGGGAGGCGCGGGCGAACCCTCTGCTCAGGAACCCCGTCGCCGTCTATGTCGGCAACATCTCCTACAGCCTCTACCTCTGGCATTTCCCCGTCATCATCGTCGGGACGTTCCTCTATCCCGACGCGGGCCGCAAGGGAGACCTCGTCTTCCTCGCGGTGGCGTTCGCCCTCAGCGTCTGTGCGTATCACCTCGTCGAGGAGCCTCTCCACAAGTCGCCTCTCCTCGCACCGGGCGCGACGCGCCCCGGCTGGGGCAGCTGGCTCCGCTCTCGACGTCGAGGTCTGATCACGGCGGGCGCGGCCAGCGTCGCCACCGTGGCCGCGATCGTCGCCGGTCTCATACTCGTGCCCGTGAAGAACCCTCTCGACCAGATCTCTCCGGAGGCCCTGGCCTCGCCGGAAGCGAACCAGACGGTGGTGGAGGCGCTCGCCGTCGAGGAATGGCCGAGTGACCTGACCCCTCGTGTGGGGTCCGCCCGGAGCGAGAAGTACGTGCGGGCGTGGTCGGTAGATCATTGTCTGGGCGAAGGAATGAATCCTGCGGACGCGTTCGACGACCTCGTTGAGCGATGCGTCTACGGCGATCCCGTGGGGGATAAGACGCTTGTCATCCTGGGAGACTCCGTGGCCATCACCTGGGCGACGGCGTTGGACGACGTGCTCGCAGACGAAGGATGGCGGATCGTCGACCTCACCGCGGAGATGTGTCCCGCGTCAGACGTGTCCGTCGTGCGCGACACGGGAACCCGATATCCCGGATGCGACGACTTCCGCGAACGTGCTTTCGAGTACGTCGCGGCGACGGCGCCGGACCTCGTGTTGTTGAGCGAGACGTCGACGACCGTCTCGCGCCTTGAGGACGGGGCAGAGGGGGACGATGCCATCGCAGAGGTGTCGGACGGCATGACGCACACGATAGAGACGGTGGCAGGTGCAGGTGAGACGATGGTGATCACCTCCGTGCCGCGTACGCGTTCGATGGGCGACTGCTTCGACGAGTACGACGGACCGCTCGCCTGCACCTTCGTGGCCGGTGGCCAGAGCCATCTCACGGCGATGCGACGGGCGACGGAGGCGACGGGAGTGCCGCTGATAGACAGCCGCTGGTACTTCTGCATCGACGACGTCTGCCCGCCCGTGATCGACGGTTACCTCGCGCGTCCGGATGGCGCTCACCCATCGGACGCGTATGCGAGAAGTATCGGCGTGTCGATGTGGGACAGGATCGAGAAATCCGTGCATGGCTGAGAACGGTCGATCACCCTCGCCGCGCAGAGCCGTCGCAACACCCTAGGCTCGGTCCGTGATCACTCAACGACCGCCGCTCCGCGGCGACATCCAGGCGCTCCGCGCGGTCGCGGTGCTCTTCGTGATCCTCAACCACCTGTGGCCGGAGCACGCTCCCGGAGGATACGTCGGGGTCGACGTCTTCTTCGTCGTCTCGGGCTTCCTCATCACGTCGCATCTCCTGCGCGAACAGGACCAGTCAGGACGTATCGCACTCGGACGCTTCTGGGCGAGACGTGCCAGGCGGCTCCTGCCGGCGGCGTTGCTCGTGCTGCTCGTCAGCGCGGCGTTGGCATTCTTCGTCCTCCCCTCAGCCGTGCGGCAGGACGACCTCGCTCAGATCGGCTGGGCTGCGCTGTATGTGCTCAACTGGGCGCTCGCGGGTCAGTCGCTCGACTATTTCGCGCAGGAGGCCGGGCAGACGCTCGTCGTGCACTACTGGTCGCTTTCCGTGGAGGAGCAGTTCTACCTGCTCTGGCCGGTGATCCTCGTCGCGGTGTTCTTTCTCTCCCGCAAGCTTGCAGCACGGACCCAACGGAGGGTGCTCGTCATAGCCCTCTCGCTCATCCTGCTCGCCTCGCTCCTGTGGGCGCAGCACGCGGTGGGCGCCGAACCTGAGGCGGCGTACTTCCAGACGACTGCTCGGGCATGGGAGTTCGCAGCGGGAGGACTCCTGGCTCTGATGCCGGCAGTAACCGACAGATGGCGTCTCCGGCTCCTGCCCCTCGTGTGGATCGGATGGGCGGCGCTCGCATCGAGCGCTTTCGTCCTCGACTCTGCCTCTGGCGTGCCGGGCTGGGCGGCCTTGCTCCCCGTCGTCGCCACGATGCTCGTGATCGGCATCGGCGAGGCGGATCATCCCTGGGCGCTCCGAGACGTGACGGGCTGGCGTCCGGTGCAGGCGCTCGGCGACATCAGCTATTCGGCGTATCTCTGGCACTTCCCGCTCATCGTCGTCGCTCCGTACCTCCTCGGACACGACCTCTTGGCGAGCGAGAAGGTGGTGATCCTCATCATCACGTTGGTGCTCGCCGCGCTCACCAAGCGCTTCGTCGAGGACCCGGTGCGCTTCGGGCCGCTGGCCGCTATGCGCCCTCGTAAGGTGCTGGCGGCCGCGCTCGTCGCGATGACAGTGGTCGGCGGAGGACTGCTCGGCGGAACCGCGATCGCGCAGATGCGCGCCGACGCCGTGCACGCGGAGCTGATGGCGCAAGCTGCCGAAGGAGGCGACTGCTTCGGTGCACAAGCCGTGCTCAGCGGAGCGGATTGTCCCGCCTCGCATCTCCTCGCGGACGCCACGTATCTCGAGGACGCTCCCACCGACACGTTCGCGGGCGAGGCAGGGGGAACAGAGTGGTTCGCCTGCTCGGACGACGGCATAGCCGGAGTGTCGTCGAGCGAATGCGTGGCGGGAGTGCCGGAGGGCGAGCAGTCGCTGAACGTCGCGCTCATTGGAGACTCCCATCTGTCGATGTGGCGAATGGCGGTCCGCAACCTATCCGACGACTACGGGATGCGCATCACGACGCACCTGCTCGGCGGCTGCGTCCCGAGTCTGGATCCCGACCTCCGCATATCCGGTGGTTCCGCGAGCCCGGCGGAATGCTGGACCTGGCGCGACACCCTGATCCGCGAGATCGCGAATGACCCTTCCATCGACGTCGTGGTGACCAGCGCGCGCGCGAATGCCTACCGCTACGAGGACGGCACCGCAGACCCCGGCACGGGATATATGGAGGCATGGACGCTCTGGCTGGAGGCAGGCAAGGACGTGATCGTCATCGACGACGTCCCGACGTTGTCTGAGCCGATCGTGGACTGCGTGCTTGCCGAAGGCGCCGAGACCATGGATCCTTGCTCACGCCCGCGCGACGAGGCCCGCAGAGAGACGGGACTCCAACGCGCGGCAGAGGCGATCGACGATCCGGCCTTGCATTTCGTGGACTACACCGATGTCCTGTGCGATGAGGACGTCTGTCATGCGATCGTGGGCAGCATCCCCGCGTACCAGGACTCGAACCATCTGTCGGTCGCGTTTACCATGTCGTTCCGGGATGCGCTGCTCGACCCCGAGCTCAGGACGATCGTCGAGTCGCGGCAGGGCCGATGATCTGACGATCCTCAGATCTGCCGATGGCCCCCTGGCACGTTCACCGCGGTGCGGAGATCGGTCGTATCTAGTCCGTAGTACATTCTCACGGCACCGTCGATCGTGATCTGCGCGACGCTGTCGTGGGCGGCGAGAACTCTGCGTCGACCAATGCAGTCGACCTCGACGACCTCCTCGGCTGTCGTCCTCAGTCTCATGGTCTTGTGTGTGGCCCAGGTATCGATCCAGGGCTCAGGTGTCGGGTAGAAGCTCTCATCGCGTTCCTCCTCGGTGTTGAGCCGGTGACCGTCGGCTCGATACCAGAGCAGCGCCAGAGGGCCTCGTGGGGTCGAGAAGAGCATGCCGCGAACGTTCTCGTCGTCGAACTCAATCCAGCGTCGGAAGTCCGCCCCGTCGAGGTTCTCCGCCGCCGCCGCGTAGGCCAGTAGAGACGGCTTGGGACTGAGGTCGCGCAGCAGCAATCCGAAGTGATGCTCGCGGTCATAGGGACGGGCACCGTAGGGGTTGGCCTTGATGTTGTCGTAGAGCTGGAACCACATCATGGACGTGACGCCGACGGAGAGAGCGAGAGCAGCGGAGAGGACGATGTTCTCGGCGGCGTGGCGGTATGAGTCGTCCCACCATGCGTTCGGGCGGGTGCACGCGTAGACTTCCGTGAGCCAGAGCTCCATGCCGCCCGGCGCGTACGCGTCGATCAGTGCACGGGCCTCCTTGAGGGCGCCGAAGTAGTTCCACGAACGATCCTCCCCGCTCTCGACCGCTTGCCAATCCGGTGCGTAGTCGGGTGTGACGTTGCCTCGACCGGGGTGGAGGTTGAACGCGTCGGCGTACTCCGCCAGGTCTGCCTCGAACATCGCCCGCGCGTAGGGCACATCCATCCCGGCGAGGCCAACGGCGATGAGCCCGATGTCGGACGCACGTCCGCGGATGCCCCGCCGGAACGCCCGCACCCACTTCTGGACGTACAGCGCGGCGCCGTCACCGGAGAAGGCGCCTTCGCCCCAGCGGTTCAACTCGTTGGCGAGCTCGTAGTGTGTCGCCCCCGCTTCTTCCGCACGATCGAGCTCCTCGGCCACATAGGTGTCAAGGCCTTCGGCGTCGCCGTCGAACGCATCGAGCGATTGCGGTGTGCGCATGCGATGCTGAGTGAAGCCGTACTTCTGCAGCTCCGCCTCGCTGAAGTAGGTGTGCCGGCTGCGCCGCACGCCGATGCGTCGGAGGAGCGCTCTTTCCTCGGGTGGGCCGAAGAGATAGGCGGCCGCGATCCCGAACATCGATGCCGCCGCGTCGTCGCCGTACTCGTGCGCGGGGAGGACGGCCACGTTGGTCCGTGTGTAGGTCTCGTCCTCCTGGGAGCGGGCGGAGAGCTCGACGAAGGCGATGCCCCGATCTCTGAGGGCGATCTGCACCTCGACATCGCTTACGGCACCGGTCTCCATCCGGAGGGTGCGGGAACCTTCGGAGACGACACCCCCGTCGAAGTCATGGGCGATCCACCTGAGCTCGACGTCCCGCACATCGCCGCCGTTGAAGACGCTGGCTGTGACGGGGAGGGAGTCGTCCGTGCCCTCCCAGATATTGTAGGGCGGCGAGGTCGCGAGCATACCGGCGAGGGGCGCGTCGCTCGCCACGGCATCGAGTATCGGCGGACGCGACTCATCCCCGAGAATCGCGATGAGGGTGGAACGATGATGACTGCTCGAGAGCTCCGTCGGGGGTAGATGGAGCGCCCGGTTGTCACGCCACTCGGTCGCCGAGCCCTTTGTCACGAGAGCGAGGTGCGCGCCGTCGCGCTCTTGCACGTACACGAAGCGCCCGCTTCTCTGGAACGGGACGCCGCCGCGCGGATCCCTTTCCCAGTCGAATACGCCGTGTGCCGTCTCGACGACGGGGTCACGGGAGTATGTCTCACGCAGGATCATCCCTTCCTTCGGAGTGAGGGACTCGAAATCGTGGAAGTCGAACGTGATCTCCAGCTTCCGGCCGCGGGGGATGAAATGAGCGCGTACGGTTCCGGCGACGTCGTCCACGGGCGCGTAGTCGACGCGGATCGCGGCGGCTCCGTCGTCTGCGTGGGCCAACACGGCGACGCCTGAGGTGAAGACGATCTCGCGGAAGCGGAACCCCCGGAATCGTTGGACGGGGGTGCCCTCCGCGGTGCAGAGGAGGATCGCAGGCCTCTTGCCCTCAGCGCGGACCAGGAAGCCATCACCCTGTAGCTGAGGCGTCGGCTCCGCGTCGTCCGCGAGAAGGGAACTCTCGCGCGGCGTGGGGTCGGCGAGGTCCCAGCCGCGCAGCACGAGCGAGGCCCCGAGCACACCGAAGAATCCTGCGTGGAGCATCTGCCGTCGGCTGATCAGCGAGTCGTGAGGACGGGCATCGTGTGAGCCGTTGTCGCTCAAAGGATGGTCTGCGATGCCGTTCCTCTTTCTCGGCACGTGATCGCGGGGCGTCATGTCGGTGAAGGCGCGGTTACGTTGTGAGTCCGATCGCCTTCGCGTCCGTTGCCCGCTGTGACCCGGTCGGTGTGCATGTGCCGAGGCCGATTCTGACACGGCGACCTGGTGGGCTCCTCGCTTCCCTGGCCGACGAGTCGCCGCTCGCGGTGCGGCCTCGTCGGGGAAGGACGAAGCAGGCTCGTTAGGATGAGAGCTCACCACGCGCTTCGGCGATGGACGCCAGAGGTGCTTGCATCCCGCTTCGAGAGCCGCGGGAAGTCGCAGACGAATCAGGAACGCCGGGGACCACATTGAGCACGAAGCCGCTTCGAGTACTCGAGTCCGTCGCAGCCCCGGGGCGCACGATCAAGTACATCGATCAGGTGGTGAGGTACGCGCCCGACGACATCGTGTTCACCTACTTCCGCTGGACGCACGCGCTTCTTGCCCGTTACGACGTCTTCCACGTGCATTGGCCGGAGTTCCTGATCCGATCACGCAAGACGTGGGCGCGTGCAGTTCAGCGCATCCTGTTCCGCATGCTTCTGCTGCGGTTGCGGCTCACGAAGACCCCGGTTGTGCGCACGCAGCACAACCTCGAGCCACACGAGCGTGGCGACTCCATGGAACGCCGCCTCCTCGGAGAGCTGGAACGCCTGACAACTGTGCGAGTACTGCTGAATTCCGCGACGGCGGTGCAGCCCGACGAAGTCGTGCGTGTGATTCCCCATGGGGACTATCAGGAAGAGCTGGGCTCGTTCACGGCCGCAGAGCCTCGGCAAGGACGCCTCCTATTCTTCGGGAGGATCGAGCCCTACAAGTCGGTACCCGCATTGCTTGACGCGTTTCGAGACGCTGCGGAGGAAGGCGATGAGCTCCGCATCGTCGGCAAGCCGTCAGCGACCGTGGGAGCGGAACTCGAGGCGAGGGTCTCGGCGTGGGACCGCGACGACGCTCACGTGGCTCTCCGTCTCGAGCACGTCAGCGACGCCGAGATGGTCCAAGAGATGACCTCCGCTGAGGCGATCGTGCTCCCGTACAGTGAGATGCACAATTCCGGTGTCGTGCTCGTCGCTCTGTCCCTCCGTCGCCCCGTGATCGTTCCTGCGTCGGAGGCGAACGAGGCCATCGCGCGCGAGGTCGGCGCGGGATGGGTCATCCAGTACGAAGGCCGATTCGATGCCGAGGCGTTGCGAAACGCGCTTCATCAGGTCCGTGAGTCGGAGCGGCGAGCACCGAATCTCTCTTCGAGAGACTGGCGTGCTGTCGCAGCCGCTTACGCTGACACCTTCCGCGAAGCTGCTCGGGTGGCCGCTGAGCGCAAGCAGGCGCCGGTCTTCGTGAATGCAGGGGGACAACGAGACAACATCGGGGACTCGTTGCTCCGCCGCGCCTATCTGGACGCTCTGCGACCGGTCGGGACCCTGCACGTCTATGCCGGCCCCGATGCCGGGTACACATCTGGGCTCGGACTGAGGGACGGGGACGTGGTCTACACGTCTCCGATGGCCTGGCTGCTGCACGCTGGACGGTATGCGCTGACGAGAAGAATCGTCCTGGGCATCAACACCGGCGAGGTCGTCGGAACGCCCGAGGAGGAGCGTAAGGGACGATGGCAGCCGATCCTCGCACGCTTGGTGTCCTTGCGCGGCGGGCGCGTCGTCATGGCAGGCATCAGTCTTCGCCCGGGGACGTCTGCGGAACACACCTCGCTCTCTGCGCTGGCGTCGCGCGCGGACGTGGTCACGTGGCGCGATCGCTGGACACGCGACGCCTTCGGGATCGGCGACGTCCAGCCCGATTGGGCCTTCAAACTGGGAAGCGAGCGCGATGACTGGCGCACCCATTCCGACCGTGCGATCGTGGCCGTCGCGATGAGGGGAGACAGACCCGCCCCAGCGGACGATTGGTATGACGCCGTGCAGCGGGTCTCAGAGACGACGGGCACCCGAATCGTCGTCGTCGTGCAGGTCAGGAGGGACGTCGATCGCGCGCGCCAATTGGCTTCTCGCCTCGATGCAGAGATCGTCGAGTGGAGTGCGGAGGATGATCACGCCGTGCATGAACGGAAGGTCCGCGCGGTGTATGGCGACGCGGTTGCCGTCGTCAGCGACCGTATCCATGCTCTGATCGTCGGTTACACCGAGGGCGCGGTGCCCCTGGGATTCAGCACCGGATCCCCCGAGAAGGTAATCCGCTCGCTCAAGACCGTCGCGTCCCTGCCCTTCTGCGCGGACGACGGCTCAGCATCTTCCGAAGAGGTCTGGCTCGCGGCGCTCGCGCAGAGAGAGACGTTCTTCTCCGACCTGACATCCGCACGCGCGACGCTGTCCGGGGTCTCCGCGAGCGTCGCCGCCTTGGCTCCAGGATGTTGACCCTCTGGCCGTCAGCCCGCCTTGTCCCAGAGGTCTTCTGGGAACGCCGCGAGCAGCGCGTCGCCGTCGAAGACGGCGGGCGGCTCTCCGCCGAGTCTGATCGCCTCGTCGACCGACGTGGCAGCAGAATGCACTTCGCGGCCGGTTCCCGCGTAGTAGTCGTCGTACTTGAATGACGGCTCCGCCCCCGGCTTCACCAGGCGCGCGGGGATGCCGAAGGACTCGGCGATCACGATCCCGTGGAGCGAGGATCCGCAGACGAAGTCGCTCAACGCGATCTCGCGGACGACTTCGAACGGGTCTTGGAGGGGATCCACGACGTGAGGTCCGACGGCCTTGTCCCGGTCGTGGAAGTTGGGGACGACAGTGACCTCGTGGCGGGTGTGGCCACCGTTGTCTCGCAAGTAGTCCTCGCGTGGCCAGAATCGAGACCAGAGAAGAGCGGGGTCGCCGTAGACTTCGGGGACATCCGTTCCCAGACCGAGAAGTGTTTCTCGCGTCCTTGGTCCTCTGACGGCGCGTACATCGATGTCGGGGGCGGCCCCCGCATCCATCGACTTCCCATTCACTCCAGTGCCCCAGACGGTGTCTCCGGGTCGGGAGAGCTTCATGATCGAGCCGACCGCGAGCAGCCGGTGCTCGCGGTCGGGCTGCCGGAGTGCTCGTTGTTCGATCAGATGGGAGACGATGATCGGGCCGATCAGGTCGCCGAAGTTGTTCAGCGGCCTCTTCGGCACGAAGCGGCCTCGCAGTCCCGGCCGACGGCGGAGGGGATTGAAATGGACGACTTCGACTGGCATGGGGCGTTGCTTTCTGACGATGGCGCCTTTTGCTCACGCCCTGGGTGCGTGGCCGACGTTCTCGACGCCCGGGATGAAGAAGTGCCCCTGTCACGGCACCCCTCCACCTTACCTCCGGCTCCAGATCGCAGAACGTCGGAGGGAGCGTCGCGGCCGTCGGGATAGAGTTGCATGGTTGTGCGTGGCTCGCCCCGTGAGACGGGTCGGCGGATCGCGGTATCAATGTGTGGAAGCCGGTTCGAGGACATCCTTCGAGCGTTGCGGAGACGGTTGTGAGGGGCATGGAAGACAAGCCGTTGCGTCGTGACTTCGCTCGGCAGCGTCCGCGCCGACTCAGGTACTCCTCTCGTCTCGACGAGTTGTTCTTCCAAGTGGCGATCATCCTCGGCTTCGCGCTCGGTCTTGCTGTGACACTGCTGCGCGAGGAGGTTCTGCCCGATCAGTTCAACCGCGACGCCAACCGCATCTACAACATCGCGAGTGGCCGAGTCCCGGATTTCACCGATCGTTCTTACACGCCGGTGGGCATCGTCTATCGATGGATCGGCCTCGGGGACGCTCCGACCGCGGCGGCGATCGTTGGATATCTCGCGGCCAGTGCCGTCATCCTCGTGGCGTTGTTCCGGACCGGCCGCCGCACCGCGAGCCTGCCGGTCGCGCTCTACATCGTCTCGGCGTTTCTGCTGTCGAGCATCTATCTCGGGCAGTACTCGAAGGACGTGTTCGTCCTGATTCCTGTCGTGTTGCTCATCTCGCTGCCTCGTCGCATCTTGTGGGACGTCGTCGGGGTAGGGGCGATGCTGTTGTATGCCTACTTCTTCCGCGATTACTGGGCGATCGTCGCGTTCGCCTATGCGGCATATCGACTGATCACGCTCTGGCAGGCCCGCATACGGTACCTGCTGGCCGGGGGAGCCTTTGCGTCCGTCGCCGTGGGCATGGCCTTCTTCGTCGCGCTCGGCGTCGATCCCAACCACTACAGGACAGTCGTCCAAGGGCATCTCAACGCGAACACCTTGATCGTCCCCTTGGAACCGGCCGCCCAGCCCCTGGGCGGGGCAGTCGATGTGTTCGTGAACTACTGGCTTCTCTACCTGCCCGTCCTGTTGCCCTTCACGGCGAGCATCGCGTACATCGTCGTGATGCTGGGGATCGGGTTCGCCAAACTCTTCCCGCTCATGGCTGCCCGCTCGGAGGTTCGCTGGCCTTCTCGCAGCGTCCTCGACGGATCGTTGGCAAGGCGGGCGCTTTCGCTCATCCTTGCGGTGGGTGTCGTCCAGGCAGTGTTCGAGCCGGACTACGGCTCTGCTCTCAGACACTTCACCCCGCTCATGCCGTTGGCTCTCGTGCTTATGCAGTCGCTGCGATCGGGGAGGCTCCGGGCGGGAAGAGCGCCGGCCTGGAACTGGTCGGGTGATTCCACCCGGGATGTCGAAGCTTCTACGATTGGACCTCGATGAGCACGGAGAACACCCCGCCCGTTGGCGTCACCATGTTGTGGATGGAGTCGACGCGCGTCGGCTCTGCGGCCCGCACCCATATGGACGGAACGCGCTCGCGGCTGGATTCCGCGGGGATCCCGGTGAGGTCGCAGATCTTCTCCGAGGCTGTGAACGAGAGTGCTCTGGGAAAGATCTCGCGCCTGATCGGGCTCGTGCGGGCGGCGCGTCGAGCCGCTCACCGGGGTGTTCTCGTCACACGGTGGCATCCGTTCGTCGCCTTCGTCGCGCCTCGATGGCGTCGTAAAGGCGGGAGAGTGCTCCTGCTGGTTCAAGGGAACGACGATTCCACGTACGAGACGAACCCGTGGCTCCGCCGTGTTCCCGGTATCCGCAAGCTCATGACGAGAAGCCTGGGGATGGGATCCTACGTGCTGTGCGTGAACCGCGGACTCGCCGATTGGGTCCGGTCTGAACGCTCCGCCAGAGCCGACGTGCCGATCGAGGTGATGCCCAGCGGTGTCTCAGACGTGTTCTTCGACGCCGATCCGGTCGATATCGGCGAGCCCTACGTGCTGTTCTTCGGAGGCCTGGCGCCGTGGCAGGGAATCGACTACATGCTGGAGGCGCACCGGTCTGCCTCGTGGCCTCGTGGCCTCAAACTGCTCGTGATCGGGGATGGTGCAAAGGCGGAGGCGGTCGAAGCCGCGCAGGGACCGACGCTCGAATGGTTGGGGCGTCGCAGACCGGAAGAACTTGCGGGATACGTTGCGGGTGCCCTCGTCACCCTGTGTCCGAAGTCGAACACAGGGTCGATGGCGAAGGTGACGACGCCGTTTAAGATGCTCGAGTCCGCTGCGGCGGGTGTGCCTGTGATCGCAACGGACATCCCTGCGCAGGTCGACATGCTCAGTGAGGGCTACGGGGCGCTCGTGAGTGCCGATGACCCGGAGGACCTCGCTCGAGCCGTCGCGGGCATCGCGTCGGATCCTGCACGCCGTTCTGAACTGGTCGAGAGGGCGAAGGCCTTTTCTCCTCAGTGCCGATGGTCGTACGCAGCGCCCCAGCTGGCGCGAGCGGTCAAGTCGCTGGAGGACGACATAGCCTCGTCGTAGTCCGGCTGAGATCGCGGCTCGTCACCTGACGTCCGCGAATGCTGCGCGCACGGCTGGGTCGTCGGCCAGCGCCTCGGCGAGCGCGACGGTGGCGTTGCGGGTCATGTGGGCGGTGTCGACCATGACGAGGTCGGTGATGTCGTCGCCCAGATATGCTCTGCAGCTCGACTCGTCACACATCCAAGGCCAGCGGTCGATGTAGTGCGCGCCTGCAGAGGCCACTGCATCCGCAAGGCGTTGATTGGCCCCTGCCGTGACGTCGAGATGAGCATGGAGCGCCTCTTCGACGCCATCAACAGAACCGTGCGCCGCGATCGTCTGCCAAGCCGCTTGGTCGTAGTGCGCGCCCTGTCCGAGGACGGCGACCTTCAGCCCGAGGGCGTCCAGCCATTCGAGGAGACCTGTGATCTCGCTCAGTCGCTCGGTGGTGAGCCGCATCGATACGACGACGAGATCGACGGACGGCGCGAGATCGGCGATGTCGGAGAGACGCCTCTCGTTGTAGCTCGCGCAGCCGGCGTCGACCCCGTCGATCGAACCGAGATCGGGAAGCGGCGGGCACCCGACACGTTCGCCTGTGAGGTAGTTCGCATTCGGTGCCAGCGTCGTCGCGAACGTGAAGCCCTCGGGCCCGATGGAGTCGCCGATGACGAGCACATTGGGCTGCTCATCCGACGGCGTGCCGCACAGAACGCCGGTCTTGGACGCGCACAGCGCGTTCGTCTCAGCGCGGCGGAACGCGTTCACGGCGTCCCTGTCCAGCTCGACGACCGGCCGCACGTCAGCTTCGTACGCCTCTGGGCGCGAAGCAGCCCATGCCACCCCGACGCTGCCGACGCATAGCGTCAAAGCGACGCCGAGAGCCGGTAACGCGCGTTTGGTGAAGCGAGCGGCGGACACGCGTCGTGGAACGGCAGCGGGCGCGTGGGGGCCTCTCACGCGCAGGGGCCTTTCGACGGCGCGGTATTGGAGCTCTGCGAGAGCGACGGTGAGGACGAGGCAGAGGGAGGCGGACCCAAACGTCAACTCGCCCGTGAACTCCCTTGCGAACACGAGAACGGGCCAGTGGGCGAGATAGATGCTGTATGACCGGAGACCGATGTACCGCATCACGCCATTGCTCAGGGCGGCGTCCAGGCCGCGGGGACGGCGCGCGACGATCACGAGCGCGGCGCCCACGGTGGGAACGAGCGCGATCCAACCAGGGAAAGTGGTTCCCTGTTCATCGAACGTCAGCACCGCGAAGACGATGAGCGCCACGCCGCACAGCCACGTCAGGGATTGCGTGGCGGATCCCCGGCGGCTCGGCGGCCAGGATCGACGCTCGATCCACACGCACAGCGCACCGATCGCGAACTCGTATGTGCGAAACGGGGTGAGATAGAAGGCCGCGTCGGGCGAAGCGATCGAGAAGTAAGAGGTGATCACCACAGAAAGGGCGGTGAGGATGGCGATGGCGAAGGGTGTGAAGCGCCTCGTCCACCGGAGAAGGAGGACGAGGAAGAGCGGCCAGACCAGGTAGAACTGCTCCTCGACGCTGAGCGACCAGGTATGGAGGAGAGGCTGGCTGGCGGACGCCTCAGCCCAGTATCCGGACTCGCGCCAGAAGTAGACATTGGACAGCGAGACGGCGGCTGAGGCAGCCGACTGGGCTATCTCCGCGATACGGAACGGCGGGAGAAAGAACAGCGCGACGATGACGGTTGCTGCCGCCGTCGTCAAGGCGGCGGGGAGCAACCGTCGTACGCGCCTGAGATAGAACTCGGAGAAGGAGAACGACGATCGTCCCACGCCCGACACGACCTGGCGCGTGATGAGATACCCCGATATGACGAAGAACACGTCCACGCCCACATAGCCGCCGGGCAGAGCGGTCAGACCGGCATGGAACAGCACGACGGCTGTGACGGCTATGGATCTGAGCCCGTCGATGTCCGGACGGTATGCGGATGCCTCGACGTGGGGGGTTGAAGCTCGTGTCGTCATGGAGTCTTCTGTTCGTCCGGGACTGCGGGCGCATGTGCGTGGTCAGCGTAGGGCTTTCGTGAGCGTCTCCTCGGCAGAGACACTCTTGCCGATGCGAATGCGGAGGGCGGGGATTTCCGCGCGTCAGGCACGTCGATGTCTGAACACTCGGGCGAGCACAGGGCGGAGGACATCCCGAGTCTCCGTGTCAGCGATGCCCCACACCGTTGCGGCATATCCGGCGAGCGCGATGATGCCGACAGGCAAGGCGAAGAGCAGGGGCGCCCATTCGCCTTGGGCCCATGCGGTGCCCTGGAGAAGGATGATGAGTGTCGCCCAGGGGAGCATCGCACCGAAGACCTTCGCGATCTGAAGCAGGTACTTTCCCACGTCCAGGTCGATCGCGCGCTTCACGACCCAGAGTCGGACCGGCCAGACGAACACCCTCGCCCAACGCGATATCACGATGCCCACCATGCCGAGGGGCAGAAGAGCGAACACGAGCACGACTCCGACGATGTTCTGGAGCACGGCCAACCAGAAAGCTGCCGACGCGCGTCCGCGCGACAGGAGGATCGGTCGGTCGAAGTACATGACCGCGGCCAGCCCCCATCCGGCTGCGAGACCCCACAGGATGGGAATCGACTGGTCCCAGCCCTCGCCGAACACGAACGGGATGATCTGGGGAGCGAGGGTCGCGGTGAGGGCGAAGACGGGGACGCCGACGAAGCCGGCCGCGAAGGTCATCTGCCGGAAGATCCGGTTGAGACGAGGCAGGTCGTCCTGCACGCGAGAGAAGGTCGTGAGCGAGACGCGCGATATCACCGTCGTCACGAGTTCCATGAGCAACGTGCCGACACGCTGCGCGAGGTAGTAGTAGCCGAGGATCTCCGCGTTGAAGAAGTAGCCGATGACGAGCTTGTCGATATTGCCTTGGACCGCATCGAGCAGTTCGGTCGCCATGATGCTGAGGCCGATCGGCCAGATCCGCCTGAGCGACTCCGCGGAATACTCGAAGCGAGGTCGCCATGGTGTCGTCGCCCAGAGGGCGATGCATGCAACGGCAGCGGTGACGAGCGTCTGCGTGACGAGCGCCCACACGCCTCCGCCGAGCAATGCCACCGGGATGGCGGCCAGCGCGCCGGCCGTGGCTGCGATCAGCTGACGGATGGAGAGAAGCTTGAACCCGAAGGAGCGTTCGAGAAGCGCGGCGGGCGTCTGTGACAGAGCCCAGATCGGCAACGACAGTCCCATCACACGGAGTACGTCCGTCAACAGCGGCTGCGACAGGACATCGGCGGCCAAGGGCGCTCCGAAGAAGAGAAGCGTGTAGATCGCGAGTGAGATGGAGAGCGACGTCCAGAAGGCTGTCGAAGCGTCCTTCTCCCGCAGCTCCTTGATCTGGATGAGCGCCTTGGCGAAGCCCGCGTCTACGGTGACTTGGAGAACGGCGATGATCGCCGTGGCCAGCGAGATGATGCCGAAGGTCTCGGGCCCCAGCAGACGTGTGAGGACGGCGATGACGAGGAGTTGAAGGAGCCGCGACCCCCAGCGCTCGAGGACGACCCAACCGATCGAGCGAGTGACCTTCCCTCTTAGGTCATCTGGGCCGTCGGGGAACTCAGCCGTCATGTCGAGCGGCCGTGCCGTGAGTTCCGCGTCTTACCGCACGGTAGGCAGGTCCGAGGAGGCGCTTGACGAGCATCCAGATCGACTCGCCGATCGACTTGGGGCCGAGGCATGCGAAGATCGTCGACGGACGGGGTCGATCCGACGTGATGGCGAAGTCCGTCGTCAGCTGCGCATCGAGCGGGCGAATGACTCCCGCGAGCGCCTTGCCGGAGTGGTTCTCGCCGGTATCGACGTGGTACACGGCGCCCCGGAACGGCAATGATCGCAAGGTGCGTCCGTGCGCGCGATGCCAGGTCTCGGCATTGCGGTGGGCTCCCATAATGTTCGGAAGCACGTCCCCGTATGCGGCGAGCAGCGCCTCTTGCGTCGAGTGGATCGAGAGATCCGGAGGAACGTTGTATGCGTCGAACGGAATGATGTATGACGTTCCGCAGGTTCGATTGAACGCCTCCTGGCGACGGTAGCCGTTCCGTGAACGTGAGTAGATCCAGCCCCGATCGATCACCCACCCGTCAGAGCCCGGACGTGTCTCGACGAAGGCGACGAGGTCCCTGTGGACGAAATCGTCGGCGTCGAAGATCATCACCCAGTCGGGCTCATGCTCTCGCGCCGCAAGGAGACCTGCTCCGATCTTGGTCCCCTTGTCCTTGACGAATCCTGACCTGTCCGCGTGCGGCCCGTTCACGCGTGCGGGCGGCTCGAAATCGACCTCCACGAATCGTGTTCTCTGCGGAAGCGGGAAGCTCGGGGCGCGGTTCCCGACGATGATGACGATGTAGTCGTCGCTCGTCTGTTGCTCGAGAGAGGCAAGCGTCGCGCTCAGCAGAGTCTCGTTGTACGCGTAGTCGTCGGCGTTGTCAGGGTGTCGCATGCTCGTGATGAAGGCCATCATCGTTGCTCGAGCACCTCCTGGGTCTGACGACGCGCGTCATCGAGATCGAGACTGTATCGCGCTGTGGTGAACTCGCCCGTGTAGTCGTCGAAGACAGCGCCGAGTTTCCGATAGTTGTTGTCGAGCATGACATGCGGGATTCCGAGAAGCACGGAAAGCACGTGCGCGTGCAGTCGATCGACGACCACAGCGCGTGCTTGCGCATACAGCCGGAGCGCAGAGTCCGCATTGCGGGCGTTGATGTACAGCACGACGCGTTGGAGCAGCCGCTGCGGGAGGCTCGGGAGGGGAACGTGAAGTCTGCGCCGGACAGCCACGATCTTGTGGTTGAAGCGGGCGACGAGACGCGCGGCCTTCCAGCCCAGCGGATCGCTTGCGTGCAGCCCCCAGTCGGTGACGTGCAACTCGTACGGCGCCGCCCAATCAGAATCGATCGAACGGAGTCCCGACGCGGACTCCTTGTCAGCCCGCGCGATGACCAGCACCTCTCGCGGCTCGCGAGCGACGCCATCGGGGAGCCGCGGTGAGTATCCCAATGCCATGTCGGGACAGAACGTGCAGTTCAGATCCGGCAGGAGGCGGCTGGCGCGCTGCAAAGACAGGGTGTCGCGAAGGAGCACACGGAAGTCCGGGTGCGCGCCCAGAACGCGATTCGCCGCGCGCGCGCGCTCGTCGTCGGAGAAGTACACGGATTGCGAGAGCTGAACGATCCGGTAGTCGTGCAAGTCGGCGACTGCTCTCTCCCTCAGCGCCTGATGGCCGGGCCAGAGGTCCCCGAAGTTCCCTCCTCCGTGCAACAGCACGGTTCCCCCCTTGGGGAGGCGGCGGCGGACATCCTTGGGATCGTAGCTGTTGAGGTCGCAGACGTACGAGATCTCATAGCCGAGTTGGGTGAGGTACGCCAGCTCCCCCTCCCAGATCAGCGAGTCTCCGACGTTCCTCTGATTGGGCGCGTCGATGATCGCCACGTGACGCGTGTCGCCGATCGTCTCCCGGAGCGTGTTCTTCGTCTCCGTGCGCAATTTGGCGAGATGGTCAGAGTCCTGTTGGTTCAGCACCGTGCTCGGCCTTCCTCCCGGTGCGCTCTTGCGCAACCACCACAGCCTAAATCACCCCTGACGTCCCTACAGGATCGCTCGGGACCCGGGCGCCAGACCATAGCGTCGGAGCGGCTCTCGTGCAAGGCCGTGCCCTCGTGGCGGGTGGGAATTCTGCGGGAGCTGTGATCGCGGATAGGGTGATTCGACTGCCGTGGCGCGGATCCGAGGTGCCTGGGGTGGCTGCAGCCCGTTCGTGCCCCCGCGTGAGAGTCTCGTGAGAGCGAATCTGTGGATTCGCTTGCCGTCCATGTGCATGACGTGATTCCAAGACGCCCGGGAGGTACGCGATGACCAGATGCCTGGTGATCGGCGGCAACGGCTTCATCGGCTCCTACGTCGTCGATGAGCTCGTGGCGGCAGGACATGAGGTGACAGTATTCGATCGGTTCTCGGGACTGCGAAGGTTCCGAGCCGACCCGGTGCGTGAGGTCGCCGGCGATTTCCTGAACGTCGGGGACGTCGAAGACATCGTTGCTGGACAGGACGTGATCTTCCACCTTTTGTCCATGACCAACCCTGCCTCGGCAGAGGCGGATCCGCTCCTCGATATCCGCACGAATGTGACGGCGAGCATTGAACTCTTCCGCGTGGCCGCCGAAGCAAGCGTCGGGCACCTGTACTTCGTATCGACTGGCGGCGCAATCTACGGAGAGCAGCCCACGAACGTCGTCGACGAGGATGCGACCCCGCTGCCGGTCTCCCCATACGCCATAGGCAAGCTGACGATCGAGCGGTACCTCGACTATTTTCGCAGGGTGCACGGTCTCCAATCGACGATCCTGCGGCTGTCCAACCCGTATGGCCCGAGGCAGAGCCCCACGCGTCGCCAGGGCGTCATTCCCATCTTCCTGCGCAATCTCGCATCGGGTAGACCGATCACTGTCTTCGGCGACGGGTCGATGGAGCGTGACTACATCTACGTTGAGGACGCCGCGAAGATGCTCGTCGCCCCCATGGCAGGTGGCGGGCGCCATGCCGTATACAACGTAGGCAGCGGGCGGTCGCACTCTCTCAATGAGATCATCGCCTCGATCCGCCGAGTGACGGGAATCGAGCCCGTCATCGAACGCAAGCCCACTCCTCCGACGTTCGTGCAGCACATCGCGTTGAGCACGGATCGGTACCGCTCGGACTTCGGCGAGCCGACGCGGCTTGTCGACTTGGATGAAGGTGTACGGCGTACCTGGACGACCATGACGGAGAAGGCATGACCGATAAGCGTGAGCCGGGCTCTCCCCTTCGGGTACTCCACGCGACGGAAGCGATGGGCGGCGGCATCGTTAGCATCGTCGACAGCATCTCGCGGCGCCAGGTCGAAGCAGGAGCGTCCGTCACGGTGCTCTACACGGTCCGGCCGGACACACCATCGCCGGAAGTGATGAGGGAGCGGTTTCACCCGGATGTGTCTCTCCGTGAGCCGCTGTCTGGTGGATCCACGCTACGAGACATCCCGCTCATGATGCGGGAGCTGCGCCGGCTTGCGCGCCGGCATGAGTACGACGTGATCCATCTTCACTCCTCGATCGCCGGGGTCGCCGGAAGGCTCGCTCTAGTGGGGGTGAGGGCATCACTCTTCTACTCACCCCATGGTTTCGCCTTCCTCCGTGAGAGTTCTCCCGCCCTGGTTCGCTCGTTCTACCGAACTCTGGAGCAGATCTTCGCCCGCAAGGGGACGCTGATCGTCACCTCGGCAGGCGAGGTGGAGCTCGCCCGTGAACGCCTCCGGGCGCCTCGTGTCGAATACCTGCAATCAGGTGTGCCGGAGTCCTCCCTGGTCGTGAGGAAAGAGCGTGCGAGCGGACCTGTGCTCGTGACGATGACCGGCAGGATCACCTACCAGAAGGCCCCGTGGAGATTCGCCGCGGTCGCCCGCGCGCTCGAGGGCCGCGCACGTTTTCTCTGGGTCGGGGGCGGTTCTGCCGAAGACGCGGCCAACTGGATCGGCGATGCTCCCGTCGAACTGCGCGAGTGGGCGACCCCCGATGAACTCGAGGACATCTTCGCGGACACAGACATCTTCCTCTTCCCGACATTGTGGGAGGGGATGGCGCTCTCGCTGATCCAAGCGCAGGGGAGAGGCATCCCCGCTGTGACGACTGATGTCGTCGGGAACCGTGACACCGTTCTGGATGGAGTGACGGGCTTCGTCCGGGACACTGACGAGCAACTCATCGAAGCTACGCGGCGTCTCATCGACGATCCCGATCTTCGCCGCAGCATGGGAGCGGCGGCTGTCGAGCGTGTTCGAGAGAGCTTCACGGATGATGGGATCGGCGAAGACTCCGTGGAGATCTACCGGCGACATCGCGCGTGATCCGCATCGTGGTCGGCATCCTCCCCGGATTGGCCGACGATCGCGAACTATGCTGGGCGGACGACCTCCTCAGTAAGGTCGCTGAGCCCGGCCGACCGCAGGAGCCCGCAGCAGCATGAGCGCACGCACGATGAACGAGCCGCCCGTCGACGGCGAGTCCGATCAGCCGACGAAGAAGTCTCGTCGGCGCAAGATCATCCGTCGCTGGCTCGGCTGGGGCATCCCCGTTCTTCTCCTCGCATACGCGGCTGTGCTCGGGGTCAGCGCCTTCTTGGCGTATAGTGCGCTCAAGGACGTCGTGCCCCTCGCAGGCGACGTTCAGGATGCGATCGCGGCCGGCGACACGGCGACAGCCGAAGCGGCCGTCGACGAAGTGGCAGAGAAGACGGGCGTTGCGCGCGCCGCGACGGGTCACATCCTCTGGCGGGGGGTCGAATGGATCCCGTTCGTGGGCGATGACCTTCAGTCGGTCCGACTCTCCGCAGCAGCGGGCGATGATCTCGTCCGCGATGCGCTCACTCCTTTCGCGACCGTCGACATCGCCGCGATCGGTCCGAAGGACGGCGCCATCGACCTGGGCGCTGTCCGGGAGCTCGCAGCGCCGATGTCGCAGGCGGCCGTCGCCACAGAGAAGGTGCAGATCGACCTTTCGGCGATCGACACGAGCACCCTGCTGTCGCCGGTCGGCTCGATCGTCGGTCAGCTGACGGAGGCTGTGGGGACGCTCTGGCCCACGCTCAACCGGCTCGACGACCTCATGCCGCATCTGCCGACGATGCTCGGAGCCGACGGGCCGCGGAACTACATCGTCATCGTTCAGAACACCGCGGAGGCGCGGACCACAGGTGGAAATCCTGCATCGCTCTTGATGCTGACGGCAGATCAGGGGCGCATCTCGATCACGCAGCAGGCGTCGTCGACGGACTTCATCAATGGCCGTGGCGAGACGATTCTCCCGGTGAGCGAATCCCTCACAGCGCTTTACACCGACCGTGTCGGACGTTGGATCCAGGACTCGACCATGATCCCGGACTTCGATCAGACGGCGGCGTTGGTCCGTGCCTACTGGCAGGAGACATACGGAGATCCGGGAACAGGTGTCCTCTCGCTCGACCCCACGACTCTCGGCTACATCCTCAAGGCGACAGGACCGGTCGACCTGGTGGACGGCGCTCAGCTGACCTCAGCGAACGCAGTCGATACGTTGCTCAACGGTGTGTACGTCAAATATCCCAGTGAGTCCTTCGCCGACAAAGCTGCGCAGGACGCATACTTCGCGGCTGCTGCCGGCGGCGTGTTCGAGAAGGTCACGAGCGGCTCGGCCGACATCGTCGAACTCGCGCAGGCCATCGGCAAGGCGTCGGGCGAAGGCCGCGTCCTCTACTCGTCGACCGACCCGACGGAGGCGGCAGCAGTCGAAGGGACGACGCTCACAGGCCCTCTCAACGACAGCAACGAGAAGGCCACCGACATCGGCGTCTTCGTCAACGACACGACGGAGGGCAAGCTCGACTACTACGCCGACATGAGCGTTGCCGCGACGAGCGATGTCTGCGAGGTCGCGGCGGACGAGGCCGCGACGTTCACGGTCGAGGCGACGTACAACTACACGCTGCAGCCGGGCGATGTCGCGGGTCTGCCTCTGTACGTCTCCACCGGCCGATACTTCGAGCGCGGAGTCAAGGCGACGGACATGGTGTTCTACGGCCCGGTCGGGGCAACGTGGGCGTCGGCGAAGGTCGACGGCGCGGAGATCATGCCGGACGCGGGCAGCTACGACGAGGGACGCCCGGCGGTTCGCATCCGCATCATCAACGAGCCGGCGACGTCGCACACGATCGAGGTGACGTTCGCGGGTGCCGAGGGCGAGGAGTACGGCGACCTCAACGTCGTGCACACCCCGCTCGTCGAGGACGTGCCCGTCGAGACGTCGACGCCGGGTTGCAGCTGACCTGTCGTGGAGGCGAGGTTGTTTCACGCTTCCGGCTAGGGAGCGGTAGGCGCTAGTCGGACGGACTGTGCGGCGGTGCCGCAGACCGGCCCGATCGTCTGCCGCTGTCCGAGGGACGGTCGGGAACGCTGCCTCTGTTACCGTTTGCGTCAATGTGCCACCGTGTGTTGGTACAAAGATTCCTAGCATTGCGGTCGTGCAGACGAACCACGACCGAGCCGCCTCGCGAAGGCGCGTGCATCTCGCGGCCTTCGTCGAGGGCGTGAACCACACCACGGTCTGGTCGCACCCCGACGCCGGCAGCCAGATCGCCGTCGAGTCGTTCGAGCACATCGCCCGCACGGCGGAGCGCGGCCTGTTCGACCTGCTCTTCCTCGGGCAGGGGCTGCGTGTGCGCGAGCACCGCGGTCGCTTCTTCGAGCTCGACGTGGCCGGCCGCCCCGACACGCTCACGCTCTACGGCGCGCTCTCGGCCGTCACCGAGCGCATCGGGCTCGCCGCGACGCTCAACACGACCTACACCGACCCCGTCGAGCTGGCGACGGGGCTCGCGACGGTCGACCACCTCTCGGACGGGCGCTCCGCCTGGAACATCGTCACGACGAACGACGCCTTCACGGGCGGCAACTTCCGCCGCGGGGGCTACCTCGACTACGTCGACCGCTACCGTCGGGCGACGGATGTCATCGCGTCGGCCGAAGCCATCTGGCGCGCTTCTGAGAACGGCGGGCGCTATCGCTACGACGGCGCCTTCGCCGCGGTCGACGGCGTGAGCGGCATCGATCCGCTCCCGCAGAGGCGTCCCCTGTACATCCAGGCCGGCGACTCGGCGGACGGGCGCGACTTCGCCGCGCGTTTCGCGGACGTCGTCTTCTCGCTCAACACGGCGTACGACGCCGCCGATCGGTTCGCGACCGACCTCGAGCAGAGGCTGATCGCGGCGGGGCGCAGCCGTTCCGAGGTGCGCATCCTCCCGATCGCGCGCCTTGTCTTAGGCGACAGCGCCGCAGACGCCGAGGAGCGTGCGCGAGAGAACGCCCTCGCCCAGGTCACGGGTCAGCGGGCCATCGCCTTCGCCGAGCAGGTGTGGGGTCGCTCGCTCGACGGCGTCGATCCCGACGGGCCGTTGCCGTCCTACGACCCCGTGCGCCCCGAGACGCACCTTACGCAGGGGCGTGTCCAATCCAAGCGCGACCCCCTCGAGACGGTGCGCGGATGGCGCGAGCGCGCTGAGCAGGAGGGGCTCTCGCTGCGCGGCCTCATGGCGGCCGTGTACGGCCGGCCTGCCTTCGTCGGCACGCCCTCCGCGGTCGCGGACGCGATGCTCCGCTACACCGACGCCGGCATCACGGACGGCTTCGCCCTCGGCGCCTATCTCACCCCCGGCGGATTCGACGAGGTCGTCGACCGACTCGTCCCTGAGCTGCAGACCCGGGGAGCATACCCGTCGGCCTACGAGGGGGTCACCGCTCGAGAGCATCTCGGCCTCGATCCGCTCCGCTTCCGCAGCCCCTGACCCGCCGCCCATCCCGTCGTGCACCATCCATCAAGGAGAGACATGGTCCTCACCCGCACCGCCCGCATCCGTGCGGGCGCCTTCGTCATGGCGCTCGCGGCGTCCACAACGCTCCTCGCCGCCTGTACCCCCGCCGAGGGCGACGCAGACCAGGCCGCGACGCAGCAGCCGCAGTCAGGCGGCGACGTCGTCGTCGGCATCTCCGCCGATCCGACGTGCCTCGACCCGCAGCAGAACGGCAACGCCGCGTCGATCAGCGCGAGCCGGCAGGTCGTCGACAGCCTGACCGACCTCGACCCCGAGACGGGCGAAGTGCTGCCCTGGCTCGCAGAGTCGTGGACGGTCGACGACGACGCGACGAGCTTCACGTTCACACTGCGCGACGACGTGACCTTCAGCGACGGTTCCGCGCTCGACGCGGACGTCGTGGTGCGCAACTTCGACACGATCGCTTCGCTCGGCGCCGCGACCTCGCTCGTCACCGGATACCTCGCCGGATACGAGGGAGCCACGGCCATCGACGAGCACACCGTGCAGATCGACTTCTCCACGCCGTCCGCCGGTTTCCTGGCGACGACATCGGTCGTCCAGCTCGGCATCGTCGCGGAGTCCACCCTGGAGAAGACGGCGGAGGAGCGCTGCGCGCCCGAGAGCATCGTCGGCACCGGCCCGTTCGTCTACGACTCGTACACGCAGAACGAATCGACCGTCCTCACACGGCGAGACGGGTACGGGTGGCCGTCCGCCCGCGCCGCGCACGAGGGCGACGCCTATCTCGACAGCGTGACGTTCCAGGTGGTCAGCGAGTCGAGCGTGCGCGTCGGCTCCCTCCAGTCGGGGCAGCTCGACGCCATCACCGATGTGCAGCCCACCGACGAGGAGACCCTCGCGGGCGCCGGCTTCGACGTCATCGACCGCGCGAACCCCGGTGTCGTGAACACGCTCTACCCGCGTGCCTCGAACAAGATCACGGCCGACGCCGCGGTGCGCCAGGCCATCCAGATCGGGATAGACCGCGACCAGCTCGCCAGCGTGCTGAGCGCGTCGTACGCATCCGCGACCTCCGTCCTCGCCACGAGCACGCCCGGCTACGCTGACGTCTCCGACGAGCTCGCGTACGCCCCCGACGCGGCTGCCGCGCTCCTCGACGACGCGGGATGGGAGACCGCCTCCGACGGCGTCCGGGAGAAGGACGGCGTTCGGCTCTCCCTCGACGTCGCCTACCTCAACAGCGTCGTCACGAATCAGAGCGTCCTCGAACTCGTCCAGCAGCAGCTGGGCGACATCGGGGTCGAGCTGACTCTGCGTCCGCTCGCGGTCGCCGACTACCTCGAGGCCGTACAGGAGCCGGATCTCGCCTTCAGCTTCGGCAACTTCACGCGCTCGGAGGCGGATGTGCTGCGCACGACCTTCGGGGGCGCCGACACGAACCCCGCCCGGTTCGCGGACGACGACCTGACCGGCCTGTTCACCGCGCTGCAGACGTCCTCCGACGAGACGGCGCGCGCCGAGACGTCCGCCGACATCCAGCAGTTCGTCGTCGAGGCCGGCTACGGCATCCCCGTGTACGAGCTCGCACAGGTCGCGGCCACGAGCACCTCATTGCATGACGTGTCGTTCGACTCCTCCTCCCGCATCTTCCTCTACGACGCATGGCTCGCGAACTGACCGCGCCCGCCCGGATGCACCTCGCCCTCTCGGCAGGGGTCGGCGGGGTGCACCAGGGCGCATGGCGTCGCGAGGGGAGCCGTGTCGAGGAGTGGGGCACGATCGAGCTCATGGTCGACCTCGCCCGGCAGGCGGAGGCCGCGCTGCTCGACGCGTTCTTCATCTCCGACCTGTCGTCCGTGAACCGAGAGGCGCTGCGCGTGCAGCAGCCGTACCTCTACTTCGAGCCCCTCACGATGCTCTCGGCCCTCGCGATGCGTACCGAGCGGATCGGCCTCGTCGCGACGGCGTCGACGACGTTCTCCGAGCCGTACACGCTGGCTCGTCAGGTCGCCGCCCTCGACCAGATCTCGAAGGGGCGCGCGGGATGGAACGCCGTCACCTCGAGCGTCGGGTCGCAGAACTTCGGGCATCGCGAGTGGCCAGACCACGACACGCGCTACGAGCGGGCGGAGGAGTTCGCCGCGGTCGTGACGGGACTCTGGGACAGCTGGGAGCCGGACGCCCTCGTGCGAGACCGCGCGGCGGGCCGGTTCGCGGACCCAGCGAAGGTCCATCCGCTCGATCACGACGGCCCGCGGTTCCGGGTCGCCGGGCCGCTCAACGTGCCGCGCTCGCCGCAGGGGCGACCCGTCATCGTGCAGGCCGGCTCGTCGGAGCCGGGACGAGACCTCGCGGCGAGACACGCCTCGATGGTGTTCACGGCTCAGCAGGACGCCGACGAGTCGCGGGCGTTCATCCACGACATCCGCTCCCGGGCCGAGGGCTTCGGCCGTCGCCGCAGCGACGTCGTCGTCCTCCCCGGTCTGAGCCCGGTCATCGGCGACACGGAAGAGGACGCCACACGCATCCGCGAGGAGCTCCTCGACCTCGTCGACGAGCCGACGGCGGTCGCCCGTCTCGCCGACCAGCTCGGCGGCGCGGACCTCTCGGGCCTCGGGTTCTCGGACGTGATCCCGCCGGGCCGCCTCCCCGATCCCGCGTCGGTGCAGGGGCGGCGCAGCCGCTACGAGCTGTTCCACCGTCTCGCCACGACGGAGCTCTGGACCGTTCGGCGGCTGGTCGGCCTCGAGGCGGCGTCGTACGGGCACTGGTCGATCGCGGGCACGGCCGAGCAGATCGCCGACGCCATGTCGGAGAGGTTCCGCACGGGGGCGGCGGACGGGTTCGTCCTCCTGCCGCCGTCGCAGGACATGCTCACCCGGTTCTTCGAGCGCGTCGTGCCGATCCTGCAGGAGCGGGGACTGTTCCGCACCGAGTACGAGGGAGTGACGCTTCGCGAGCACCTCGGCGTCTCCGCGCCGGACAGAGCGAGCGTATGACGGCGTCCGACTACCTCGTCGGCGACGGCGACTGGGACGACCCCGCGCTCATCGACCTCCTGCGCCGGAGTGCGGAGGAGGTGTTACCGCTGTACGCGGAGGACGACCTCAGCAAGCAGCGCGTGGCGCCGCTCGTCAGGGAGGACGTCGTGTCGGTGAGCGTCGTCCGCCGCGGCGAGGAGGTCGTCGCCGCGGGCGTGATCGCGCACGTGCACGACGCGTTCGAGGTGAAGCGTCTCACCGTCGCGAGTGCCCACCGTCGGCGAGGGCTCGCCCGCATCGTGCTCCGTGACCTCGAGCGTCGCGCCGCAGAACGGGGGATCGTGCGCCTGCGCCTGCAGACCGGGTTCCGCCAGGACGCGGCGATCGCCCTGTACGAGAGCGAGTCGTGGCATCCCATCGCGCCCTTCGGACCCTATTCCGATGACGACCTGATCAGCAGGTGCTTCGAGAAGGAGATCGCATGACCTCGGGAATCCTGCTGCCGCCAGCGTCGTCGGCGTCGACCGCGGGCGCGCTCGCTGATGTCGTCGAGACCGCTCGTCGTCTCGACGCGGGCACGGCCCCGTTCCTCGTCGTCACGGCTGCGGCGGTCGGCGGGCTCTCGCCCCTGCACGTCGCGGCGCACCTGGGCGCGCGGACGTCGCGGATCGGAATCGTCGTCGAGCACCGGGCGGATGGCGTCGAGCCGTCGCATATGTCGAGTGCGTTGGCGACGCTGGATCACACGACGCGCGGGCGCGCCGGATGGCTGATCCCCGATGCCGGTCGGGATGCCGAGGCGATGGCCGATGCGGCCGCCGTCGTGGACGCCGTGGCGCTCCTCTGGGACAGCTGGGAGGACGACGCCGTCATCCGCGATCGGGCGACGGGCCGGTATCTCGACCGTGCGAAGCTCCACGCCGTCGACGCGACGGGCCCCGACTTCACGATCGCGGGCCCGTCGATCACGCCCCGCCCGCCGCAGGGACGCCCCGTCGTGCTCCTCGCGGCCGAGGCCGCGGCGCTGGCCTCCGAGGGCCGGAGCGCACGGTGGGTGGACATCGTGCTCGACGGGGCGGATTCCCGCGGCGTCTCGATCGCCGGCCCGGACACAGCGGGATGCTTGGGCGGCGAAGGCGTCTCCGGCACGACGCTGCGCGAGGTCCTCGGCCTCGACAGGCCCGCGTCCGTGTTCTCCGGCCGAACGAACGCATGATCCGCTACCTCGCGTCACGCGCGATGCAGGCGGTGATCGTGCTCGTCGCCGCCTACACGCTGGGGTTCCTCATCCTCTACGCCCTCCCCAGCGATCCCGCGGCGATCATGGCGGCCGGGGGAGAGGGGGAGTCCATCGACCCCGCCGAGCTCGCTCGGTTCCGCGCCGAGCTCGGCCTCGACCGTCCCGTCATCGTGCAGTACGGCGAGTCGCTGTGGGCAGCGCTTCGCGGAGACCTCGGCACGTCGATCTCGACGGGGCGCCCGGTGACGGAGATGATCGCCGAGTCGATCGGGCCCACGGCGGTGCTCGCGGGCACGACCCTCGCGGTGAGCGTCGTCGCGGGCGTCGTGCTCGCCCTCCCCGCTCTGAGCCCCCGCCGCTCGCGCATCCGTGAGCTGCTGCTCTCGCTGCCCGGTCTCGGCCTGTCCGTCCCCACGTTCGTCACGGGTCTCGTGCTGCTGCAGATCTTCTCGTTCCGGCTCGGGTGGCTTCCGGCGTTCGGCGCGAGCGGCGCGACGTCGCTCGTGCTACCGGTCATCGCGCTGGCGATACCCGCCGCGGCGCTCATCGCCCAGCTCCTCGCGAAGGGCATCGTCGCCGAGGAGCGAAAGGACTACACGACCGTCCTCATCGCACGCGGCGCCTCCCGCCCGCGGATCTTCTTCGCCCACCTGCTGCGCAACGCGTGCCTTCCCGCTCTCACGGCCGCGGCGCTGCTCGTGGGAGACCTCCTCGCCGGTTCCATCGTCGTCGAGACCGTCTTCTCCCGCCCGGGCCTCGGCCGCATCGCGATCACGGCCGTCGTCGCACGCGACCTGCCCGTCGTCCTGGGGATCGTGGCGTGCGGCGCCGCCGTGTTCGTGGTCGTCAACGTCGTCGTCGATCTGTTCTACCCCGTCCTCGACCCGACGATCGTGAGGCACCGTGACCGCCGCCGCTGACCTCGCCCGGCGCGCTCTGCGGAGGCCCGGGCTTCTGCTCGCCATCGCCGTCGTCGTGATCGTGGCCGGATGGGCGATCGCCCCCGGGCTCTTCGCTCCGGGCGACCCGCTACGCGCCGTCCCCGAGGATCGGCTGGGGGCTCCCTCGGCCGCGCACCTGTTCGGCACCGACGAGCTCGGGCGCGACCTGTTCATCCGCGTCGTCCACGGCGCATCCCTCTCCATCCGGTCGACGCTGCTCGCCGTCGTCATCGCCCTCGTCGCCGGTTCGCTCGTCGGCATCCTGGCGGGATACCTCGGGGGAGTCGTCGACGGCGTCCTCATGCGGGCGATCGACGTCGTCCTCGCGATCCCCGGCCTCCTCCTCTCGCTCGCGGTCATCGCGGCGCTCGGCGCGGGGTCGCTCCAGATCTCGATCGCCGTCGGCGTCGGGTCGCTGCCGTCGTTCGCCAGGGTCGTCCGCTCGGAGACGATGCGCGTGCGTTCCAGCGACTTCGTGGAGACCTGCCGCGCGCTCGGCGTGCGCGGGCCCCGGATGCTCGTGCGCCACGTCCTGCCCAACGTCCTCGGCCCGGTGGTCGTCCTCGCCGTCGCCACCCTCGCCACGGCCGTCCTCGCCGTCTCGGCCCTGAGCTTCCTCGGGTTCGGGACGCCGCCGCCCGCTCCCGAATGGGGGAACCTCATCTCCGAAGGACGCGACTACCTCGCCTCCGCATGGTGGCTCACGATGCTGCCCGCCGCGGTCGTCGTGGCGGTCGTCCTCTCCGTCAACCACCTCTCCCGATCACTGTCCCGAGAGAGCGGGCGCAGCGCATGACCGCGCTCCTGACCGTCACATCCCTCAGCGTCGACTACGGCCCGGACATCCCTGCTCTCCGCGGGGTGTCCCTCACGATCGGGCGCGGTGAGACCGTCGCGATCGTCGGCGAATCCGGCTCGGGCAAGACGACTCTCGCCCGTGCCGTCCTGGGTCTGCTGCCGCCGGCGGCGCGCACGTCGGAGGGAGAGGCCACGCTCGGCGACACCGATCTGCTTGCGCTGGACGAGGCCGGATGGCGGAGCCTGCGCGGGACGCGCATCGGCTACGTGCCGCAGGACCCCGGCACGTCGCTCAACCCGACCCGTCGAGTGGGCGATCAGGTCACGGAGAGCCTGCGAGCCCACGGCGCCGTGCGGGATCCCGACGCGAAGCGACGGGCGGACGAGGCCCTGGAGGCGGCGGGCATCCCGGACGCGCCGCGCGTCGCCCGGGCGTGGCCGCACGAGCTGTCAGGGGGCATGCGGCAGCGCGCGCTCATTGCGGGCGCGTTCGTCGCCGGCCCCGAGCTGATCGTCGCCGACGAGCCGACGAGCGCACTCGACGCCACGGTGCAACGGCGTGTCCTCGACCACCTCGGGGCGCTCGCCCGAGATCGGGGGACGTCCCTGCTCCTCATCACGCACGACCTGGCCATCGCCCTCCAGCGCGCCGACCGCGTGATCGTCATGAAGGCGGGCGAGGTCGTCGACGCCTTCGCCCCGAGCGAGCGGTCGCGGGCGGGCCGTGCCCCGTACGTCGCCGAGCTGCTCGACGCCGTCCCCTCGCCGCGCCACGCGCTCACCCGCCCGCTGCCGGACCGGTCGGACGTCCTGTTGAGCGTGCGCGGTCTCTCGAAACGGTTCGGCCGGACCGTCGCCGTCGACGACGCCTCGTTCGACGTCGTCCGCGGCACGACGTTCGCACTCGTGGGCGAGTCGGGATCGGGGAAGACCACGCTCGCGCGCACCGTGCTCGGGCTCGCATCGCCCACGGCGGGGGAGGTCCGCTTCGACGGCGTCGAGACGACCGCCCAGCGCGGAGAGGGGCTGCGGGAACTGCGCCGGCGCATCCAGCTGGTGCCGCAGAACCCGTACTCCTCCTTCGACCCGCGCATTCCCATCCGCCGGGCCATCGCCGAGCCGCTCGAGGTCTTCCGCGTCGGCACCCGCCGGGAGCGGTCGGAGCGCGTCGACGAACTGCTCGAACAGGTGGCGCTGCCGCGTTCCTTCGGGGGCCGTCGGCCGGGCGAGCTGTCGGGCGGCCAACTGCAGCGCGCGGCGATCGCGCGGGCCATCGCGCTGCGGCCTGAGCTCCTCGTCTGCGACGAGCCCGTCTCTGCTCTCGACGTGTCGGTGCAGGCGCAGATCCTCGATCTGCTGCGCACCCTGCAGGGCGACACGGGCCTCGCCTACCTGTTCATCACGCACGATCTCGGCGTCGTCGCGGAGATCGCCGACGACGTCGCGGTGATGGGCGGAGGACGCATCGTCGAACAGGGCCCGATCCGCCGGGTCTTCGGTCAGCCGAACGATCCGCTCACACGAGACCTGCTCGCAGCCGCACCCGACCTTTCCCCGGAGAAGCGCTCATGACATCCCATCCGCCCCTGTCCGCCTTCGCGCAACGACTCGATGTGCCCCGCACGTTCACCGAGGTGCTCGGCGGGCGACCACCGGGCGCCGTGGACCTCCTCGGTGGGAATCCCGCGACCGAGGCGCTGCCTCGTGTCGCCATCGCGGAGGCCGTCGCACGCGCGGCGTCCGATCCGGGGGCGCCGGCCTTCCAGTACTCGTCGCCGCGTGGTCTGCCGCGGCTCGTCGACCTGATCGCCGCTCGCGAGGGCGTCTCGCCGGCACGCGTCGTCGTCGCCAACGGCGCCCTCCACGCGCTTTCGCTCATCGTCCTCGCGCTGCTCGGACCCGACGACGTCGTCGTCACCGACGACCCCGTCTATCCCGTGTTCCGGCGGGTGCTGCAACTCGCGGGGTCGCGGACGGTGGGCGTCGGCGTCGACAGCGACGGGCTCGACACGGATGCGCTCGAACGACTGCTGCAGGGCGGGCTGCGGCCCCGCCTCGTCTACACCGTCCCGGACTTCCAGAACCCCACGGGGGCGACCCTCTCCGCCGCGCGTCGCGAGAGACTCGCGGACCTCGCCCACCGCTACGGCTTCCTCGTGCTGTGGGACAACCCCTATCGCCGGACCCGCTGGAACGGGCGGGAGGTGGCCGACGCCGCGGTCGACGACGAGGCCTTCATCCGGATCGACACGTTCTCCAAATCGCTCGGGCCCGGCCTCCGGACAGGATGGGCCGTCGTTCCCGAGTGGCTCGTCCCCGCTCTCGTCGCCGTGCGATCCCGCACCGATCAGCATCCCGGAACGCTCGTGCAGGCGGCCGTCGCAGACCTCCTCGCGCAGCCGGGAGCCTTCGACGGCATCGTCCGCGCGCTCGCGGAGGAGCACGCCCGCCGGGCATCGGCGCTCACAGCGGCGATCCGTCGGGACATCGGCTCGGCCCTGACCTTCGGCGAGCCCGACGGCGGCTTCTTCCTCTGGACACGCCTCGCCGACGCCGAGCTCTCGGCGTCCCGGCTGCGCGAGCTGTCGCTGGCGCGCGGAACCGCTTTCAGCGCAGGCGAGGCGTTCGCCGTCCCGGGCGGCGCCTCGCACACGGACGCCCTTCGGCTGGGTTTCAGCGCGACCCCGGTCGCCGACATCCCCGTCGCCGTGGCCCGGATCGCCGACGCCCTCGATGCGCTCGATGCGGAGCGGAGCATCCGATGAGCGCCGTACGGCCGCTTCTCGGCGTCCTCGACCTCGCGGTCATCCCCGAAGGCCACACGGCGCCCGAGACCCTCCGCGGCAGCGTCGCGCTCGCGGAGCAGGCCGAGGGATGGGGATACCACCGGTACTGGCTCGCCGAGCACCACCTCACGGCGGGCATCGCATCCGTCAACCCCGTCCCGGTGCTCGCCGCTGCGGTGCAACGCACCTCGCGGATACGGATCGGCTCCGCGGCGACGCTCACGGGGCATCGCACGGCCGTGTCGATCGCCGAGGACTTCGCCACGCTCGCGGCCTTCGCCCCCGGGCGGGTCGATCTCGGTTTCGGCCGATCGGCCGCCCGGGGGAGAGAGGCCCCCGGGCCGCGCGGGCGCGCGCACGCCGTCCTCGCCTCGCCGCGTTTCGCGCGGAGGATCGAGCTGCTGCAGCAACGCGACGCGCTCGCCGAAGACCACGGCGCGCTCATCCGCGATGTGCGGGCGTTCCTCGCGGACGAGTTCGCGGACGACGACGCGACGCGCTGGTCGGCCCTCCCCGGAGGCGCGCAGGTCGAGCTGTGGTCGATGGGCAGCAGCGCAGGCGAGAGCGCGCGGATCGCAGGAGAGATCGGCCTGCCGTTCGCGGCGAACCACCACATGAGCCCCGAGACCGCCGGCTCGGCCGTCGAGCACTACCGTGCCGTGTCCGCCGAGCACGGGCACGTGCCGCGGGTCGCTGTATCGGTCGAGGCCTGCGTCGCCGAAGACGACCGGGAGGCGCAGCGGCTCGCCGACGCCCATCTCGAATGGGTTCGTCGGCAGCGCGCGGGCGAGGGGATCACGCCCTTCCCCTCCTCGGGGCCGGTGGGCGTCGGCGAGGACCCGTCCGTCGCCGACCGCGCGACGGCGCTGATCGCGGCCACGCCCGCGGAAGCCGCGGCCAGGATCCGTGCACTCGCGACGCGTTTGGACGCCGACGAGGTGGTCGTGAGCATCCTCGCCCACGACCTGGATCGCCGAGCGGCGTCGTACGCGGCGCTCGCCGAGGCCTGGGCACGCGGCTGACTCCTGCAGGCCGCATCGGGTGTCGCGTCTTCGAGCGCCGCTACCGCGCAGCGTGGGCGACGGCGGCGGCGAGCCGTGCGCTCTCGACCGGCCCCAGCTCGTGCGCGCCGACCGGCACACGGATGTGTCGCTGATCGGAGGCGTCGAGCCAGCACACGCTGCCGAGGCCGCTCGCGATGCCCGCGTCGTCGAGCACGTCGACGGCCTCGACCTCGTCCTTCACCGGCACCCACACGACCGTTCCCGTGCCCGCGTCCATCGTCACGCCGTGACCGCGGATCGCATCGACGAGAACGCTGCGGCGCTTCTGATACGTCTTCGCCGCGCGGTCGACGAGTGTCTGTGTGTCGGCGTCCTGGAGGAGCCAGGCGAGCGCGTTCTGAAGGATCCGGCTGTTCCAGACGGCGAGCGCGCCGCGCGCGGTGTTGAGCGCACGGATGTTGTCACGGCTGCCGCTGACGACGGCGGTGCGCAGGTCGAGGCCGTACGCGGCGTCGAAGGAGCGGATGCGCACGACGGAGTCGGGCAGGTGGGCCGCGAGGCTGCGCGGGGGCGCGACCGACGCGTCGCCGGCGAGATCGTCTTCGAGGACGACGACGTGCGGATGGGTCTCGAGGACCTCCGCGAGGGCGTCGAGACGCCGCTCGGAGACGGTGCGCCCGGTCGGGTAGTGGGTTCGCGGCTGCCAGGCGAAGAGAGAGGCGTTCTGCGCCTCGATCGCGTGCCGCAGTTCGTCCGGGCTCGGCCCCTCGTCGTCCCAGCGGACGCCGACGACACGACGGCGCGCGGTGCGGAGCAGCGAGATCGTGCGTTGCGACGCGGGCTGCTCGAGGGCGACGACATGCCCCTGTCGCGTGAGCGCGCGCAGCGCGAGCGATGCGGCGTCCATCCCGCCGTCCGTGGTCGTCCAGGCCTCCGGACGGTAGGGCCACGAGGGCTCGACCGCCGCGCGGAGCTCGTTCGTGATGTACGAGAAGTCGTGCGCGTGCAGATCGGGTGATCGCAGCGCGGCGTCGATCGCGGGACGCAGGTCGGGGAGCAGCGACGCGTCGACGGCCCCCTGCGCGACGTCCATGACGATCGAGCCGAGCGCGGTCTCGACGCTGCGTTTGCCGACGCGGGGCGACACGAAGGTGCCCCGTCGCCCCTCCGTCCGGATGAGACCGGCCGACAGGAGGCGGTTCCATGCCTCCGTGATGGTCGTCGGGGAGACCTCGAGCGTCTGCGCGAGTGAGCGGACCGTCGGCAGCCGGTCGCCCGGCGGCACGGTCCCCTGTTCGATGAGTGAGCGGATCTCCATCGCGATTGCCTGCGCCGTCCGCCCGGAGATCGACCGCCACGGATCGTCGTTGGTAGTCATCCCTACGTTTCTAGCGCATGCGGCCGTTCCGGCCCTGTCCTCCCCGTGGTGCGACCCGAGTCGCGCGTGAACTCGCGCTGCTGGTGGCTCGTGGTGAAGCGACGCTCGACGAGGAGGAAGAAGACGCGGCACACGGCGAGCACGACCGGCAGCACGAGGAAGACCATGACGAGCCAGTGGGCGAGCGTCGGGAGACCGAGCGGCAACAGCATCAGGTTCGCGAGGCCGAGCAGCGGCGAATGGATGAGATAGATGCTGTACGACCACAGCCCGACGTTCACGAGTGGGCGCCACTCGAAGACGCGGCGCCCGACGCTGCGCTTCTCGGCGGTCGCCGCACGCCCCATCGCGACGAGGCCCATCGCCACGGCGGCGCCGACGAGGGTCTCGGAGGCGATCTCGGCCAGGCGCCCGTCCGGCGCGTCCAGGATCGTCCAGAGCACGGCGACCGCGAACACCCCGGCGGCCGCCCATCCGAGCCAGCGGACGTCCCGGGTCCCGCGCACCGTGAGGAGCGCCGCGATCATCCCGAGCGCGAAGAGGCCGATGAACCAGTAGTTCCCGGAGCCGGCCGACGGGAACAGGGAGGTGATCGCCGGCCCCATCGCCAGGGCGACGACGAGCATGAGCCACGGATTGAGCAGACGGCAGAGGGGGAGGAGCACGAGCGGCATGAGGAAGTAGATGTGCCACTCCGTCGCGACCGACCACGCGGGGCCGTTGATCTGGTAGATCCAGCCGGGGCTCCAGTTGTGCACCAGGAGCAGGTGCGAGACGAGGCCGCCGGCCGTGACGGGGATCTTGTTGTCCCACGCCGTGTCGTGAGGGTTCTGAAGGACGGGGATCAGCGCGATGAGTACGAGGAACAGCGCGAGTGACGCGTAGTACGGGGGCAGGATGCGCCGTGCCCGCCGCCCGATGTACTTCCAGACGCCTCCGCGGAGCGCGTAGCCCTCGGTTCGGGCGACGGGCAGCATGAGCACGTACCCGGAGAGCACGATGAACACCGGGACGGCATAGTCGCCGATCTCCACGATGCGGGCGAGCGCCGGAAGGCTCTCGTCGACGTCGCCCGTGTGACCGGTGAAGGCCGTCGCGTGGAACACCGCCACCGAGAGCGCGGCCACCGCGCGGAGGCCGTCCGCGAACTCGAACTTCGGCCGTCTGGTCGTGTCGGGCATTCGAGCATGCTGGCAGAACCGCATCGAGCCTGCGCACGATCCCGCCCCGGGGTACCCGGTGTCCGTATGCGCCGGCGCGACGTCCGTCAGCCGGCTGCGGGCCAGTCGCTCGTGAGGAAGGCCTCGACTGCGCGGTGACGGAAGGTGTAGGGCTTGCCGCGCGTGATGATTCCGCGGACCCTGTCGAGCCGCTGCGCGGCGGGGCCCGCGTCGGTGGCCTTCGAGTGGCCGAGCGAGGCCGCGATCCGGGTGAGGGTGCGCTCCTGTGTGGGAAGCTCCGCCATGGCGAGCGCGAACTCGCGCTCGCGTTGCGGCAGCCGCTCCAGAACCCGCTCCACGTGGGCCGTCGCCTCGGGCACCGCCTCCTGCCAGCCCTTTATGACGTCCTCGCGAGAGATGACGTCGCCGGTTCCGGCGTACCAGGCCCTCTCGCCGGCGAGCTGGAAGAGGAAGGGCTCGCCCCGGCAGAGGTCGATGATCGTCTCGGCGGCGTCGGGATCCATGCGCACACGGCCGGCGCCGTTCGTGCCGGTGGACGTCTCCCATCCGGCGACGACGAACGGGCGCAGCGCGCTGCGCAGGTCGTCGTCGTCGATCGCGGCGAGGGTCGTCGTCTTGAAGCGACGTGCGAACGTGGCGCCCTTGCGGGTCCCCGCCTGATCGGCGAACTCGGGCAGCCCCGTCAGGTACACCGCGATCGGGAGCGATCGCGTGATCTGCCCGCCCCCGGGAACGGTCACGGGCTCCTCGTGGGTGATCGCATCGCCCAGCGCGATCAGGATCTGAGACAGCATCCGCTCGTCGTCGATGTTCTGGATCTCATCGAGGTGGATCAGCACGATCTGGTCTTGGCATATCGCCGCCCGACCCACCTCGACGAGCAAGTCGGTCAGTGCCGTGTACGACTCCTGGCCGCCCTCTTCGCTCAGGGCGAGTGAGAAGCCGCTGACGGCGACGGATTGCACGCGGCGTAGGAGCTCGGCGATCCGTCCCTCTCGCGCCGCGGGCAGCCCCGCCCTGTCTGCGAGCTTGAGGACCTCCGAGGCGATCCTCTTCAGCGCATCCGTGCCCAGCGCCACGCGGATCTGCGCGGTCGTCCAGTCTCCGGCCAGCTCCGCCTCATGGGCGATGCGGCGTACGAGGGCGGACTTGCCGAGGCCGGCTTCGCCGACGAGCGTCCGGCCGCGCTCGAACAGGCCGGCGACCAGGCGAGGCCTGAGGACGTCGCGCCAGTCGCTGAGCTGGGCGGTGCGCCCTGCCCAGATCTCGGGGACGGTGTCGGACCCTGGTTGGAAGGGATTCGTCAGAGCGTCGCGCATGCTGATAACTTTATCAACGATCCGTCAGCTTTGTTAAAGTTATCAGTGCTGAGGTGATCTCGCGGGCGGTCTTCCCGACCCGCGTCGTCGCACCGCATCGGCGCGGATCGCCCGAACTATGATCCGGCTATGGAGCTCGATCCCTGGGTCATCATCTACGGCGTCTACGTCGCGAGCGTCCTTGCGGGGCTGCTGATCCTGTGGTTCGTCATCTACACCGCCGTGCGCGCCGCGTTGAGCTCGCACCGCTCCGCCCTGGCGGAAGAGCGCGAGGAGCGCGAAGCGCGTGAGCGGCGCGGGCAGCGGACGCAGGTCGTGACGCGGCAGCGGTAGCCGGTGCGCGGCGGACATCCTCCGTGCGGCCTCTGCGACTCCTTCGAGTCTCCCGTGTCACCCTGTCGCTCACCAGCTCAACGATATATCGTTGACTATCGTCACGATGTGATCGGGAGGTCATCATGAGTGGATCGTTTGCAGGCGCAGGGTTCGGCGGATCGCGCGGGTTCGGGCATCCGGCCGACGGGATCTGGCAGGCATTGGACGGCGCACGCGCGGCTTTCGAGCAGCGCGTCGGCACGCGGGTGGGCCGGGGCGACGTGCGTGCGGCGGTGCTCGCCCTTCTCGCCGAGGAGCCGAAGCACGGTTACCAGATCATCCGAGAGGTCGAGGAGCGCAGCGGTGGAGCCTGGAAGCCCAGCGCGGGCTCGGTGTACCCGACCCTCCAGCAGCTCACCGACGAGGGGCTCATCTCGGCCGAGGAGTCGGGCGGTCGCAAGACCTACTCGCTCACCGAGGCCGGCCGTGCCGAGGCGGAGGCCTCTGCGGGCAAGTCCGCGCCGTGGGAGGCGCCGGGGTCGCGTGAGGGCGTCGGGTTCGCCGCGCTGCCGAAGGCCGGCGTCGATCTCGCCCAGGCCGCGGCGCAGGTCGGGCGCACCGGCACGCCGCAGCAGCAGGAGGAGGCCGTGAAGGTCCTCGACGACGCACGTCGCAAGCTGTACGCCATCCTCGCCCAGGACTGAGACGGATGTCGTCGGACGGCCGGCGGCGCGGCGAGCCCGCCGCCGGCTCCGCGGGCCTGCGCGGTCGCTACCGTCGCATCCTGCGGTTCGCCGCTCGGTACCTCGCCCAGGCGTGGTGGTTCGAGCTCTTCCTGCCCCGTATCGGCCTCGTTCGCGTCGCCGAACGCGGCAGGGAGGTCCGGCTGCGGAGCATCGCGCAGCGCTTCCACGTGCTCGCGCTCGACCTCGGCGGGCTCATGATCAAGGTCGGTCAGTTCATGTCGTCGCGGCTCGACGTGCTGCCGCCCGAGATCACGAGCGAGCTCGAGGGCCTGCAGGACGAGGTCACCCCCGTGCCGTTCCCCGCCATCCGAGAGGTCGCCGAGGCCGAGCTGGGGATGCCGCTCGAGCGCGCCTACGCCTCGTTCGACCCGACACCGGTCGCGGCGGCGTCGCTCGGGCAGGCGCATCGGGCGAGGCTCTCGGCCCTCGACGCAGCCGAGACGGGCCTCGAGCACGTGGTGGTGAAGGTGCAGCGCCCCGGAATCGACGACATCGTCGAGGTCGACCTGGCCGCGCTCCGACGGATCGCGCGCTGGCTCACGCGCGTGAAGGTCGTCGCCGACCGCGTGGACGTCCCCGCCCTCGTCGAGGAGTTCGCGACGACGAGCCTCGAGGAGATCGACTACCTCCGAGAGGCCGCCAGCGCCGAGCGGTTCGAGGAGGACTTCGCGGGAGACCACCGCGTCGCCACGCCCGCGATCGTGTGGGAGCGCACGACGCGGCGCCTCCTGACCCTCGCCGACGTCACCGCCATCAAGATCAACGACGTCGAGGCGCTCCGCGCGGCGGGGATCGACCCCGCGGAGGTCGCCGCCGCGTTCGCCTCCGTCATGTTCGACCAGTTCTTCACGCACGGGTTCTTCCACGCCGACCCGCACCCCGGCAACGTCTTCGTCACGCCGGTCGCGACAGGAGATCGCCGGTGGCGGCTGACGTTCATCGACTTCGGGATGATGGGCGAGATCCCCGACGGCACGCGCGCGGGCCTCCGGAGGCTGCTCGTCGCCGTCGCCTCACGCGACGGCAAGGGTCTCGTGGACGCGATCGGCGACATCGGCATGCTGCTGCCGTCGGCCGAGACCGCACAGCTCGAGCGCGCGATGACGCAGCTTTTCACCCGCTTCGGCGGAATGGGATTCGCCGAGCTGCGGGAGGTCGACCCCCACGAGTTCCGCGACTTCGCGGCAGAGTTCGGCGACGTGGTCCGCTCGCTGCCGTTCCAGCTGCCCGAGAACTTCCTGCTCGTCATCCGCGCCATGTCGCTCACCTCCGGAGTGTGCAGCGCCCTCGACCCGCGCTTCAACCTGTGGGACGCCGTGGAGCCGTATGCCGGGCAGTTCATGCGCGACGAGGCCGGCGGCCTCGGGCGCGGTCTCATGCAGGACGCCGTGTCGAACGCGAACGTGGTCTGGCGGCTTCCGCGCCGGATCGACGCCCTCGTCACGCGGATCGACGCGGGAGAGGTGTCCTTCGACACGTCGCACCTGAACCGTCGCATCGACCGCGTGGAACGCCTCGTGCGCCGAGCGGTCTCGGCCGTCCTCTTCGGCGCGCTGCTGATCGCGGGAGTCCTGACGCGCCCCGACGACCCCGTGTTCGGCGCCGTGCTGATCGTCGCGTCCGTGGCGCCGCTGCTCCACGCCCTGTTCGCCGGCCTGCGGCGTTAGCCCGACCGTTCGTGGGTGGAAAGTGCCGTTCACCCGTGCGGGAAAGCGGCGTTTTCCACCCACAAGCGGGTGCGTGCCTCCTTCCGCCCCGCATGCGTCGCTCAGCCGTCCCCGCATAGGATCGACGCACAGCTTCACCAGGGGAGACGGCGTTGAGTGGTCTGATCGTGCACGAGTGGCTCTCACCGGCCGGCGGGTCGGAGAACGTGTTCGAGGCGATCGCGGGAGTCTTCCCCGACGCCGAGCGCTGGTGTCTGTGGAACGAGGCGGGCGACCGGTTCCGGCCCGTCAACGAGACCGCTCTCGCGCGCACGCCGCTGAAGGGGCGCAAGGCCCTCGCGCTCCCGTTCATGCCCGCGGTCTGGCGCCACCTGCCCGAGCGCGACGCCGACTGGGTGCTCGCCAGCACGCACCTCTTCTCCCACCACGTGCGTTTCGCGGGCCCGGCGCGGGACGTGCCCAAGCTCGTCTACGCGCACACGCCCGCCCGCTACATCTGGGTTCCCGAGCTCGACGGACGCGGCAACGGCCTCCCGGCGCGCCTCCTGTCGTCGGCGCTCAAGCCGCTCGACCGCAAGCGTGCGCAGGAGCCCGTGGCGATCGCGGCCAACAGCCGCTTCATCGCCGACCGCATCGCCGACACGTGGGAGCGCGAGGCGGAGGTGATCTACCCGCCCGTCGCTGTCGCGGGCTTCGGCGCCGAGCCCGAGCTCGCGCCGGCCGAGCAGGATCGTCTCGACGCGCTGCCGGACGCGTTCATCCTCGGCTTCTCGCGCTTCGTCCCCTACAAGCGCCTCGATGCGGCGATCGCGGCGGGCCGCGCCTCGGAGATGCCCGTCGTGCTCGCCGGATCCGGCCCCGACGAGGAGCGTCTGCGCGCCATCGCCGATCGCACGTACCCCGGCGGCGTCACGTTCGTCCATCATCCGTCGACCCCGCTCCTCACGGCCATCCTCCAGCGTGCGTCGGCCCTCGTCTTCGCGCCGATCGAGGACTTCGGCATCATCCCCGTCGAGGCGATGGCGGCCGGCACCCCCGTGCTCGCGAACGCGACCGGGGGAGCGGTCGAGTCGGTGCTCGACGGCGTGACGGGCGCGCACGTGCACGACTGGGAGTCGGAGAGCGAGCTGCGCGCCGCCGTGGAGAAGGCACTCGCCTCGTCGCCGGATGCCTGCCGTGCGCGGGCGCAGGACTTCGGCGAGGACGTCTTCGCGCGCGAGATCCGGGGGTTCGTCGCGACGCACGCGTGACGGGCGGCGCCGTTGGTCCACGACGCTCGTTGATCGGCGCCGTTTGTTGGCCCTCGGTGGTGCCGACGTGCTCTTAGCGCCGCTCATAGCCGCACCTTGGCACCAACGAGCGTCGGCGGGGCGTCAGACGAGCGTCGGCGGGGCGTCAGACGAGCGTCGGCGAGGTGTCACAGACCGCGCGACGGATGCGGCGGTGCTGTCGAGGAGCGGACGACGAGCTGCGGCGCGACGTGACGCTCGTCGGGCAGGGGGCGCCCGTCGATCAGCGCGTGCAAGAGGCTGAAGGACAGCTGCCCGAGCGTCTCGAAGTCCTGATGGATGGTCGTGAGCGGCGGTGATGCGTAGGCGGCGAGGGGATGGTCGTCGAACCCGATGACGGAGACGTCCTCGGGGACGTGCAGGCCTCGATCGAGTACCGCGCGGACGGCTCCGAGCGCGACCTCGTCGTTCGCGCAGGAGATGGCCGTGACGCGATCGCCGTAGTCGTCCAGCAGCCGCTGCGCGCCGGCATACCCCGACGAGGGACGCCAGTCGGATGCGCGCACGGCGGGGTAGTGCGGCAGTCTCGCCTCGTTGAGCGCGTCGTGCACGCCGAGCGAACGCCGTTCGGCGGGCCGGGTGTCGGCGGGTGCGATCACGAAGATCGACCGGTGCCCGAGCTCGATGAGATGCCGCGCGGCGAGCAGCCCGCCGTCGTACTCGTCCATCGACACGAACGGACGGTCGACGCCGCTGCCCTCGGACGGCGATGTCGCTGAGACCGTCGGGATGTAGGCGGGCAGCGAGGGCAGCACGGCGTGCGCGCTCTGGTCGAAGTCCATCACCACGACGCCGCCGAGCGCGTGCGACGCGACGGTTCCGACAGCCTTGCGCACGCTCGCGGCATCGGAGCCCTCGATCACGGCGATGAGCACGGCCATGTCCTTCTCTCGGGCTCCCCGCTCGATGCCGTGGATGGTCGACGCGTAGCCGTAGTCGGCGGTGTTCGACGTGACGATGCCGATGCTCGTCGCTCTGCCGGAGACGAGCTGGCTCGCCGCGGCATTGCCGAAGTAGCCGATCCGATCCATCGCCTCGTGCACGCGCTGTCGTGTCTTCTCGGCGACCTTCGCCGAGCCCTCCACGACGCGCGAGACGGTGACCGTGGAGACCCCCGCGGCCTCGGCGACGTCGGCGAGGGTCGGGCGCTGCGGAAAGTTGCTCACGTGCGCATCATATGAAGGTCTGTCCTCACCCCTTGACCGCACCGCTCATGAGGCCCGAGATGAAGTACCGCTGCAGGAAGAGGAAGATGATCGCCACGGGAAGCACCGCGATGACGGATGCGGCCATGAGACCGCCCCAGTCGACGGTGTTCGCTCCCTTGAAGAGCATGATCGCCGGTGTGATGGTGCGCAGCGCGTCGGTCGACGTGAAGATGTACCCGAACATGAACTCGTTCCACGCCGTGATGAACGCGTACAGACCGACCGACACGATCGACGGCACCATGACCGGGATGACGACGCTCGTCAGGGTGCGCAGGCGGCTCGCGCCGTCGATTTCGGCGGCCTCTTCGAGGGAGGTCGGGATCGAGTCGTACGCGCTGGAGAGCATGAACGTCGACAACGGGATGACGAACGTCGTGTACGCGAGGATCAGCGCCCCGTACGAATCCAGCAGACCGAGGTTGCGCATCGTGATGTAGAGCGGGACGAGCAGCAGCACGCCGGGGATCATCTGAGAGACCAGCATGGCGAAGTTCGTCGTCTGCACCGCCTTCATCCGGTAGTTGCGGCTGAAGACGTAGCCCGCGAGGAGGGAGATGACGAGCGAGAGCGCACAGGCGGCGAGCGACACGACGAGGCTGTTGCGGATGTACACGAGGAAGTCGTGCTGCACGAGCACGCGGACGAAGTTGTCGAGGGTGGGGGCGGCGATGAGGAACGACGGTGTCCTGGCGCGGATCTCGTTCGCCGGCTTCAGGGCGGACATGACCATCCAGAGGAACGGAAAGAGCGTGTACACCGCGAGCAATGCCAGCAGCACGTAGGTGATGACGGTGCTGGTGCGGCGACGGGATGCGATCGACATGTCCTTGGTCCTTATCCGACGGTCTCTTCGCTCAGGCGGCGGCGGTACCGGTAGTAGACGACGAAGACGAGCGACGTCGCGATGAGCATGAGCGTGGAGAGGGCGGATGCCGCGCCGACGTCGTACTGCTGCAGCGAGTACCGGTAGATGAGGATGGGCAGCGTGATCGTTGCGTAATTCGGTCCGCCCTGGGTCATGACCCAGATGAAGTCGAAGTTGACCGCCGTCCAGATCAGGTGGATGAAGACGATGATCAGCGAGACGCTGCGCAGCTGCGGCATCGTGACGCTCCAGAAGCGGCGCCACGCCCCGGCGCCGTCGAGCGACGCCGCCTCATACAGCTCGTTCGGGATGGCCTGCATCGCCGCGAGGAACGAGATCGTGTAGTAGGGGAACGTCCTCCAGATGTTGACGAAGACGACCGTCGCCATGGCCCAGTTCTTGTCGCCCAGGAAGTTGATCGGGCTCTCGACGAGACCGGACTGCGTGAGCAGGCTGTTGAAGATGCCGAAGTCGGGATTGAGGATCCACTCCCAGGTCATCCCGGCCACGACGATCGGCACGAGCCACGGGATGAACGTCGCGACGCGGAAGAACCCTTGGCCGCGTACGCGGACGTTGAGCAGCACCGCTGCACCGAGCCCGATCACGAACTCGCCGACGACGGAACCGACGGTCCAGACGAGCGTGTTGCGCACGGCGGGGCCGAAATGCGGGTCGGAGACGACCTTCTCGAAGTTCTCCAGCCCCGCGAACCCGCCGACGTCGCCGTTGACGAGGTGCGCGTGGCTGAACGCGTCCGTGAGTACGCTCACGAGCGGATATCCGATGAGCGCGGCCAGGAACAGCCACGCCGGCGCGAGCGCCAGAATCGTGAAACGACGATTCGATCGGGTCCGCGAGACGTCTCCGACTCGCATGCTCTGCATCGATCTGCCCTTCAGCTGCCCGATGCGTCGCCCGAGGCCTCGAGAGCCTCGTTGATCGCATCGCTCAGCCACATTGCGGCTGCCTCAGGCGACTCGCCGTCCTGCAGCACCATCGCGAGCGCATCCTGCATGTCCTGCGTGATCTCGCCGAGCGAGACCGGCGGGTAGGCCACGCCCGTGTCGAGGAGCTCGGCGAAGCCCTTGCTCCACTTGCTGTCGGTCGTGACGCTGCTCAGTGCCGATCGATCCGCGAATGCGGCTGACTGCCACTCCTCGCTCGCGAACTGCTCGGCGAGCTCGGTCGACGCCTCGAGGCTCTCGGAGTTCGCCATGACGAACATCGGCTTGGACTCGAGATATGTGGCGGGTTCCCCGTCCTCGGGGTAGGGGATGGCGTGCACGCTGACGTCGCCCATGGTCTCGGGGTTCGACGCCTCGCGCTCGCCGAGCCAGTTGCCCGTGACGAAGGTCGCCGTGAGACCGGTGGCGAAGTTGTCATCGGTCTCCTCCCATCCGTAGGTGGCGGAGTTGGGGTTGACGGCACCACTGTCCATGAGGTCGGCGTAGAACTGGAACACCTCGGTCGCCTTGACGAGCTGCTCGGGGTCGTCGTTCCAGGTGTTCGCGTACCCGCCGTCCGGCTGTTCCTCTGCGATCGAGAGCCCCTTCTGCGCGAGGTATACGAACAACTCCTGCGGCTGGCGCACACCCGCGCCGGTGAGGCCGTAGAAGGAACTGCCCGTCGCGTCCTCGACGGTCGATCCGACGGCGAGCACGTCGTCCCAGGTCTCGGGAACGGAGACTCCTGACTCGGCAAGCAGGTCGTCGTGCACGAGGTACGCGCGCACGGTGGTCTCGTACGGGAAGCCCACGACGGCCCCGCCGGTGGTCATCGCGGCCTTGACGGAATCGCTCACGAGGCTGGCGTCCTCCCATGCCTCCCAGGCGTCGGAGACGTCGGCAAGGACGCCGATCTTCTGGAACTCGCCCACGTACTCCGGCAGACCCCATACGACATCGGGGAGGTTGCCTCCGGCGGCCGAGGCGATGAGCTTCTCGTGGATCTGGTCGTAGGTGAAGTTCGACTGGTTGACCGTGTAGCCGTTCTCCTCGGCCCATGCCTCGATGAGCGGTTCGAGGGCCACGGCGGTGCTCTCGCCCTCCGTCCACGACGTCCACAGCTCGATCGTGTCCGGATCCTCGCCGCCGGATGCCGAGCATCCGCCCAACGCGAGAGCAGTCGTGCCGATGGCAGCGACGATGATCAGCTTCTTCCTCATTGAAGCTCGCCTCCTGGGTTTCTTCGTCGAATCTCCCGCCGTCGTCGGCCGGGAGAGGTGCGCGAGAGCCTTGTCGCTCTCGCTGCGTCTGGTATGACTAACCTTTATCATTCTGTAGAGCATCGGTGCCCAGAGTCAAGAGCATCTTGACTCGATAAGGCAAGAAGCATGATGATGATCGTTAATCAGGACGCTCCCGGACGACGAGTCCGACGAGTGCGCCGCAGACGGAGCGTGAGAGGAAGCACATGATCGACGTCACCTGGGGTTCGAGCGACTTCCCGCTGCGGCTCATCGCCGCTGAATCGGGGCCGGTCATGCTCTCCATCGCCTCGGGCGTCGACGCGGCAGAGCCTCTGCGCTCGCAGCACCGGGGTCGCCCGGCCCTCGTCGAAGTGCTCGCCGTCGGCGAGGGACGGGGCCTGAACAACACCCGTGCGGTGCGCACAGCGGTCGGAGACCGTATGCGCTATCGCGCTCACCGCATCGAGGGCACGGCCTCGGGCGAGAGGCTCACGATCGAGCAGCGCGACGACGTCACGGGTCTCGTCGCCGAGACGACCATCGAGCGCTTCGCGGGCGTCGACGCCTATCGTGCGACGACGATCGTGCGCAATGAGGGCGAGCGAGCGGTCGTGCTCCAGCAGGTGACATCGGCGACCCTCATCGGGCTCACCGGGCGGCTCGGCCCCGTCGACGATCTCGATCTCTGGACGGCCCGCAGCGAATGGTGCGCCGAGAGCCGGTGGGCGCCGACCGCGCTCAGTGGGCCGGCTGGGCTCGCCGACATCAACACAGGAATCCATGGGCACTTCGCGCGAGGCCGCGTCGCGCTCGCCGGGCACTCGACCTGGTCGTCCGGAGAGTACCTGCCCACCGCGGGAATCGAGAACCGTGCCGACGGCAGCGCGCTGGTCTGGCAGATCGAGAACAGCGGTCCGTGGCAGTGGGAGCTCGACACGCTCTTCGACCCCGACGAGGCGCTCGCCCTCGCGCTGCTCGGGCCCACCGACATCGATCACGCGTGGACGACGCGTGTCGAACCCGGCGAGGCCTTCTCGACCGTCCCGGTGTCGTTCGCCCTCTCACGGGCGGGGCTGAGCGGAGCGGTGGGCCAGCTGACGACGCACCGGCGCGCATCCCACCTCTACGCCGATGCGACCCGCGTGCGGCCGCTCGTGTTCAACGACTACATGAACGCGCTCATGGGCGACCCGACGACCGAGAAGCTCTTGCCGCTCATCGACGCCGCGGCTACGGTCGGCGCCCGGATCTTCTGCATCGACGCAGGCTGGTATGACGACGGGGGCGACTGGTGGCCGAGTGTGGGGGCGTGGGAGGCCTCGACCGTGCGGTTCGCGCCCGAGGGCCTCGTCGGCGTGCTCGACCACATCCGCGAGGCAGGCATGACGCCGGGCCTCTGGGTCGAACCGGAGGTCGTCGGCGTGCGATCGCCCATCGCGCGGACCCTGCCGGAAGAGGCCTTCATGCATCGTCAGGGAGAGCGCATCGTCGAGCACGACCGCTACTTCCTCGACTTCCGCAGCGTTGCGGCCTGCGACTACCTCGACGGTGTCTTCGCCCGTCTCATCGAGGAGTACGGCGCCCGCTACTTCAAGTGGGACTACAACGTCACGCCCGGCTCCGGCCCGGACACCGAAGCATCCGGGCCGGGCGAGGGACTGCTCGACCATGCGCGCGCCCACCTGGCGTGGGTCGAGCGGTTGCGCGAACGGTACCCCGACGTCGTCCTCGAGGCGTGCTCGTCCGGAGCTCAGCGGATGGACGCGGCCATCCTCGCCCGCTACGACCTGCAGTCGACCACCGACCAGCAGGACTACCGCCTGTACCCGCCGATCGCGGCTGCGGCGCCGATGTCGATGCCGATCGAGATGGCGGGCAACTGGGCCTACCCGCAGCCGGGATGGTCGGACGAGCAGGTCGCGTTCACGCTCGTCACGGGACTCTCAGGTCGCCTGTATCTGTCGGGCCACCTCAACCGGCTCGAGAGCTCGCAACGGGCGATCGTCCACGAGGCCACGAGCATCTATCCCGACGTCATCTCGCACCACGCGCGTGCGCTGCCCAGCTGGCCGCTGGGGCTTCCCGCCTGGACCGACCCGCAGGTCGCTCTCGCGACGCATGCCGGCGACGAGAGCCTCGTGTTCGTCTGGAATCGCGAGGTCGACGCCACGAGCATCCGCCTGTCTCTGCCCGAGCACGTGGGCGCGGACGTCGAGGCCGACGTCGTGTTCCCGTCGGCCCTCCCGGCATGGCCGACGTCGTGGGATGCCGCCACGGGCACGCTCGACGTCGACCTGGCCGGAGCAGGCGAGTCGGCGAGGATCATCCGGATCCGTCGTCGCTGAGGGACGTCCGTTCGGCTCATTGGCGCCGAAGCGCTCCCATCGCCGCTCACCGGTGCACTTCGACGCCAACGAAGACGCGGCGCCGGGCTGCACGTCGACCGGGATGTGAGCGTCACCCATAGACCGTGCGGTCGCGTCACTCCCTGTGAACACGGAGATTCGGCGTGACGCGTATGGCATGCGCGCACGCGTTTCCACACCTCGTCGGAGCTGTCAACAGGCTGGAGAACCCGTCCATCGGGCTTTCCTCTTCGACGATCGTCGGGCACACTCGGTGACGGCCATGCCCCGGACGGGGCGGATCCGGGGAGGACGCCGTGACTGACAGCAGGACCGCCGTGCGCGTGAACTGGCCCGTGCTCATCGGATCGTCGACCCTGATCGTGGCCGTCGCCGTCTGGGCCATCGTCCTGCCGGGGCAGGCCGCCGAGGTCATCGGGGCCGCCGTCGCGTGGACCGGGCAGAACCTCGGCTGGTACTACATCCTCACCGCCGCGATCGTGCTGGCGTTCGTCGTCTTCCTCGCGCTCGCGCCGATGGGCCGCGTCAAGCTCGGTCCCGACCACTCCAGGCCCCAGTTCCGCCTCTTCACGTGGATGTCGATGCTCTTCGCCGCCGGCATCGGCATCGACCTCATGTTCTTCTCCGTGGCGGAGCCCGTGGCGCAGTACTACGGGCCGCCCGCCGGCGACGGCGAGACCGTCGAGGCCGCACGGCAGGCGGTCGTGTGGACGCTGTTCCACTACGGACCGGTTGGATGGGCGATGTACGCGCTCATGGGCGGCGCCTTCGCCTACTTCGCGTTCCGGCGGAACCTGCCCCTCAGCATCCGCTCCCTCCTCACGCCGCTCCTCGGCAATCGCCTGAGGGGATGGGCGGGGCACGTCGTCGACATCACCGCCGTGCTCGGGACCGTGTTCGGCATCGCCACCTCGCTCGGCATCGGCGTCGTGCAGCTCAACTACGGTCTCTTCCTGCTCTTCGGCATCCCCGAGGGCGTCGGCGCGCAGATCGCCCTCATCGTCCTCTCTGTCGTCATGGCGACGATCTCGACGGTGTCGGGCGTGGAGAAGGGCATCCGCCGTCTCTCCGAGGCCAACGTCATCCTCGCGATCGTCCTCCTCGTCCTCCTCATGGTCCTGGGCGACGCGCGCCGGCTCCTCGACGGCATCGTCATGAACGTCGGCGACTTCCTCGCCTCGTTCCCCGGCCTCGTCATGAACACCTTCGCGTGGGAGCGGCCCGACGACTGGATGAGCGCGTGGACGCTCTTCTTCTGGGCCTGGTGGATCGCGTGGGCCCCGTTCGTGGGCCTCTTCCTCGCCCGCATCTCGCGAGGCCGTTCGCTGCGCCAGTTCATCGTCGGCGTGCTCGTCGTGCCGTTCGTGTTCATCGCGATCTTCATCTCGGTGTTCGGCAACTCCGCGCTCGAGCTGATCCTCGGCGGCGACGACGCCTTCGGGCAGGCTGCGCTCAGCGCCCCCGAGCGCGGCTTCTACGACCTCCTCGCCGCCTACCCCGCGGCGCCGGTCATCATCGGCCTGGCCACCCTCACGGGACTGCTGTTCTACGTGACCTCGGCCGACTCCGGCGCGCTCGTCCTCGCGAACTTCACGTCGATCATCCAGGACCCCCGGCAGGACGGCGGCAACGTCCTGCGCATCTTCTGGTCGGTCGTCACGGGCCTGCTGACGATGTCGATGCTGCTCGTGGGAGGCATCGCGACGCTGCAGAACGCGACCCTCATCGTCGGCGTGCCGTTCTCCGTCGTCATGTACCTCGTCATGATCTCGCTGTTCCGCGCCCTGCGCACCGAGCAGCAGCACGCGGAGGGCTACCGGGCCACGGCGACGGCGCGCGTGGCCACGACGGACTCCGGCTGGCAGCGCCGCCTGCGCCGCGTGTCGGCGTACCCGCAGCGGGCGCAGGCGGCGCGCTTCCTCGAAGAGATCGCCGAGCCGGCGTTGCGCGACGTGGCCTCGGAGCTCGCCTCCGCCGACGCCGACGTGTCGTGCGAGAGGGCCGACGTCGAGGGACTCGACCTCCCCGCGCTCGTCCTCTCGGCGCGGTTCCCTGGGCACGAGGACTTCACCTACCAGGTGTATCCCGTCGAGCACGAGCTGCCGACGTTCGCCGCCCGTGCTCCCCGCAACGCCGACGTCTACTATCGTCTGGAGATCTTCACGGCGACGGGCTCCCGCGGCTACGACGTCTACGGCTACACGACCGAGCAGCTCATCGCCGACGTCGTCGCGCACTACGAGTCGCACATGGAGTACCTCCGCATCTCGGCCGATGCGGCCGACGCCTCGATCGGCGGGGAGCCGGCCGTGACCGACTGGAGCGAGGACTTCCCCCAGCCGCAGCGGGAGAGATGACGCGCACGCGCGCAGGAAGGGAGGGCGCATGCCTTCGACACTGTTCATCGACGGAACGTGGGGCCCGGCGGAGGCCGGCGGCACACGCGAGATCCGCTGTCCTGCGGACGGCTCGCTCGTCGGCGTGGTCGACGAGGCCGGCGAGGCCGACGCCGTCCGCGCGATCCGGGCCGCTCGGGCGTCCTTCGACTCCGGCGTGTGGACGAGCGTTCCCGCACCCGAGCGCGGCGACCTCCTGCTGCGCGTGGCCGGCGCCCTGCGCGACCGCGCCGAGGAGTTCGCCGAGGTCGAGTCGCGCGACACGGGAAAGCGGATCGTCGAGTCCCGCATCGACATGGACGACATCGCCGCGTGCTTCGCCTACTTCGGGAAGCTCGCGGGGCAGGACGCGGGGCGCATCGTCGACGCGGGGTCGGCCGACGTCGTCAGCCAGATCGTCTACGAGCCCGTCGGCGTGTGCACGCTCATCACCCCGTGGAACTACCCGCTGCTGCAGGCCGCGTGGAAGATCGCGCCCGCGCTCGCCGCGGGGAACTCGTTCGTGCTGAAGCCGGCGGAGCTCACCCCGCACACGGCCATCCTCATGATGCGGGTGCTCGAGGAGGCGGGCCTTCCCGCGGGCGTGGCGAACCTCGTGCTCGGCGCCGGCGCGACGGCGGGGGCACCGCTGTCGACGCACGAGGACGTCGACATGGTGTCGTTCACGGGCGGTCTCGTGACGGGCCGTCTCATCGCCGCGAACGCCGCGGCGACCGTCAAGAAGGTCGCGCTCGAGCTCGGCGGGAAGAACCCGAACGTCGTCTTCGCCGACGCCGACTTCGACGCCGCGGTCGACAACGCCCTCAACGCGGCCTTCGTGCACTCCGGCCAGGTGTGCTCGGCGGGTGCGCGCCTCGTCGTCGAGGAGTCGATCGCCGAGCGCTTCGTCGACGAGCTCGTGCGGCGCGCCGAGCGGATCCGCCTCGGCGGGCCGTTCGACGACGACGCCGAGACCGGCCCCCTCATCTCCGCGGCCCACCGCGACAAGGTCACCGCCTACGTGCAGGCCGGCATCGACGAGGGCGCGCGCCTGCGGACGGGCGGACGCTGGGGCGAGGGCGACCTCGCCGACGGGTACTACTACCTGCCGACCGTGCTCGACCGGGTCGAGCGGGGGATGTCGGTCGTGCGCGACGAGGCGTTCGGCCCGGTCGTCACGGTGGAGACGTTCCGCACGGAGGACGAGGCCGTCGCGACCGCGAACGACACGGTCTACGGGCTCGCGGGGGCCGTGTGGTCGCAGGACGCCGGGCGCGTGCAGCGCGTCGCACGACGGCTGCGCCACGGCACGATCTGGATCAACGACTTCCACCCGTACCTGCCGCAGGCGGAGTGGGGCGGCTTCAAGCAGTCGGGCTTCGGGCGCGAGCTCGGCCCGACCGGCCTCGCCGAGTACCAGGAGGCGAAGCACATCTACCAGAACCTGTCGCCTGCGGTCACCGGATGGTTCCCGCAGCACTGAGCCCCCCGCACCGAGCACGAGGAAGACACCGAGATGAAGACAGCGCACACGTTCGACTACGTCGTCGTCGGCGGCGGATCCGCGGGGGCCGCGGTCGCCGCCCGGCTGAGCGAGGACCCCGCGGTCACCGTCGGACTGCTCGAGGCCGGGCCCAGCGACACCGATCAGGACGTCGTCCTGCGGCTGTCGCGGTGGATGGAGCTGCTCGAGTCGGGCTTCGACTGGGACTACCCGGTCGAGCCGCAGGAGAACGGCAACTCGTTCATGCGCCACGCCCGCGCGAAGGTGCTGGGCGGATGCTCGTCCCACAACTCCTGCATCGCGTTCTGGGCTCCGCGCGAGGACCTCGACGAGTGGGCCGAGCGCTTCGGGGCGGCCGGATGGGATGCGGAGAGCACGTTCCCGCTCTACCGCAGGCTCGAGACGAACGAGGACGCCGACCCGCATCACGGCCACGACGGCCCCGTGCACCTCATGAACGTCCCGCCGGCCGACCCGTCGGGCGTGGCGCTCCTCGACGCCTGCGAGCAGGCGGGCATCCCGCGCACGCGCTTCAACACGGGGGAGACCGTCGCGAACGGCGCCGGGTTCTTCCAGGTCAACCGACGCGCGGACGGCACGCGCGCCTCGTCGTCCGTCTCGTACCTGCATCCGGTCCTCGAGCGCGAGAACCTCACGATCCTGACCGGGAACCACGTGCGCGAGATCGAGTTCGACGACGCCGGCCGCTGCACGGGCGTCCTCGTCGTCGACAACGCCTTCGGGCGTCCCTCCCGCATCGCCGCGACCCGCGAGGTGATCCTCTCCGCCGGCGCGATCAACACCCCGCAGCTGCTCATGCTGTCGGGGATCGGGCCGCGCGAGCACCTCGAGGAGCACGGCATCCCCGTGCGCGTCGACGCTCCGGGCGTGGGCGAGAACCTGCAGGACCACCCCGAGGGCGTCGTGCAGTGGGAGTCGAAGAAGCCCATGGTCCGCGAGTCGACGCAGTGGTGGGAGATCGGCGTCTTCGCCACGACGGAGGAGGGGCTCGACCGCCCCGACCTCATGATGCACTACGGCTCGGTGCCGTTCGACATGCACACCTACCGGGCGGGATACCCCACCGCCGAGGAGGTGTTCTGCCTCACGCCGAACGTCACGCACGCCCGGTCGCGCGGCACGGTCCGCCTCCGCTCGCGCGACCACCGCGACAAGCCGCGCGTCGATCCGCGCTACTTCACCGACGCCGACGGTCACGACATGCGCGTCATGATCGCCGGCATCCGCAAGGCCCGCGAGATCGTCGCGCAGCCCGCCATGCAGGAGTGGGCGGGACGCGAGCTCTCGCCCGGCGCCGACGCGACGACCGACGATCAGCTGGCCGACTACATCCGCCGCACCCACAACACCGTCTACCACCCCGTCGGCACCGTGCGGATGGGCCCGGACGACGACGGGCTCTCGCCCCTCGACGCCGAGCTGCGGGTCAAGGGCGTGACCTGCCTGCGCGTGGCCGACGCGTCCGTGATGCCGGAGATCACGACGGTCAACCCCAACATCACCGTCATGATGATCGGCGAGAAGTGCGCCGACCTCATCCGGGGCGCCTGACGCGCGGGAGCGCGACGCCGCGTATGCGGAAGGGCCGGATCCCCGTGGGGGTCCGGCCCTTTGTGGTGTGTGTCGTTTAGTGCGTGTCCTCGGCTTCGATCTCGGTGCGGTCGCCGCTCCACTGGGTGTGGAAGGTGCCCTCTTTGTCGGTGCGCTTGTAGGTGTGCGCGCCGAAGAAGTCGCGCTGGCCCTGGATGAGGGCGGCGGGGAGGCGCTCGGCGCGGATGCCGTCGTAGTACGCCAGTGATGAGGAGAACGCCGGGGAGGGGATGCCGGCCTGGGCGGCGGCGATGACGACGCGGCGCCAGGCGTCCTGGCCGCGTGTGAGGGCGTCGGCGAAGTAGGGGGCGGTGGCGAGGACGGGGAGGTCGGGCTGGTCGGCGTAGGCGTCGGCGATGCGGTTGAGGAACTGGGCGCGGATGATGCATCCGCCGCGCCAGATTTTGCTGATGGCGCCGAGGTCGATGTTCCAGTCGTACTCGGCGGCGCCGGCGCGGATCTCGTCGAAGCCCTGGGAGTAGGCGATGATCTTCGAGGCGAACAGTGCTTGGCGGACGTCTTCGATGAACTGCTCGGTGTCGTCGGCGTGGAAGTCCTCCGCCGGGCCCGGGAGCCCGGCGGCGGCGGCGCGCTGCTCGGGGTGCGACGACAGCGAGCGCGCGAAGGTCGCCTCGGCGATGCCCGACACGGGCACGCCCAGCGACAGGGCGGTCTGCACGGTCCAGGCGCCCGTGCCCTTGGCGCCGGCCTGGTCGAGGATGACGTCGACGAGCGGCTCTCCCGTCTCGGCGTCGACCTGGCGCAGCACCTCGGCGGTGATCTCGATGAGGTAGGACTCGAGCTCGCCGGTGTTCCACTCCGAGAACACGTCCGCGATCTCGGCGGGCGTCTTGCCCGTCCCGCGGCGGATGAGGTCGTAGGCCTCGGCGATGAGCTGCATGTCGGCGTACTCGATGCCGTTGTGCACCATCTTCACGAAGTGGCCGGCGCCGTCGTGGCCGACGTGCGTGACGCAGGGCTCGCCCTCGGCGACCGCGGCGATGGACCTCAGGATCGGGCCGAGCGTGACCCACGACTCGTCCGACCCCCCGGGCATGATCGAGGGGCCCGTGAGAGCGCCCTCCTCGCCGCCCGAGATGCCGGCGCCGACGAAGTTGATTCCGTGCTCGCGCAGTGCCCGCTCACGGCGGATCGTGTCGGCGTACTCCGAATTGCCGCCGTCGACGATGATGTCGCCCGGCTCGAAGACCTCGGTCAGCGATGAGATCACGTCGTCGACGGGTGCTCCTGCGCGGATCATCACCAGCGCGGTGCGGGGAGTTGTCAACGAGGCGGCGAAGTCCTCATACGAGAACGTCGGGACGAAGTCCGCGTCAGGGTAGGCGGCGGCGAAATCGCGTGTGCGATCGTGCTCGCGGTTGTACACGGCGACCGTGTTGCCGTTTCGGCTGGCGAGGTTTCGAGCCAGGCCGGATCCCATCACGGCAAGCCCGATCACCCCGATGTCCGCTCGTCTCCGGTCGGTCGCTCCGAGCGGTGTGCGATCGGAGCCGGCCGGGTCTGCGGGGGCGGCGTCGTGGGCGGGTACGGAGCGCAGAGTGTCAGACATCGTCATCTTCCGGAGGGGTGGGCAGGGAAACGGCGGCGCCCGGACGCGCCGCCTGGAAGGCGCCGAGGGCGGAGCCGAAGACATCGTCGGGATCCAGCTGACGCAGCTCCTCGGAGAGCTTGTCGCGCAGCGAGGCCGACGGCAGGAGCAGACGCTGCGTGCGTCGGCCCGGCCAGGACAGATCGGCGAAGCGATCCGAGGTCCGGGCCAGGACGATGTCGCCGTCGGCGTGCCGCAGCCGTACCGAGTGCACCCCGTCGTCGTCGATGCGCTCGTGCTGCGCATCGTGCTCGACGAGGTGGGCGGGCGCCGCCAGCGCCGCGCCGAGCCAGGCGGTCAGGAGATTCGAGGACGAGCCCTCGGGGTCGCCCGTCACCTCGACGGCCGTGACGGCGTGGCCCGGCCTCTGGTCGAGTATCGCGGCGAGCTGGTCCCGCCACCGTGTGAGTCTCGCCCAGGCCAGGTCGGTGTCGCCCGGGGTGTAGGCATAGCGCTCGATCGGCGCGGAGGTGAGCGAATGGGTGATGCGCCGTTGAGCGATGCGACCCAGCGGTGCCTGCGCCGGGGCGCTGGGCGCGTCGTGGGGCCACCACGTCACGACCGGGGCGTCCGGCAGCAGCAGCCCGGTGACGAGGCTGATCTCGTTTTCCGTGGCGTCGCCGTATGCGCGCAGGATGACGACCTCGCTGGCCCCGGCGTCGCCTCCGACGCGGATCTCGGCGTCGAGGCGTGCGTCTCCGTCGGGGTCCGTGACGACAACGATGACGCGCATCGGGTGCTCATAGGACACGACGTTGGCCGTGTCGACGATGTCCTCGTCCACTCGGGATGGAAGGGAGACGATCAGGGTGAGCACGTGCGCGAGGCCCGGCGCGCCCCCTTCTTCGCGGGTCCGGACGAGCCGACGGGCGACCTCTCCGGTCGTGGTGTGGTCGAGGGTGATGATCATGGGCGTCTCCAGACACGGCCGTCGCGGGCGAGAAGGGCGTCAGCGGATGGCGGTCCCCACGAACCGGGTTCGTACTGTTCGAGGGGAGCGCCCGCGGCGGCCCAGTACTGTTCGATCGGGTCGAGGATCCGCCACGACAGCTCCACTTCCTCGTGGCGCGGGAACAGCGGCGGGTCTCCGAGAAGGACGTCGAGGATGAGGCGCTCGTAGGCCTCTGGACTGGCCTCGGTGAAGGCGTGTCCGTAGCCGAAGTCCATGGTCACGTCGCGCACCCGGGTGCCGTTGCCCGGCACCTTGGAGCCGAACCGGAGAGTCACGCCCTCGTCCGGCTGGATTCGGATGACCAGCGCGTTCTGTCCCCGCCGAGAGGACTGCGAGCGCGCGAAGAGGTGCTCTGGACCGTGCCTGAACACCACCGCGATCTCGGTGACGCGGCGTCCGAGCCGTTTCCCGGTGCGCAGATAGAACGGCACCCCCGCCCAGCGCCGTGTGCCGATGTTCAGCTTGACGGCCGCGTACGTCTCGGTGGCGGACGACGGGTCCATCCCGTCCTCGTCCAGGAACGCCGTGACCTGCTCCCCGCCCTGCCATCCGCCGCCGTACTGTCCGCGTGCGGTCGCAGTGGCGAGGTCGTCGGGCAAGGACACCGCGGCGAGGGTCTTCTCCTTCTCCGCGCGGAGGTGCTCGGCGGACATGCTGATGGGCTCCTCCATGGCGGTCAACGCCAGGAGCTGCAGCAGATGGTTCTGGATGACGTCACGGGCGGCGCCGACGCCGTCGTAATAGCCGGCTCGCCCGGCCACGCCGATGTCCTCCGCCATCGTGATCTGCACGTGGTCGATGTGATCGCGGTTCCAGATCGGCTCGTACAGCTCGTTCGCGAAGCGCAGCGCGAGGATGTTCTGCACCGTCTCCTTGCCGAGGTAGTGATCGATGCGGAAGATCGAATCCGCGGGGAAGGCCTCCTCGAGGGAGCCGTTGAGCTCTCGTGCCGACGCCAGGTCGTTTCCGAACGGCTTCTCGATCACGACACGGCTCCACCGGTCGCCGTCGCTCTGCGAGGACACCAGCCCCGACTCGGTCAGCTGCGTCGCCACCACCGGGAATGCGCGGGGAGGGATGGAGAGGTAGAAGGCGTGGTTCCCCATCGTGCCGCGTTCGTCGTCCAAGGCCTCGACCGTCTCGCGCAGCCGCACATACGCCTCGGGGTCGTCGAAGTCGCCTTCCACGAACCGGATGCCCCGCTGAAGCTGCTCCCAGGTCTCCTCCCGGAACTCCGTGCGGGCATGCGCCTGCACCGCCTCGCGCACGACCTCGCTGAACGGGACGTCGCCGGCCCAGTCCCGCCTCGACATCCCGACCAGGGCGAAGCCGGGCGACAGCAGCCCGCGATTGGCCAGGTCGTACACCGCGGGCATCAGCTTCTTCCGCGCGAGGTCGCCCGTCGCGCCGAAGATCACCAGCGCGCTGGGGCCGGCGATCCGGTGGAGGCGGCTGTCGTTCGGTGGTCGCAGCGGGTTCTCGGGGAGAGAGGCATCGAAGATCATGATGCGGAGACAACTCCTTCTCGCCCAGGCGCGGGCGTTCGTCGTTCGCTCCAAGTTAGATAGCGGATCCGGCGGGGCAAACCGCCCAGTCGTACCCGTTCGGCCACCTGTTCGGGTAGTCAGGGTGACCTTCAGCCGCCATGAATGTGCCCGATCGAGTGGTTCCCGCATCCGCATGAGGGCGACGAGCGAGGTGCCCGAGCATGCGCCCGAGAGGGGTGCGCATAGGATCGGACGCATGGCCACGACCGATCGCATCGTGTGGATCGACGCGGCCCGTGGGGTCTGCGTGCTGGCGGTCGTGCTCATGCACACGACGCTGTCGGCGTATCTGGGCCATCTCGCGCCCGGATCCTCGACCGGCTTCTGGACCTGGTTCATCGACGCGATGACGCCGTTCCGCATCCCCGGCCTCGCGATGCTCAGCGGGCTCCTCCTCGCCCGCCGCATCCGGGCCGGATGGACGGACCGGTCCGTGCGCGCCTCTGTCGCGTCGTCGTACTGGCTCTATGCGGTGTGGCTCCTGGCGTTCGCGCTCTTCGCCGGCCTCGTCGGGTCGTACGTCTGGACGGGCCCCATCGGAACGGGCGACGGCGTCCGCTGGGATGCGTACCTCAACCAGCTCGTCGTCCCGCGCACGCTGCTCTGGTACGTCTTCGCGCTCGCCGTCTGGACGGCCCTGCTGACGACCCTGCGCCGCGTCGACCCGGCGCTCGTGCTCGTCGTGCTCGCCGTCGTCTCGGTCTGCAGCCACTACGTCCCCGTGCTCGACGACAACGATCAGTACCGCAACGTGCTGCGCTACGCGCTGTTCTTCGCGATCGGCGTCTACGGCTCGTCCTGGCTGCGCGACCGCGTCGGCGCCCGGCACTTGCCGCTCATCGTCGGGGCCCTCGCGATCTCCCTCACAACCGGCCTCGTCATCCTCGGCGGAGGCGGCGACCCCCACGTCGAGGCCGTCCTGTCGGTTCCGCGGGACGCCGCATCCGCCGTCCTCCTGCTCTGCGTGACCGCCGTCGTGTGCCAGGCGCGTCCCGTGGGCGCGGCCCTCGCCTGGGTCGGACGACGCACCCTTCCCGTCTACGTGCTGCACGGCATCCTGCTCGAGGCGCTGTCGTACATCCCGCACTGGAGCCTCGTCATCGACCGCACGGTCGTCCGGAGCCTCGCGCCCCTGCTCGTCACGATCGCGATCGCCGTCGTCAGCATCGCCCTGCACGAGCTCGTGATGCGCACGCCGGCACGGGTGGTCTTCGAGCTGCCTCGTCCCCTCCGCCGGGCGTTGCTGCGCGAGCGTGCCTGAGCATTCACGAGAGAATAGACGGCATGGATCAGGTCGCGGTCGACACACGATGGGACGGCGTGGCCGGCATCCAGCGCTACTCGCGCGAGGTGCTGCCGCGGCTGCGCACGCCGTGGACGTCCCTCGGCCTCGACGGCGACCATCTCGCGCCCCTCGACGCGCTGCGCGCCCTGCCGACGAGGGGCCTCGTCTACAGCCCCGGGTACAACGCGTTCGTCCGCGCGCGACGGCAGCTGCTGACGCTGCACGATCTCATCCAGCTGCAGGCGCCGTGGCCGGGGCGCGCGAAATACCTCGCGTACTACGCGCTCGCCGTGCGGCCGGTCGTGCGACGCACGGGCGTGGTCCTCACGGTGTCGCAGACGTCGAAGGCGATCGTCGAGGAGTGGCTCGGAGACGACGCCGTGCGCGTCGTGAACGCCGGAATCGGATGCTCGGACGCCTTCCGCGCGGATGCGGAGCCGGCGTCGTCGGCGGATCCGTACCTCCTGTACGTCGGCAACCTGCGCGCGCACAAGAACGTCCCCGTCGTGCTCGACGCGCTCGCCCTCGTGCCGGATGCGCGCCTGCGGATGCTCCTGCCCGCCCGCGAGCGCGACGAGGCGCGGGGGATGGCCGCGGCGCGCGGTCTCGGCGACCGCGTCGAGCTGCTCGCCGGGCTCGACGACGACGCGCTCGCACGCCAGTACCGCGGAGCGAGCGCGACGCTCATGCCCTCGATGCTCGAGGGCTTCGGGCTGCCGGCGCTCGAGAGCATCATGACCGGGACGCCCGTGCTGTATTGGCGCGGCTGCGCGGCCGTGGCCGAGACGGCGGACGGCCGCGGCACGGCGGTCGCCGACGCGCGGGACGCGGATGCGTGGGCGGAGGCCATCCGGTCGGCCCTGTCGCGGCCGCGGCGCGTCGAGCCGCCGGCCGCCGGGTACGACTGGGACGCGACGGCACGGTCGATCGACGAGACGATCGCGTCGCTCGCCTGAGGACTCGCGTCGTCGGCCGCGTGCCGGCGGCGTGGACCGCGATGGCGCCCGGCCGAGTCGCTCGCGGGCCCGCCACGCCCGGCGCGCGTCGCCGGTCCGGACTCCCCGGCGCCGGATGACGAGCGCCGGCCGGCCGGATCCCCGGGCAGTCGGTTCCGCGGCGCGCCCGGCACCCGGGTTAGCCTAGATCCCGGAGGACCCGAGACGACCCGACGACCGAGGTCCTCCGAGACGAAGCCCGACGACCCTGGGAGTGACTCGTGATCCTCGTGGCGGAGCCGTCGTTCCTCGACTCGCGTACGCCTCTCGAGATCGTGCTCATCCTCGCGGCCGCCCTCGTCGGGGCGGCCTTCGTCGTCTTCCTCTCCTTCAGGCTGCCGGCGCGAACGCTGCTCGGCGTCGCCTTCGTGCTCGGCGTCCTGCAGTTCTTCGGGCCCTTCGGGTTCACCTCCCTCGGCCTCCTCGCGATCGCCGCACTGCTGCCCGGCGCGGCGTGGAGGTTCGGTCGGGACGGCGCCAACCTCTGGCTCTGGCTGCTCATCGTGCTCGCCGTGTGGCAGACCGTCTCGGTGCTGTGGGCCGACAAGCTCGGCTCGGCCGCGTACGGGGTGCTGCTCACGGAGGCGCTCGTCGCCGTCTTCCTCATCGCGCGCGAGACCATCCGAGAGTCCCCGCAGGGGCTGGTCAGCGCGCTCAGGATCGCTTCGCCGTTCGTGCTGCTGCAGGCGCTGCTCGTGTCCCTCTTCCGGTTCTTCCCCGATCTCGAGTACGCGTATCTCACCTCGCCGATCGCGCGGATCCTCACCGAGCCGGGCGTCGAGCTCATTGCAGACGGCAGCACCGAGAACGTCAACGACGTGTTCAAGGCCGGGGGGCTGTTCCTGAACGCCAACACGGCGTCGCTCTTCCTCGCCGTCGTCGCGTGCCTCTATGCCTGGGCCGCGCTCCAGCGCCCGGGACGGCGGACCTTCTGGCTCTTCCTCGCCGTCGTGGCGGTCTCCCTCGACGCGACGCTCGGCACGGGGTCGAAGACCCCGATCGTGGCGATGGTGGCGTTGCCGCTCCTGGCGGTGTTCGCCCTCGTCGCGGTGCGCAGGCCGCTCGTCGCGCTCGTCGTGGGCGTCGCCGGAGCCGCGGCCGCCGTCGGCGGGATCGCCCTCATCGCGGCCGTGCGCCCGCGTCTGCTGGACGAGACCATCCGGACCCTCGACGAACGCCGCCGGCTGTGGGACGTCGTCCTCGCGCAGGTGCCGGAGCACTGGTTCACGGGGCTCGGCTTCGGCAACTGGCGTCTCACGATCGCCGAGGAATGGCGGATGACGTTCCCCGGACGCGGGCTCCAGCTGTTCCCGCCGCACAACCTCTTCTCGCAGGCGTGGGCGGACGCGGGTCTCGTCGCGCTGCTCCTCACCGTCGCGCTCTCGCTCGGCCCCATCGTCGCGGTGCTCCGCCGCATCTGGCGCCACCGCGACGACAGGCTCCTCTCGCGCGGATCGCTCGAGCTCCTCGTCGTCTTCGTGGGCGTCTCGTGGGTGCTGACGCACGGGATGCTCGACACGACGACGTTCCTCGGCGACAACCATCTCGTGCCGTTCTTCGGGGCCATCGTGGCGGTGGCGTTCTCGGAACGACTCGGCAGGCGGCAGGATGAGAGGGTCGATTCCCCGCCCGCCGTCGTCAGTCAGGCCGCATGACCACCTACGTCTACTACCCGCGCGGTCTCGCCACGGGCGGGCCGGAAGCGCTGCATCAGCTCGTCGACTCGCTGCGACGTCAGGGGCAGGACGCGCGTCTCGTGCCGGTCCCGGGCACGGAGGGCGCCCCGCGCGCCGCGCGGTACGCCCCCTACGACGCCCCCGAGGCGCCGGCCGTCGTCGACGCGCCGGGCAACGCCGTCGTGGTACCGGAGACGCAGGCACTGCTGCTTCGCCGGCTGACCCACGCCTCGCCGTTCGTCTGGTGGCTGTCGATCGACTACGCGCCCCGCTTCGTCATCGAGCGCGCGGAGCGCACGACCCTGCCGATCGAACGGACGCGGATGTCGCGACCTCCCCTGCTGTGGGCGCGTCACGCCAAGCGGCTGCTCCGCGGCGTCGTCACGGGGGAGGACGAGGTCTTGCAGCGCGCCGGGCACCTCGTGCAGTCGCACTACGCGTGGAACCACGTGCTCGCGCATCTCGGCCGCGTCGGCACCATCCTCTCCGACTACACGCCGCTCGAGGCGCCGTCCTCGGTGTCGACGGAGGGGCGCCTGCCGCGCATCACGTACAACCCGGCGAAGTCGTCGCGCATCATGGCCGAGTTCTCCCGACGGTGGCCGGGCGTCGAGCTGCTGCCCCTGCGCGGGATGACGGGCGAGGAGGTCGCCGAGGCACTGCGGACGTCCCTCGTCTACCTCGACCTCGGCACGCATCCGGGCAAGGACCGGATGCCCCGCGAGGCGGCGCTCATGGGCTCGGTCGTGCTCGTCGCGCGGCGCGGCGCGGGAGCCAACGACGTCGACGTGCCGCTGCCGTGGGAGCACAAGGTCGCCGTGCTGCCCGACGTCGTCGCGAACGCGAAGCGCGCTGTCGACCTCGTGCTCGCCGACCCTGCCGCCGCCCTCGCCGCGCAGGCGCCGTACCGCGCCGCGATCCGCCGCGAGCGCGAGACGTTCGACCGCGAGGTCGCCGCGGCCTTCATCCGCGGCGAGTGGGGCCGCGACGGCGCCGCGACGCTGTAGCGGGCTCGGCGCGGGCCGCTCGACGGCGTGGTGCGTCGAGGGGGCTGCCAGGGTCGGTGCACGCGCTGTGGCACCGGCGAGCTTGCGCGGGGTGCGTACGTCGGCGCCGAAGTGCGGTACCGAGCCCGGATGGCAGCACCTTCGCAGCGATGAACGCTGCGACGAGCCCCTGCGGTCACGCGAACGGCGCCCCTGCACGGCGCAGGGCGGTGCGCACGCGTCTCACGCACTCGTCGGGCGTGGCGAAGACGTGCCGCGACGTCAGCCGGATGACGGCCCATCCCCACTCGCTGAGGCGTTGGATGCGCTCGATGTCGCGCTCGAACTGCCTGCGTTCGCGGTGGCCGTCGCCTTCGTACTCGACGATCACGCGGAACTCCGGATAGACGAGATCTCCGCACGCGACGAAGGCTCCCGTCGGGTCGAAGATGTCGCTGTCGAGGGCCGGTTCGGGAAGACCGTCATCGATCAGGAGAAGCCGCACGATGCTCTCGGGACGTGACGCGGAGCCGGTGCGGGCGAGGGCGAGCGCCTGCCGCAGCATGGCCGCGCCGTGTCTGCGTCCTGCGGAGAGGGCGTCCTCGAGCTCCTGACGTGTGGCGAGCGGCGCGCGTTCGAGCCGGGCGGTGCCGGGGATGCGTGGCACCCGGAGGAAGAAGTCGGCCACCGCGACGAGATCCGGCATGCCGAGGAGGGGGCCGAGCGACGCCCAGGTGCTGGCAGGGTCTGTGGCGGCGAACGTCTCGCCCCTGACGACCGAGGCGAGGTGAGGCTGAACCTGCACGCCCCGGATGCCAGGGCGCCGGATCGGCGTCCGCGGGTGGAGGACGCCGATGTGCAGCACGTCGTGGTGCCCGAGCGGGAGCGGCGCGGCCCAGAGGAGCGCCGCTGTCGGGCCGACGGCGAATGCGTGATCGGGCATCACCGTGGCGTAGGCGTGAAGTCGCCGCAGCGCGTCGACGCGTTCGACCTCTTCTCGCAAGGGCTCGCGGCCCGCGACACCGGCGGGATCGGGGTTGACGTCGACGCCGCGCCGCTTTCTGACGCCGTGGAACGGCCGCTCGAGATCGGCGGCCAGCATCCGGCTGCGGGAGAGTCCGTGGGCACGCGCTTCCGCGATGCTGAAGACGGTGCCGAGCTTGTCGGGGACGGGGCGTGGGGTGCGCATGGGACCTACCCTGGCGCTCATCCGTGAAGCGCGTCGGAGGTTATCCACAGGGACTCGCGGCGTCCGCCGCGCTCAGGTGGTGCGCAAGTGCGGTCATTCCCGGGTCATACCCGGACATCCGCACCAATGACGGATGGCGAGCGGCGGTCTTTGGTGCCGAAGTGCGGTTCTGAACGGCGAGAGCGGTACTTCCGCACTCATGAATCTCGAGAGACGGACTGTCACTGGCGGCGGGCGGCGCTGACGCGCGGATGCCGTGCGCCGTCGCTCAGCGTCGCCGGACGGCGTGACCGAGCGGACGGAAGGGCGCCAGCAGCCTCCGCATGCCGTGCTGCTCGGGCGGCAGGTCGTGCTGCAGCATCCGGTCGACGTCCGCGGCGGTCGCGACGCGCGACGACTGGATGCGGCGGCGCTCCGGCAGAGCATGCGTGAGCGTCAGCCGGACGGCGGCGGCGAGTCCCCCGAGCGCGTGCGCTCCCGTGCCGCCGACGACGGCCTTCGCGAGCATCATCGTCAGCAGCAGGGCGAACCGGGGACAGACCTTCCGGCGCAGACCCGCCGGGACGTCCTTCACGAGCAGCACCGGCAGGTTCTTGAACGTCTGACGCACGGTGAACCCGGGGATGCGCCCGCTCGTCGCGCCGATGCGATGATGGGCGACCGCCGCGGGGTCGTACACGATCTCGTGGCCCGCGAGCCGCGCGCGGAAGCCGACGTCGACATCCTCGAAGTACGCGAAGAACGTCTCGTCGAAGAGGCCGATCTCGCCGAACAGCGCCGTGCGATAGAGCGACGCCCCGCCGCTCGCCGAGAAGACGGCGCCGCGAGCCGGGGCGTCCGCTCGGGCATCCCCTCGTCCCCGCGGGAACGGCATGCCCCAGACGCTGAGCCCGTCGCCCGCCGTGTCGATCGTGCCGGCGACCTCCGGGTCATCCGATCGCCGCAGGAGCAGCCCGGTCGCGATCGAGGCGCCCGAGGCCTCGATCGCCGACACGAGCGACGCGAGCCACTCCGGCTCGGGGAGGGCGTCGTTGTTGAGCAGCGCGACGGCGTCGTAGCCGTCGTGCTGCGCGAGGCGGATGCCCGCGTTGACGCCGCCGGCGAAGCCGAGGTTCTCCGGCTGCAGCCGCAGGCGGAACGATCCGTCCGCCGCCCGGGCGCGCAGCCGACGCACGTCGTCGGGCTCCGAGCCGTTGTCGATCACGAGCACGTCGGCGTCGGCGTACGTCTGCCGGGCGAGCGCGTCGAGGCATTCCTCCGTGTCGTCGACGCCGTTCCAGTTCAGCACCACCACGAGCACGCGCACGTCAGGCCGCCTTCCGTGCCGTGCGCAGCGCCGGGACGGCGTACGCGAGCTGGACGAGCAGGACGACGACCTCCGCCGCGGCCAGCCCGGTCGCGCCGCCGACCGAGCCCGACGACGCCGCGAGGGCGAGCGTCGTCGGCACGCCGACGACGGCGCCCGCGACGACGCTGACGAAGACCGCGCGCGTCCTCCCGAGCGCGACGAGGAAGTGCCGGCCGATCGATGTCGTGAGCGAGATGCAGAGGACGGCGACGCCGAAGAGGACGGCCGTGGGCCGCTCCATCGCGACCTCCTCCCCGAAGAGCGCCGAGGTGAGCCAGGGGCCGAGCAGCGCGAACGCGGCGAAGCCCAGCAGCCCGAGCCCGCCGTGAAGCAGGAGGGCCGTGCGGGCGCGGCGGAGGACGTGCGCCCGTTCCTCCTCGACGACCCAGCCCTGCAGCGCGTTGCCCTGGGCGCCCACGACGGTCTGGCCCATCCGGAAGAGCTTGTCGCCGGAGACATAGGACGCGGCCTGGGCGGCGGACGTCCCGGCGGAGACGAGGGAGACGGCGAGCGCCGTGTAGGCGCCGCTGACGGTCTCCGTCGCGGCGGCCGAGAGGTGCCTGCGGGCGAAGGCCGCGGAGCGGCGCCATCCGCTGCGGAGAAGCTCGAGCGGCTTCATGACGGTTGCGGCATATGCGAAGACGCCCCCGACGACGGCGAGGAGCAGGAGGGACGGATACCAGATCACGTCGCCGCCGAGCAGGATCGCCGCGGCCCCGAGCGCCGTCGCGGCGGCGCGAGGCACGAGCTCGAAGAGGATGAGCGGCAGCGGGCGGCCGAGCCCGATGAGGTACCAGCTCGACGAGAGCCCGCCGGAGGCGATGGCGACCGCCATGACGGCCGCGGCGGCGGCCTCGGCGCCCGGCGAGAGCAGCGCGGCGACGGCGGCGGCGAGCGCGGCCCCCGGCACCGCGACGGCCAGGCGGGCGCGGGTCCCGGTCGCGAAGAGCTCCGGCCGGCCGGCCTCGGGCTCCACGCTCACGAGGGTCGGGCCGACGACGTTGAGACCGAGGCTCACCGCCAGCGCGAAGAATCCGCCGACCGACTGCCCGACGGCGATCGCGACCCATGCCTCGGCGCCGGCCGCACGGGACAGGATCGGCAGGATGAGGAAGGGGATGAGCGCCGACGCCGCGGGGATCGTCGAGAAGCTCAGCAGCCGCCGGGCGAGCGGCATCAGAGCCGCTCCCAGTACGATCCCGATCGCATCCTCAGCGAGCGGAGCACGCCGATCGAGGCGTCCGTCGCATCCAGCGGGAAGGAGGGACGCACCTCGCGGGCGGCCGCGCGCCAGCCGGCGATGCGTCCTGTGAGCGACTTCACGTCGCGGTGCAGGACGATCCGCCGCAGGCACACGATCGCCTCGACGGCGAGCGCGCGGAGCGCGCGCCGCGTACGCAGGACGCCCCACGCCCGCAGGAGGTACCCGCGGCCGAAGCCCGCCAGGTGCCGCTGGCGCGGCGACCCCTCGCCGGCCGACGCCCCGCCGATGTGCACACCGCCCGGCACGCCGAGCCCGACGGCGTCCCATCCGCCGGCCCGCAGGCGGAAGGCGAGGTCGAGCTCCTCGCCGTACATGAAGATGCCCTCGTCGAGCAGGCCCACCTCGCCCAGCGCGCGCCTGCGGTACGCGGCGGCGGCGCCGTACGGGCCGAGGAGGTCCGGCGTCGCCGGGTCCGCCCGCTCGACGCCCGCGCCGTGGAACCGCACGAACCCCGCCGCGGTCGCGTCGGCGGTGATCCCGAGCGAGTCGACCCGGCCATCCGGCCGCAGCAGCAGGGGCGCGACGCTGCCGGTCTGCGGACCGCCGGCCTCGAACGCGTCGACGACCTGCGCGACGAGCGTCGGCTCGGCGATCACGTCGCTGTTCACGAGCAGCGCATACGGCGCATCGCCGTGCGCCAGGCCCCGGTTGCACGTGTGCGCGAACCCGCGGTTGCGCGCGTTGCGCAGCAGCGTCAGCTCGGGGAAGGCGCGCGCGATGCGATCGGGCGTGTCGTCGGGCGACGCGTCGTCGACGACGATGACGTTCGCCTCCACGGTCTGCGCGACGAGCGCCCGCAGGCAGGGCTCGACATGGTCCCAGCCGCCGTAGACGGGCACGACCACGTCGACGGTCGGAGTCTCGTGCGGCATGCGGTCAATCCTAGGAGGGGCCGCCGACGCCCGATCGGAGGCCGGGCCGGGAAGGTGCACGGCGTTGTCGGCGGGGGATGACAGGATGGGGCATCGACCGCCCTCGGGGGAAGGACCAGCCGATGTTCGCCCGTAAACCGGACAAGAAGACCGTCGTCATCGTCGCCAGCGTCGTGGGCGCCGTGGCGATCCTCGGCGGCGGCGCCGCCCTCGCCGTGGCCCTGAACCAGCAGCCGGAGGCGACGGAGACGACGCCCACCCCCACGCCGAGCGAGACCGCGACGCCCACTCCCACGCCGACGCCCACGCCGACGCCGGAGCCCGTCGACCTCCCCGTGTCCGTCCCCGTCGAGGGCGAGCTGAACGGATGGCAGGGCGCGTCGGCGGCGCAGGTCGCCGACGTCTCCGCCCAGACGGGCGCCGTCGCGAGCGGCGAGACCGCCGCGTACATCGACGCTCCGGTCGTCGACGCCCCCGTCGCGGCGCTCAGCGCGACTGTTCCCGTCGAGGCCGGGACGACGTACGCCTTCTCGGCGCAGGTGCGCCAGCTCGCCTCCCTCCCGGAGGCCGCGGCGGCCGCGATCCTCATCGGCGAGACGCGGATCGAGCTTCCGGAGCTCGACGCGCAGTGGCAGGAGGTGACGGGGGAGTACACCGTCCCCGACGGGCAGACCGAGGCGACCGTCGCCGTCCAGCTTGAGGGACCGGTGTCCGGCCTCGGCGTCGACGACGTCTCGCTCGCCCCCGCGGGCGGCGAGAACGTCCTCCCGAACCCGTCGTTCGAGGAGGTCACCTCCGACTGGGGCATCGTCAACAACGCGCTCGTCCTGCGGGAGAAGAGCCCCGTGCTCGGCGTGAGGATGGCGGCGGGCGACGCGAGCTGGCAGGTCACGCGCGCCGACGGCTCGGTCGCCGCGGAGGGCACGGCGCCCCTGCGCGACGGCGTCTCGGCCGTGCCCCTCGAGGGCGTGACCCAGGGCTACTACACCGTCGCCGTCACGGATGCGACGGGCGGCAGCGTCTCGACGCCCGTCGCCGTCATCGACTACGAGGGCGCCCGCATCACGCCCGACGAGCGCATCGGCGCCATCACGCACGTCGACCAGACCTGGTACGCCGACGCCGCCGACATCCTGCAGTCCGTCGGCTTCGGCTCGGCGCGCAACGACGTCCTGTGGGAGCAGAACGAGCTCTCGCCCGGCGTGTACGCGTTCGGCGAGCACTACACCACCGAGTTCGACAAGATGCACGCGCACGGCGTGGGCCTCCTCGGCATCGTGAACTACGGCAACCCGCTGTACGACAACGGCAACCCGCCGTCGTCGCAGGCCGGGCTCGACGCGTACGGCGCCTATGCGGCGGCCATCGCCGAGCGCTTCGACGTGGTGGGGCTCGAGGTCTTCAACGAGTTCAACCACGAGCGCTTCAACACGGGCGGATGCGGCACGGCGCCGTCCTGCTACCTGCCGCTCATCCAGTCGGTCGAGTCGCACGTGGCCGCCGTCGACGACACGATCCCCGTCGTCGTCGGATCGACCGCGAACTACGACGGCGACTGGTTCGCGCAGCTGTGGCAGACCGGCGCCATCGCGAACTCCGACGCGATGAGCTTCCACCCCTACAACCCCACGTACTACCAGCAGCCGGAGAACCTCTCCGCGGCCATCTCCGACGCGAACAACAACATGAACTCGATCGCGGGCTCGACGATCCCCATCTGGATCACGGAGCTCGGCTGGACGACGGGCAACGAGCTCGGCCAGGCGCGCACGCTCGACGCCCAGGCGCAGAGCCTCGTCGCGGCCGAGACCGTGAGCCTCGCCAACGGCGTCGAGAAGTACTACTGGTACGACCTCGTCGACGACAGCCCCGACGGCAACAACCACGAGGGCAACTTCGGCATGTTCTATCAGGAGGGGCAGAGCGTCGCCGCGGCCGCTCCCAAGCCCGCGGCGTTCGCGCAGGCGCTGCTCATCGACAAGCTCGCCGGGCGCGAGGCCGCGGCCACGGACGACATCGGCGACGGCAACCACTCGTATCTGTTCGGCGAGCCGGCGGACGGCGTGAGGGTCGCGTGGACGCTGAACGGCGAGGCGACGGCCACCTACGAGGCATCGGGCCCGATCACGGCGACCGACCTGTCGGGAGCCGTCACGACGATCGAGCCATCCGACGGCGTCGTGGAGGTGCCGCTCACGGGCGAGGCCGTCTTCCTCGAGGGCGACTTCTCGCCCGCGGACGAGCCGGAGCCGACGGAGACGCCGACGGGCACGCCGTCCCCGTCCGAGACGTCCGCGCGCACCGAGGACTGAGCGCGGACCCGGAGGGCATCGTGTGACCGGCGGACGCGCGGGACGGCGGCCCTCCGCCGACGCGGGCGTGCTCGTCGTCGCGGCCGTCCTCGTCGTCGGCGCGCTCGCCCTGGGCCTGCTCGCGGCATCGCCGGCGGACCGCGAGGCGCAGGTGAACGACCCGTCGCCGTCGGCGGAGGAGGACCCGTCCGCGCAGGAGAGCGCATCCCCGCAGGACGCCGCGGCCCCCGCCTCGGCGCCGGTCGACGGCGCGGTCGAAGGGTGGAGGACCGCCTCGCAGACCGTCGTCGCCGACGTCCGCCCCGAGGTCGGGGACGCGCGGGACGGCGACGTGTCGGTCGCGATCGACGCGCCGGTCGTCGAACGCGCGACGACGGCGCTGAGCACGACGGTGGAGGTCGTCCCCGGAGAGACCTACCGCGTCTCGCTCAGCGCGCGCACGGCCACGGCGTCCGCGGCGGACGTCGCCGCGGCTCTCGAGGTCGACTCCACGCGCATCGGCTTCCCGGCGCTGAGCTCGGGCTGGGCGGCCGTCACCGGCACGTTCACCGCGGAGCCCGGGCAGACCCGCGCGGACGTCCGCCTCCGGCTGCTCGGCCCCGTCGAGGGGCTCTCGATCGACGAGATCTCGATGACGCCCCAGGGCGGCGGCGCGGACGTCGTCGTCGACGGCTCGTTCGAGAGGGTCCGGTCGCGGACCGGGATCGTCAACGACACGCTCATCCTGCCCGAGGCCGCCCCCGTCCTGGCGGTGCGGATGGCCGAGGGCGACGCGACGTGGCGGGTCCGGCGGGCCGGCGAGACCGTCGCGAAGGGCACGGCGACGCTCCGCGACGGGGTGACGCCGGTCGCTCTCGACGGCGCCCCGCAGGGGTATCTCACCGTCACCGTCACCGACGCGGACGGCGCCGAGGCGTCGGCCTCGCTCGCGGTCGTGGACCTCGCGGGGGCGAGGCCCGTCTCCGACGGCCGGTTCGGGATCGCGGCCCATCTCCTGGCGGACTCGAACACCGGCGCGGCCGACGCGATACGGGCGGTGGGATTCGGCGCCGCGCGGCACAGCGTCACGTGGAGCGCGAGCGAGTACGAGCCCGGCGTCTACCTCTTCCCCGACGAGGTCACGCGTCAGTTCGACGTGCTGGCCTCGCACGGGATCGGGCTGCTTGGCATCGTCAACTACGAGAACTCGCTCTACGACGACGGCAGGACGCCGTCGTCGCCGGAGGCCGTGGAGGCGTTCGGGCGGTACGCGGGCGTCGTGGCGAACCGCTACGACGTCATCGGGCTCGAGGTCTTCAACGAGTTCGACAGCCTGCGCTTCAACTCGGGGGAGTGCGGCGCGGAGGCGAGGTGCTACGCCCTGCTCGTCCGGGCGGCGGCGGAGGGCGTGCGCGCGATCGACCCGGACCTTCCCGTCGTCGTGGGCGGGATCTCGACGTACGACGGCGACTGGCTCGAGGAGCTGTGGCGAGGCGGGGCCATCGACGACACCGACATCGTGAGCTTCCACCCCTACAACGCGTGGGACGCCCCGGAGCGGATCGCGGGCTACCTCGCGGACGCGCGTGAGCGGATGAGGGAGATCACGGGGGAGACGCGTCCGATCTGGCTCACCGAGCTCGGATGGACGACGGGCGACGAACGCGGCGAGGGGCTGTCGCTCTGGGACCAGGCCGCCTACCTCGTGCGCGCCGAGACGACGGCCCTCGGCAGCGGGGCCGACAGGGTCTTCTGGTACGACCTCGTCAACGACAGCGCCGACGACGACCTGCACGAGGGGAACTTCGGCCTCTTCTCGCAGCGCGAGGACGGCGCGTCCGCCCTGCGCCCCAAGCCCGCGGCCTTCGCGCAGACGCTCCTCATCGAGGCGATCGGCGGGCGGGACGCCGCGGGGCGCGACGACCTCGCGGGCGGAGCCCACTCGTACCGGTTCGGCGCGGGGGACGACGTGGTCCGTGTCGCGTGGAGCACGTCGGGGACGCGGAAGGCGACGTTCCCCTCGGCGACGGACGTCATCGTCACGACCCTGCGCGGAGAGGTCTCCCGCGTGACGCCGGAAGACGGGAGGGTCACGGTGTCGCTGACCGATTCGCCCGTCGTCATCGAGGCCTCGGACGGAGGCGATCCGTCCTCGTCGCCGTCACCCGAGGCCGCGCCGGAGGACGATCGGGTGGCGCGTCCCGAGGCGGGAACGCGGGTTTCTCACAGTTGGTTCCGTAGGGTAAGAGGATGCCCCACTCGCAGGACGGTGCGTCGGACGCGCCCATGAGTCGCCGAGCCCGGCGCGAAGCGCAGCGGGCGGCCGATGCCGCCCGGCAGCTCCGCGCCGACGAGTCGACCGACGTCGCCGGGTTCTACGCGACCGGGATCGACGCGGCGGCGACGGAGCGCATCGACCTCGCCGGCCGGCGGGACGATCCTCGCCGACCCGCCGGGGCCGCGTCCGCGGGGGGGACCGCCGACGCTCCCACGATCGCGATGGACGTGTCGTCCGGGCGGCCTGCGGCCGACCGGACGGCGACCACGCGCCTCGACACGACGCCGTCCGGCGCCGCGCCCTCGTCCGGCGTCGCGCAGCCGCCGTCCGACCCGCCCCGGCCTCCCGCGAAGGACGGCGGAGACGGCGAGGGGAAGGCGTCGCGCAGGCGGAGGATCCGCCTCGGCGTGATCATCGGCGTGGCCGTGCTCGTCGTCGCCGGGCTCTGGCTCGGCGCGCGTGTCCTCATCGTGAAGGGCGAGCTCGAGTCGGCGCAGCGCGTCGTGAACCACATCCAGGACGGCGGCACCCTGGAGGTGTCGGTGCCCATCCTCGGCGAGCACGCCGCGGCCGCCGCGAGCGTGGCGGTCGACCCCGTCTGGCGCGTGGCCGAGTTCATCCCGTGGGCGGGCGACAACCTGCGCGGCGTGCGCCTCGCCGCCGAGGCGCTCGACGTCGTGAGCAACGACGTGGGCGTGCCCGCGCTCGAGGAGATGTCGAAGGACACCGACGAGTCGATCATCGCGCGCATCCTGCCGCTGCTCGAGGGCTCGACCGACGACGTCGTGCGCATCGCGGACGGCATCGAGGGCGTGAAGGACTCCGGCTCGCTCATCGCTCCCGTGCAGACGGGCGTGAACCTCGTCGACACCGTCATGCAGCTCGCCGCGCCCGCCTTCGAGTACGGGCCCGAGCTGCTCGGCGCCAACGGCGAGCGCAACTACCTGCTCGTGTTCCAGAACAACGCCGAGTCGGTGGGCCTCGGCGGATCGGCCGCCTCGCAGACGCTCCTGAACGCGAACGCGGGCAACCTCGCGATCGCGAACCAGGCGTCCAGCGCGGACTTCCAAGAGGGCGTGCCCGTCGACGTCGACGTCGACCAGAGCGCGCTCGACCTCTACAACAACTACCTCGTCGACCACATCAACACCTCGGCGAGCCGCCCCGACTTCCCCACGATGGCCGCGATCACGTCGGCGTTCTGGCAGCGCGACATCGCCGACGACACGATCGACGGCGTCGCGGGCATCGACCCTGTCGCGCTCGGTTACATCCTGGAGGCCACGGGTCCGATCACGCTCGACACGGGCGACGTCATGACGAGCGATAACGCCGCGCAGCTGCTGCTGAGCGACGTCTACGGCCGCTGGAACAGCTACGAGAACCCCGACGTCGTCGACGAGTTCTTCGCGAGCGTCGCCGAGCAGGTGTTCGCGAAGGTGTCGACGGGCGACTTCGACATCCAGTCCATGCTGTGGGCGGTCCAGCACGGCATCGAGGGCGGCAACATCCTCTTCTACAGCGCGCACGACGAGGTCCAGAGCCAGATCGCGGCCGAGCGCGTGTCGGGCATCCTGCCGAAGGACAACGAGGAGTCCACGACCGTGGGCGTCTTCTTCCGCGACGAGTCGGCGTCGAAGATCGACTACTACATGAAGTCGAACATCGACGTCGTCGAGACGTGCAGCGAGTCGAGCACGCAGGTCGCGGTGACGACGACGCTGCACCTCGACCTCGACCAGGCATCGGCCGACGCGCTGCCCGACTACGTCAAGAGCGCCACATGGGGTTCGTCGCAATTCCGAACGCAGGTGTACGTCTACGGCCCCCCCGGGACGACGGTGGACTCCGTCGAGGTCGACGGACGCCAGGTCTCCCTGCAGCGCGACGACGTCGTCGACCTCGACCGCCCGGTGGCGTGGTTCGAGACCTACCTCGCCCCGAGCGAGCTCGCGACCGTCACCGCGACGTTCTCCGGCGAGGGCGACTTCGGGCCGCTCGCGCTGCGGTCGACGCCCATGGTGCAGGCCACGACGGGGGCCATCACGGAGTGTGGTTGACCGCGGGTGTCGTTCGCGGGCAGCGCGCCGACACCCGCCTGACAACATCCTGCACGGTACACTGCCTCAGACCATCTAACGACGATGAGCCGAGGGCTGACGTTTGACGACTGAGATCACACGACGTGGTCAGCGGGGCGCGGATGCGGAATCCGCCGCCGCGGCGACCGCCTCGGCGCTCACGGGCGGAACCACGTTCCCGGCCGTGCTGCGCACGGCGAGCGGCAAGGTCCCCGTCGTGGGGAGCACGCCCCCGCCCCGATTCGACTGGCGCAGGCGGTTCGCCCGGCGTCTGCTGCTCACGGACTTCGTCGTCATCGCCGCCGTCGTCTTCGGGACCCAGCTCGGCTGGCTCGGAGTGCACACCCCGCTCGCCACGGCCATGCCGATCCCCGCCTGGCCCGTCCTCACCTCGTACACCGTGCTGTCCGTCGTCGTGGTGCTGCTGTGGACCATGGCGCTCGCCCTGAACGACACGCGCTCGGACCGCGTCATCGGAGCGGGTGCGGCGGAGTACAAGCGGATCCTCGACGCGAGCTTCATGCTGTTCGGGATCATCGCGATCGCCGCGTTCCTGCTGAAGATCGAGATCGCGCGCGGCTATCTGCTCATCGCGCTCCCGACGGGTGTGCTCGCGCTGTTCCTGGAGCGCTGGCTGTGGCGCCGCTGGCTCGCGCGCCGACGGGCGACGGGGGAGTACTCCGCGCGGGTGCTCCTCGTCGGATCCGAGCGCTCCGTCGCGCACCTCGGCCGTGAGCTCAAGCGCACGAAGGGCACCGGGTACAGCGTCGTGGGCGCCTGCATCCCCACCGGGCGCGTCACGAGCGACCTCGGCGGCACGGACATCCCCGTCCTGGGAAGCGTCAACTCCGTCGAGCGCGCCATCGAGGTCACCGGCGCCGACACCGTCGTCATCACGAGCACCGACGAGCTCGGGCCGCAGCGGGTCAAGCAGGTGTCGTGGGCGCTGGAGGCCGGCAAGCAGCACCTCGTCCTCGCGCCGAGCATCACGGACATCGCCGGCCCGCGCATCCACATGCGTCCCGTCGCGGGCCTTCCGCTCATGCACGTGGAGACGCCGAGGTTCTCGCCCGCCCAGCGGTTCGTGAAGCGCATGATGGACCTCTTCGGCTCGCTCCTCATCGTCACTCTGCTGAGCCCGCTCCTGCTCGTGCTCGCCGCCGTCGTGAAGCTCACCTCGCCGGGCCCCGTGATCTACCGGCAGACGCGCATCGGCCGGCACGGACGCGAGTTCGGGATGCTCAAGTTCCGTTCGATGGTCGTGGGCGCCGACAAGCTGCTCGAGGACCTCATCGACCAGCAGGACCTGGGCAACGAGGTGCAGTTCAAGATGAGGGACGACCCCCGCGTGACGAGGGTCGGCCGCGTCATGCGCAAGTTCAGCCTCGACGAGCTCCCCCAGCTCTTCAACGTCCTCGGCGGGTCGATGTCTCTCGTCGGACCGCGTCCGCCCATCCAGCGCGAGGTCGAACAGTACGACGCGCACGTCTACCGGCGCTTCCTCGTCAAGCCCGGCATCACGGGTCTGTGGCAGGTGTCCGGACGCTCGACGCTCTCATGGGACGACAGCGTGCGCCTCGACCTCTCGTACGTGGAGAACTGGAGCGTCATGAACGATCTCGTCATCCTGCTCAAGACCGGCAAGGCCGCGCTGCTCCCCGGCGACACCGCGTCCTGAGCCGTCCCCGCCGCTCCCTGACACGCGGCGTCGCGTCTTCCGGGCCGTCGGCGCCGGTGCCAGAATGAACGCTGTGCGACCCGATCGACGGTCGCCGTGGACAAGCCGGGAGGGCGACATGGGTCTCGAAGACCTGGTGAACAAGGGCAAGGGTCTGTACGCGCAGAACAAGGACAAGGTCGACGACGCGCTGAAGAGCGATCAGGCCGAGGACGTCAGCGACAGGGTGCTCGGCGGTGCGGCCGACTTCGCGAAGAAGGTCCTCCCCGACTCGGTCGACGGCAAGGTCGACGAGGTGCGCGACAAGCTCGACGGGAGCCTCGGGAACGACCGCTAGCCCGAGAGGAAGCCCCCGCCGGAGACGGCGGGGGCTTCCGTCATGCACGCCGCCCGGCGCGCTCGGGGCAGGGTCGTCCGTGTGCGCCCGTGGCCTTCGGGGGCGGGCACGGTGGGCGAGGGGTCTCAGCCCGTGACGGCGAGGGCGTCGATCTCGACGAGCATCTCCTCGCGCGGCAGCCCGGTGAAGACCGTCGTCCGGGCGGGGAGGACGCCGCTGGCGCAGCGCGCGGAGACGAACTCGCCGTACGCGTCGTTCATGGCGGCGAAGTCGTCGCGGGCGGTGAGGTACACCCGCAGCATGAGGACGTCGTCGAACGTCGCGCCGGCCGCGGCGAGGATCGCCTCGACGTTCTGCAGGGTGCGGACGGTCTGGGCCGCGACGTCCCCGGGGAAGAGATAGTCGTTCGTCGCGGGGTCCACGGGACCCTGGCCCGACACCTGGACGAACGGCCCGCGGCGCACGCCCTGCGAGAAGGTGTGGGCGGGAGCGGGGGCGTCGGAGGTGCGGACGGCGAGACGTTCGGTCATGGGTTCTCCTTCGGGGCGGACGGGGCAGCGGGAAGACCCGCCCGCGGGGGAAGCCGAGCTCGGCGTCGTCGAGACCTGCGAGCAGCACCACATGCTAGACAGATACGAGCAGGCGGCGCAACGAGCATTGCGTGATCTGCAACACGATCCGTCGGAGGGCACCGCATGTCGACACGCAAGGCGCTCCCGCTCGCCGCTCGTCCGGAGGACGTGGCGACCCTGGGGGAGCGCCGGCCCGCGCTGTCGACGTTCCCGACGCCGCTCGTCACCCTCAGCGACGCCGCGGTGCGGCACAACATCGACACGATGGCGCGGTGGACGCGCGCGCACGGCGTGGGCCTGGCCCCTCACGGCAAGACCACCATGAGCCGCGAGCTCTGGCAGCGGCAGCTCGACGCGGGGGCGTGGGGCATCACGGTCGCCACCCCCTGGCAGCTCTCGATGGCGCTCGACTGGGGAGTGCCGAGGGTCATGCTCGCGAACGCCCTCGTTCAGCCCGACGCGCTGCGCGCGATCGCCCCTCGCCTCGACGCCGCGGAGGTCGTCGTCTGGGCCGACTCCCTGCGCGCCGTCGAGATCATGGACGACGCGCTGGCCGGCGCGAAGGGGATCGGGCGGCTGGGCGTGCTCGTCGAGCTCGGCGCGCCGGGCGGACGCACGGGGGCGCGCACGCGCGCCGAGGCGCGGAGCGTCGCGGCGGCCGTCGGAGCGTCGCCGCGGCTGCGCGTGGCCGGCGTGGCCGGCTACGAGGGAGCGCTCGCACACGCGGGCGACGAGGCGTCGCTGCGCATCGTGCGCTCCTATGTGGGCGATCTCGTGTCCCTCCACGACGAGCTCGAGAGCGCGGGACTCTATCCGGATGCGGGGCGAGCCCTCATCACGGCGGGCGGCAGCGCGTACTTCGACATCGTGGTCGACGTCCTGGCGGACAGGGCGGATCCGGACGGCGTGCGCGGACGCGCGATCGACGTCGTGCTGCGATCGGGCGCGTACATCACGCACGACGACGGCTTCTACCGGGGGATCGCGCCCCTCTCGCGTGCGGGCGGGGGCTCCTTCCGCTCCGCGATCCACGGCTGGGCGACGGTGGTGTCGCGCCCGGAGCCGGGGCTCGCCCTCGTCGACGCCGGGAAGCGCGACCTCCCCTTCGACGAGGGACTGCCGGAGCCGCAGGCGCTGCGGCGCTTCGGGGCGGCGGACGTCGAGCCGCTGCACGGCGCGGAGGCGACGGCCATGAACGACCAGCACACCTTCGTGCGCGTGCCGGAGGAAGCCGGAGTGCAGGTGGGCGACGTCATCCGGTTCGGGCTGTCGCACCCCTGCACGACCTTCGACAAGTGGGGCGCCCTGCCGCTCGTCGACGACGTCGACTCCGCCTCGCCGCGTGTGATCGGGCTCGTCGAGACCGCCTTCGGATGACCGCCCACCCGCACGGGAGAGCCGCGCTCGCCGGCGGCGGCGTCCGGGCCGCCGGGCGCGGAGCCCGCCCCCTCCCTCGCACAGGGCGGGGCGGATGACGGCGGGCACCGTCATCCGCGGAGCGCGGATCGTCGACGGCACGGGACGGCCGTCGGCCCATGGCGACGTGCTCGTGCGCGAGGGGCGCGTGGTCGAGGTCGGCGAGGTCGCGGCCCCCGCCGGAGCGCGCGTCGTCGACGCCGACGGGCGCGTCGTCGCGCCGGGCTTCGTCGACATGCACGCGCACTCCGATCTCGCGGTGCTGAGCGATCCCGTCCATCTCGCGAAGGTCGCCCAGGGCGTCACGACCGAGGTCCTCGGACAGGACGGGCTGTCGTACGCGCCGACGACCGACGAGACGATGGCGATCATGCGCGAGCAGATCGCCGGCTGGAACGGCGTGCCCGACGGCGTCGACTTCGCCTGGCGCACGGTCGGGGAGTACCTCGACGCCGTGGACGCGCACGGCTCGCCGACGAACGTCGCGTACCTCGTGCCGCAGGGCACGGTACGGACGAACGTCGTGGGCGCCGAGCGGCGCACGGCGACGGAGGACGAGATCGTCCGGATGGGTCGCGAGGTGGAGCGCGGCCTCGAGGACGGCGCTTTCGGGATGAGCGCGGGCCTGAGTTACGTGCCGGGGATGTTCGCCTCGACGGACGAGCTCGTGGCGCTGTGCGAGCCGGTGGCACGGCACGGCGGGTACTTCGCGCCGCATCAGCGTTCGTACGGGGAGGGCGCCCTCGACGGCTACGCCGAGATGATCGAGATCGCCCGGCGCTCGGGATGCGCGCTGCACCTCACGCACGCCACGATGAACTTCGACGTGAACCGGGATCGTGCGCCGGAGCTCGTCGCGCTCGTCGACGCGGCGATCGCCGACGGCGTCGACGTCACGCTCGACACCTACCCGTACCTCGCGGGGGCGACGACGTTGTCGGCGCTGCTGCCGAGCTGGGCCGCCGAGGGCGGCCCGCAGACGACGCTCGCGCGACTGCGCGACCCGCGGCTGCGCGAGCGGATCCGTCACGAGCTCGAGGTCGTCGGGACGGACGGATGCCACGGCGTCGTCGCCGACTGGTCGACGATCGAGATCGCGGGGGTGCGCGACGACGCGCTGTCGGACCGCGTCGGGGCGACCGTGGCGCAACTGGCGGCGGCGCAGGGTCGGCCCGCCGCCGAGGTGTTCTTCGACCTGCTCGTCGCCGATCGTCTTGGCACGAGCATCCTGCAGCACGTCGGTCACGAGCCGAACGTGCGCACGATGATGCGCCATCCGCGCCACACGGGAGGAAGCGACGGGATCCTCGTCGGCGCCAAGCCCCATCCCCGGGGCTGGGGCACGTTCCCCCGGTACCTCGCGCGCTATGTGCGCGAGGAGGAGGTGCTGTCGCTCGAGGACGCCGTCGTGCACCTCTCGGCGCGTCCCGCCGCTCGCCTCGGACTGCGCGACAGGGGAGTGGTCCGGCCCGGCGCGATCGCGGACCTCGTCGTCTTCGACGCCGCGACGGTGAGCGACCGCGCCACGTTCGATCGTCCCCGTCAGCAGGCATCCGGCATCCCGTGGGTGTTCGTGGCCGGCGCCGCCGTCATGGAGGAGTCCGAGCGGACCGGCCTTCTGCCGGGCCGGGCGCTGCGGTCCGGGCGACGCTGATCGCGGTGCGCGGAGGGGCCTGAGACCCGTCCGGTGCGCATGTCCTCCGCACTGCGCATCCGCTTCCTCGTGCGCGCCGAGGAGGAACGACGCCCGCGAAGCGAGCCGTGAGGCCGATTTTCAGGCGACTCGAAGCTTCCCCGCGCGGGGCAGGCGTCGTCGGGTCACGAACCGCGCCAGGACGCCGATCTCCTGTTACACAACCGTTACATGACTCGATGCGTATGAATGGAGCACTCATCGTTCTCCGGGGCGGAGCGCAGTGACCGTCCAGACTCGCCGTTCAGGGTCTTCGTCTTGTGCCCGGCGTACCCGACGCCGGCGAGCAAGACAGGACCCTGAATGCCCCGTGAGATCGAAGCGGGTGAGCCCCTGCTCACTCCGTTCCCCCGACCGAACCACATCGTGCTCCTGCGCCAGGAGAGAGAACGTCGTCGTCGCCGCCGCTGGGCGATGGGCGCCGCCTTCGCCCTCTGCCTCTCGGCGGCCGGCGGAAGCGTCGCCGCGGCCGCAGCGGAGCCGAACCCCGTGCCGCGCTCGGCCGACGAGGTGACCGCGGCCGTCTCCGACCCTGGCGCCCTCGCCGCCGCGACCGAGGCGCGGGAGAACGCGCAGGCCGCCGTCGACGAGGCCGATCCCTCCGTCGACACCTCGCGTCTGAGCGCGTACGTCGACGAGCTCAGCGCCTCAGACAAGCTCCCCGTGGTCACCGTGCTGGGCGTGGTCGACGACGTCGAGGAGGAGATCGACGCCGTGCGCGCCGACACCGAGGCTGCCGAGCAGGCCGCGGCGGAGAAGGCCGCGGCGGAGAAGGCCGCAGCGGAGAAGGCCGCAGCGGAGAAGGCGGCAGCCGAGCAGGCCGCGGCCGAGCAGGCCGCCGCAGAAGCCGCTGAGGCGGAGGCCGCCGAGGCCGCCGCCGGAGACAACACCGTCGAGGGCGCGCAGGCGACCGCGCGCACGATGGCGTCCGAGCAGTACGGATGGGGCGACGATCAGTTCTCGTGCCTCGTCTCGCTCTGGAACAGGGAGTCGGGATGGTCGTACACGGCCATGAACGCCTCCAGCGGCGCCTACGGCATCCCGCAGTCGCTCCCCGGCAGCAAGATGGCCAGCGCCGGCGCCGACTGGGAGACGAACGCCGCGACGCAGATCGCGTGGGGCCTGGGCTACATCGCGTCGACCTACGGCACGCCCTGCGGCGCCTGGAGCCACTCCGAGTCGACCGGCTGGTACTGATCCGAGCCGTCCGGCAGCCGGGCGGGCGGGGGCGCCTCGGCCCCTCGCCCGCCCTTCTCGTCGCGGGGCCCGCGGCGCGACACGCCCGGGTTGCGAGAAGCGTCCGGGCGATGGCAGAATAGACAGGTTCCACATGCCGGTGCGTGCTTCCGCGTGCATCTCGGATCACTGCCAGGCAGTGCATAGACGGCGTCTTGCGACGCAGAGATCTAGGCCGCGGGCAGCAGAACACGACAACCCCCCTTCCCTCCCGGGGAGGAGTGCGGCTGGCGGGTGTCCCGGATGCCCGATTGACAGCAGAACAGTGGTGCAGCATGCGCCGTCCTCGGACGGCCTCGATGTGCCGGAGGCGCGAGAGCGCCGCAGTGCGTCCAATGCCCGTGAGGTACGACGCGGAAAGAGAGACAGACAATGGCGGGACAGAAGATCCGCATTCGCCTGAAGTCGTACGACCATGAGGTCATCGACTCGTCGGCACGCAAGATCGTCGACACCGTGACCCGCGCGGGTGCGCAGGTCGTCGGCCCGGTGCCCCTCCCGACGGAGAAGAACGTCGTGGCGGTCATCCGTTCGCCGCACAAGTACAAGGACAGCCGCGAGCACTTCGAGATGCGCACCCACAAGCGCCTCATCGACATCGTCGACCCGACCCCCAAGGCCGTCGACTCGCTCATGCGCCTGGACCTCCCCGCTGACGTCAACATCGAGATCAAGCTCTGAGGTCCGACATGGCTGACATCAACAACAAGGTTTCGAAGGGCCTGCTCGGCACCAAGCTGGGCATGACGCAGGTCTGGAACGAGAACGGCAAGCTCATCCCCGTCACGGTGATCGAGCTCGCCCCGAACGTGGTCACCCAGATCCGCACGGCCGAGAAGGACGGCTACAGCGCCGTGCAGATCGGCTACGGGCAGGTCGACCCCCGCAAGGTGAACAAGCCCCTCACGGCCCACTTCGAGGCCGCGGGTGTGACGCCGCGTCGTCACCTCACCGAGATCCGCACCGCGGACGCCGCCGACTACAGCCTGGGCCAGGAGCTCACCGCTGAGGGCACGTTCGAGGCCGGGCAGCTGGTCGACGTCGTCGGCACCAGCAAGGGCAAGGGCACCGCGGGCGTCATGAAGCGCCACAACTTCAAGGGCGTCTCCGCCTCGCACGGTGCGCACCGCAACCACCGCAAGCCCGGCTCGATCGGCGCGTCGTCGACCCCGAGCCGCGTCTTCAAGGGCATGCGCATGGCCGGCCGTATGGGCGGCGAGCGCGTGACCGTCCTCAACCTCACGGTCCACGCCGTCGACGCCGAGAAGGGCCTGCTGCTCGTCAAGGGCGCCGTCCCCGGTGCGCGCGGCCGGATCGTCTTCGTCCGCAACGCTGTGAAGGGGGCCTGAGGCAGATGGCTGACTCGACTCTCGCTCTCGACGTCCTCGGCACCGATGGGAAGAAGACCGGCTCGGTCGAGCTTCCCGCCTCGGTGTTCGACGTCAAGACGAACATCCCGCTGATCCACCAGGTCGTCGTCGCGCAGCTCGCGGCGGCTCGCCAGGGCACCCACTCGACCAAGCGTCGCGGCGAGGTCTCCGGCGCAGGCCGCAAGCCCTTCAAGCAGAAGGGCACGGGCAACGCCCGACAGGGCTCGATCCGTGCGCCGCACATGACCGGCGGTGGCATCGTCCACGGCCCGAAGCCGCGCGACTACTCGCAGCGCACCCCGAAGAAGATGATCGCGGCAGCCCTCGCAGGGCTGCTCAGCGACCGCTTCCGCGGCGGACGCCTGCACGTCGTCGAGTCCTTCGGCGTCGAGAAGCCCTCGACGAGGGCCGCCGCGTCGTTCATCGCGCAGGTCGCCCCGTCGAAGAAGGTCCTCGTCGTGCTCGACCGCGCCGAGGAGTTCGCCTGGCTGAGCGTCCGCAACCTCCAGGGCATCCACGTCCTGGCCGCGGACCAGCTCAACGCCTACGACGTGGTCACGTCCGACGACGTCGTGTTCACGAAGGCCGCGATCAACGCGTTCATCGCGCTGAAGACCGGCGCCACCCAGGAGGTCTCGGCATGACCGTTCTCAACAAGGACCCGCGAGACATCATCATCTCGCCCGTCGTCTCCGAGAAGAGCTACGGCCTGATCGACGAGGGCAAGTACACGTTCATCGTGGACCCCCGGTCGAACAAGACCGAGATCAAGCTCGCGATCGAGAAGATCTTCGACGTGAAGGTCGCCTCGGTGAACACGATCAACCGCGTCGGCAAGTCCCGCCGCACCCGCTTCGGCACGGGCAAGCGCAAGGACACCAAGCGCGCGATCGTGACGCTCAAGTCGGGCACCATCGACATCTTCACGGCTGTCGCCTGAGGCGCCGGGAAGGAATAGAGAGAAATGGCTATTCGCAACTACAAGCCCACGACCCCGGGTCGACGCGGCTCGTCGGTGGCCGACTTCGCGGAGATCACGCGTTCGACGCCCGAGAAGTCGCTGCTCCGTCCGCTCGCCAAGACGGGCGGCCGTAACAACCAGGGACGCATCACGACGCGTCACATCGGCGGCGGTCACAAGCGCCAGTACCGCGTGATCGACTTCCGTCGCAACGACAAGGACGGGATCAACGCGAAGGTCGCTCACATCGAGTACGACCCCAATCGCACGGCCCGCATCGCGCTGCTGCACTACTTCGACGGCGAGAAGCGCTACATCCTCGCGCCCGAGAAGCTGCGCCAGGGCGACATCGTCGAGTCCGGCGCCGGCGCCGACATCAAGCCCGGCAACAACCTGCCGCTGCGCAACATCCCCACGGGCACCGTCCTGCACGCGATCGAGCTCCGCCCCGGCGGCGGCGCGAAGCTGGCCCGTTCGGCGGGCGCCTCCGTGCGCCTCGTCGCGAAGGACGGCCCCTACGCGCAGCTCCGTCTGCCCTCGGGCGAGGTCCGCAACGTCGACGTGCGCTGCCGCGCGACGATCGGCGAGGTCGGCAACGCCGAGCAGTCGAACATCAACTGGGGCAAGGCAGGCCGCAAGCGGTGGCAGGGCGTCCGCCCGACCGTCCGCGGTGTCGCCATGAACCCGGTCGACCACCCGCACGGCGGTGGTGAGGGCAAGACCTCCGGTGGTCGCAACCCCGTCACGCCGTGGGGTCAGCCTGAGGGTCGCACCCGTCACGCGAACAAGGAAAGCGACAAGCTCATCGTTCGTCGTCGTAACGCCGGCAAGAAGCGCAAGTAGGAGTCAAGAAGATGCCACGCAGTCTGAAGAAGGGCCCCTTCGTCGACGAGCACCTGCTTCGCAAGGTCGTCTCGCAGAACGAAGCCGGAACCAAGAACGTCATCAAGACCTGGTCACGCCGTTCGATGATCATCCCCGCCATGCTGGGACACACCATCGCCGTGCACGACGGTCGCAAGCACATCCCCGTGTTCGTGACCGAGTCCATGGTCGGACACAAGCTGGGCGAGTTCGCGCCCACCCGCACCTTCCGCGGCCATGTGAAGGACGACAAGAAGGGCCGTCGCCGCTAAGGCGACCGAGAGGAGAGAGAAATGGTGGAGTCCATCGCCCGCGTGCGACACATCCGCGTGACCCCTCAGAAGGCTCGTCGTGTCGTCGCTCTCATCAAGGGCAAGCAGGCTCAGGAGGCACTCGCCATCCTGAAGTTCGCACAGCAGTCGGCCTCGGAGCCGATCTACAAGCTCGTCGAGTCGGCCGTCGCCAACGCGCAGGTCAAGGCCGGCAATGCCGGTGAGTACCTGAACGAGCAGGACCTGTACGTGAAGAACGCCTTCGTGGACGAGGGGACGACGCTCAAGCGCTTCCAGCCTCGTGCCCAGGGCCGCGCGTTCCAGATCAAGAAGCGCACGAGCCACATCACGGTCGTGCTCTCCACGCCGGACGTCGCCGATGCGGCGACGGCGGGCAAGAAGAAGGCGAGCAAGTAATGGGACAGAAGGTAAACCCGTACGGCTTCCGCCTCGGCATCACCACGGACCACGTCTCGCGCTGGTTCTCGGATTCGACGAAGCCGGGTCAGCGCTACGCCGACTACGTGGCCGAGGACATCCGGATCCGCAAGCTCCTCACGACGTCGCTCGACCGCGCCGGCGTGAGCAGCATCGAGATCGAGCGCACCCGCGACCGTGTGCGCGTCGACATCCACACCGCACGCCCGGGCATCGTCATCGGCCGTCGCGGTGCGGAGGCCGAGCGCATCCGCAGCGAGCTCGAGAAGCTCAGCGGCAAGCAGATCCAGCTGAACATCCTCGAGGTCAAGAACCCCGAGGCCGACGCTCAGCTCGTCGCGCAGGGCGTCGCCGAGCAGCTCAGCGCCCGCGTGGCCTTCCGCCGCGCCATGCGCAAGGGACTGCAGGGCGCGCAGCGCGCCGGCGCCAAGGGCGTCCGCATCCAGGTCTCGGGCCGCCTCGGCGGCGCGGAGATGAGCCGGTCGGAGTTCTACCGCGAGGGCCGTGTGCCGCTGCACACGCTGCGCGCGAACATCGACTACGGCTTCTACGAGGCGAAGACCACGTTCGGCCGCATCGGCGTGAAGGTCTGGATCTACAAGGGCGACCTCACCAACAAGGAACTCGCGCGTGAAGAGGCTTCGCGTAAGCCCGCATCGCGCGACCGTGGCGGCCGCCGCGGCCCGCGTCGCAACGACGAGGCCGCTCCGGTCGCGGAAGGAGCGTCGGCGTAATGCTCATCCCCCGCAAGGTCAAGTACCGAAAGCAGCACCACCCCAAGCGCGATGGCCAGGCCACCGGCGGCACCAAGGTCTCCTTCGGCGAGTACGGCATCCAGGCGCTCACGCCCGCCTATGTGACGAACCGTCAGATCGAGTCCGCTCGTATCGCCATGACGCGTCACATCAAGCGCGGCGGGAAGGTGTGGATCAACATCTACCCCGACCGTCCGCTCACGAAGAAGCCGGCCGAGACCCGCATGGGCTCCGGCAAGGGCTCGCCCGAGTGGTGGGTCGCGAACGTCAAGCCGGGTCGCGTCCTCTTCGAGGTCTCGGGCGTGGACGAGCAGCTCGCTCGTGAAGCGCTGACCCGGGCAATCCACAAGCTGCCGCTCAAGGCACGCATCATCAAGCGCGAGGAGGGCGACGCGTAATGGCGATCGGCACCAAGGAGCTCGCCCCCAAGGAGCTCGACACGTTCGAAGACCAGCGCCTCGTCGAGGAGCTGCGCAAGGCCAAGGAAGAGCTGTTCAACCTGCGCTTCCAGTCGGCCACCGGCCAGCTGGAGAGCCACGGCCGCATCCGCGCCGTCAAGCGCGACATCGCCCGTCTCTACACCGTGATCCGTGAGCGCGAGCTCGGCATCCGTGCCACGCCCGCCCCGGTCGAGACCAAGGCCAAGAAGAGCAAGGCGAAGAAGGCGGAGACGCCCGTCGCCGAGGGAGAGGCTGAGTGATGGCCACCGAGAACAAGACCGAGGCGCCCGCCGAGCGCGGGTACCGCAAGTCGGTCCGCGGCTACGTCGTGAGCGACAAGATGGACAAGACCATCGTCGTCGAGGTGGAGGACCGCGTGAAGCACCCCCTCTACGGCAAGGTCATCCGCCGCACGAAGAAGCTCAAGGCGCACGACGAGCAGAACACCGCCGGCATCGGCGACCTCGTGGTCATCAACGAGACCCGCCCGCTCAGCGCCACGAAGCGCTGGCGCCTGGTCGAGATCCTCGAGAAGGCCAAGTAAGCCTCCCGGGGCTCGCTGGGAACCAAGGAGTAAGAAGTGATTCAGAACGAATCCCGCCTCAAGGTGGCCGACAACACCGGCGCCAAGGAGCTGCTCACCATCCGCGTGCTCGGCGGCTCGAACCGTCGGTACGCGGGCGTCGGTGACACCATCGTCGCCACCGTCAAGGACGCGATCCCCGGCGGCAACGTGAAGAAGGGCGACGTGGTCAAGGCCGTCGTCGTCCGTACCGTCAAGGAGACGCGCCGTGCAGACGGCTCGTACATCAAGTTCGACGAGAACGCCGCCGTCATCCTGAAGAACGACGGGGAGCCCCGCGGCACCCGCATCTTCGGACCGGTCGGCCGTGAGCTGCGCGATCGCAAGTTCATGAAGATCGTCTCGCTCGCCCCGGAGGTGCTGTAACTCATGGCGAAGATCAAGAAGGGCGACCTCGTCCAGGTGATCAGCGGCGCCACTGCCGAGCGCGGTGGAGACCGCGGCAAGCAGGGCAAGGTGCTGCAGGTCATCGACGGCGGCAACCGCGTCGTCGTCGAGGGCGTCAACTACATCACGAAGCACAACCGCGTCGGCCAGACGCAGCGCGGCACGAAGACCGGCGGCATCGAGACCCTCGAGGCCCCGATCCACGTGTCCAACGTCGCACTCGTCGATCCCGAGACCAAGAAGCCGACCCGCGTCGGCTTCCGTCTCGAGGAGCGGGTCAAGGACGGCGTCAAGAAGACCGTTCGCGTTCGCTACGCGAAGAAGTCGGGTAAGGACATCTGAGTATGAGCACGGACACCGCGGCGCAGACTGGCAAAATCCAGCCGCGCCTCAAGCAGGTCTACCGCACGGAGATCCGCGAGAAGCTGCAGGAGGAGTTCGGATACGCGAACCCGATGCAGGTTCCCGGTCTCGTCAAGGTCGTCGTGAACACGGGTGTGGGAGAGGCCGCTCGCGACAGCAAGGTCATCGATGGCGCGGTCGCAGACCTCACCGCCATCACCGGCCAGAAGCCGCTCGTCACGAAGGCGAAGAAGTCGATCGCGCAGTTCAAGCTGCGCGAGGGACAGGCCATCGGCGCGCACGTCACCCTCCGCGGCGACCGCGCGTGGGAGTTCCTCGACCGGCTCATCTCGCTGGCCCTGCCCCGCATCCGCGACTTCCGCGGACTGTCGACCACGCAGTTCGACGGGAACGGCAACTACACGTTCGGCATCACCGAGCAGTCGATCTTCCACGAGATCGACCAGGACAAGATCGACCGCGTCCGCGGCTTCGACATCACGATCGTCACCACCGCGAAGACGGACGACGAGGGACGCGCCCTCCTGCGCCACCTCAACTTCCCCTTCGTGGGACGTAACGACCAGGCCTGATACACTAGGGCGTTTGCTCATGCGCGTCGCCCCCGGGGTATGCACCGCGGGGGCGACGCGCATGGCAGCCGAACATCGGCACGTCATCGAAGGTCGTCTGTCGTGTAACGGCAGCCGAAACCTCATGAACAAAGGACATCTCATATGACCATGACAGACCCGGTCGCAGATCTGCTGACCCGTCTGCGCAACGCGAACTCGGCGCATCACGACTCCGTGTCACTGCCGTCGAGCAAGCTCAAGACGCACATCGCCGACATCCTCAAGCAGGAGGGGTACATCGGCTCGTGGGAGGAGTCCGACGCGCGCGTCGGCAAGACCCTCACGCTGACCCTCAAGTACGGCCCGAACCGTGAGCGCTCGATCGCAGGGATCAAGCGCGTCTCGAAGCCCGGCCTTCGCGTGTACGCGAAGTCCAGCGAGCTCCCTCGCGTGCTGGGCGGTCTCGGCGTCGCCATCCTTTCCACCTCCAGCGGTCTCCTCACCGACCGCCAGGCCGAGCAGAAGGGCGTGGGCGGAGAAGTTCTCGCCTACGTGTGGTGATCACCCATGTCGCGTATTGGACGTCTTCCCATTGACATCCCCGCCGGCGTCTCCGTGACGGTCGACGGGTCGAACGTCGCGGTCAAGGGCCCGAAGGGCGAGCTCGCCCTCACGGTCGCCGCCCCCATCGCGGTCGAGGTCGAGGAGAACCAGGTTCTCGTCACCCGTCCCGACGACGAGCGTGAGTCGCGTGCGCTGCACGGCCTCACCCGCACCCTCATCGCCAACAACATCGTCGGCGTGACCCAGGGGTACACGAAGGGCCTCGAGGTCGTCGGCACCGGCTACCGCGTCGCGCAGAAGGGCTCCTCCGTCGAGTTCGCCCTGGGCTTCTCCCACCCCGTCCTGGTCGAGCCCCCCGCGGGCATCACCTTCACGGTCGAGGGCAACAACAAGGTGACCGTCAGCGGCATCGACAAGCAGGCCGTCGGCGAGGTGGCCGCGAACATCCGCAAGATCCGCAAGCCCGAGCCGTACAAGGGCAAGGGTGTGCGCTACGCCGGCGAGGTCGTGCGGCGCAAGGCCGGAAAGGCTGGTAAGTAATCATGGCTGTGAAGTCGAAGTCCGTCGCGCGTTCGCGACGCCACACTCGCCTTCGCAAGAAGGTCGTGGGCTCCGAGGCGCGTCCCCGTCTCGTCGTCACCCGCTCCGCACGGCACGTGTTCGTGCAGCTCGTCGACGACAGCAAGGGCCTCACGCTCTTCAGCGCGTCGACGCTCGAGACCGACCTCCGTTCGCTCGAGGGCGACAAGACCGCCAAGGCCCGCAGGGTCGGCGAGCTCGTCGCGGAGCGCGCGAAGGCAGCCGGCATCAGCGACGTCGTGTTCGACCGCGGAGGCAACCGCTATGCGGGTCGTGTCGCCGCGATCGCGGATGGCGCCCGTGAGGGAGGCCTGAACCTGTGAGTGAGATCAAGGAGACCGAAGTGACCACCGAAGCCGCTCCGGCAGCGCCCGAGCAGACCGAGGAGCGCCGTGAGCGCGAGCCTCGCCGCGGCGGTCGCGATCGGGGCAACAGCCGCGACCGCAACGGTCGCGGAAGCGACAACCAGTTCCTGGAGCGCGTCGTCACCATCAACCGCGTGTCGAAGGTCGTCAAGGGCGGTCGTCGCTTCAGCTTCACCGCCCTCGTGGTCGTCGGCGACGGCAACGGCGTGGTCGGCGTCGGCTACGGCAAGGCCCGCGAGGTGCCGCTGGCCATCTCCAAGGGCGTCGAGGACGCGAAGCGCAACTTCTTCCGCGTCCCCCGCACCGGCAGCAGCATCCCGCACCCCGTGCAGGGTGAGGCCGCTGCGGGCGTCGTCCTGCTCCGCCCCGCGGCGGCCGGTACCGGCGTCATCGCCGGCGGTCCGGTTCGCGCGGTGCTCGAGTGCGCCGGCATCCACGACGTGCTGTCGAAGTCGCTCGGCTCGTCGAACACGATCAACATCGTGCACGCGACCGTCGCGGCCCTGAAGCAGCTCGAGGAGCCCCGTGCGGTCGCCGCGCGCCGCGGCCTCGACTTCGACCAGGTCGCCCCGCCGCGTCTCGTGCGCGCGGAGGCCGAGGCCACCGCGAGCGCAAAGGCAGGTGCCTGATGGCTGCGCGTCTGAAGGTGACGCAGATCAAGTCCAAGGTGAGCGAGAAGCAGAACCAGCGTGACACGCTGCGCAGCCTCGGTCTCAAGCGGATCGGCGACTCGGTCGTCCGTCCCGACGACGCGCAGACGCGCGGCTACGTCCGGACCGTCGCTCACCTCGTGAACGTTGAGGAGATCGACTGATGGCTGAGAACGACGAGCAGCGCCCCGGCGTGCTGAAGGCCCACCACCTCCGTCCCGTCCCGGGGGCCAACACCGCGAAGACCCGCAAGGGCCGCGGCGAGGGCTCGAAGGGCAAGACGGCCGGTCGCGGCACGAAGGGCACGAGGGCCCGCAACACCGTGCGCGTCGGCTTCGAGGGCGGCCAGATGCCGCTGCACATGCGCACCCCGAAGCTCCGCGGCTTCAAGAACCCGTTCCGCGTCGAGTACCAGGTCGTGAACCTGGACAAGCTCGCGGAGCTCTATCCCGAGGGCGGCGACGTGACCGTCGCGGACCTCGTCGCGAAGGGCGCCGTTCGCAAGAACGAGAAGGTCAAGGTGCTCGGGAACGGCGACGTGACCGTGGCGCTCACGGTGTCGGTGGACAAGGTCTCCGGCTCCGCAGAGCAGAAGATCGTCGCCGCCGGCGGCAGCATCAAGTAGCACCGCGCGAGAGGGCCGGAGGCGAGAGCTTCCGGCCCTTTCCGTTACTCTGGAGTGTGGTGCGCCTTCCTTCATCCGTGCACCGCTCCATTTCACCGGGAGGCTCTTCCTTGTTCAGCGCTATCGCGCGGATCATCCGCACGCCGGATCTGCGGCGGAAGATCGGCTTCACGCTCGGGATCATCGCCCTCTACCGCCTCGGCGCGCACGTGCCGTCGCCGTTCGTGAACTTCCCGAACGTCCAGAGTTGCATCGATCAGACCTCGGGCGCGCAGGGCCTGCTGTCCCTGGTGAACCTCTTCTCCGGCGGCGCGCTGCTCCAGCTCTCGATCTTCGCCCTCGGCGTCATGCCGTACATCACGGCGACGATCATCACGCAGCTGCTGCGCGTGGTCATCCCGCACTTCGAGACCCTCCACAAGGAGGGCCAGGCGGGTCAGGCGCGGCTCACGCAGTACACGCGCTACCTCACGATCGCGCTCGCGCTGCTGCAGTCGACCACGCTCGTCACCGTCGCGCGCAGCGGCCAGCTGTTCGGCGTGACCGGCATCCCCGAGTGCACCTCGCTCCTCACGAACGACGTCTGGTGGGCGCAGCTGCTCCTCATCATCACGATGACGGCGGGCACGGGCCTCATCATGTGGTTCGCCGAGCTCGTCACCGAGCGCGGCATCGGCAACGGGATGTCGCTGCTCATCTTCACGTCGATCGCCGCGACCTTCCCCGGCGCCATGTGGTCGATCTGGGAGGCGCGCGGCCCCGAGATCTTCCTCCTCGTCCTCGCGGTCGGCATCGTCGTCGTCGCGGCCGTGGTCTTCGTCGAGCAGTCGCAGCGCCGGATCCCGGTGCAGTACGCGAAGCGGATGGTCGGACGGCGCACCTACGGCGGCACGAACACGTACATCCCGATCAAGGTCAACATGGCGGGCGTCGTGCCGGTCATCTTCGCGTCGTCGCTGCTGTACATCCCGTCGCTCATCGCGCAGTTCAACTCGACCCCGGACGCCGACGGCAACCTGCCGGGCTGGGTCAACTGGATCAACAACTACCTGACGACGGGCGATCACCCGCTCTACATGCTGGTGTACTTCCTCCTCATCATCGGCTTCACGTACTTCTACGTCGCGATCACGTTCAACCCGGAGGAGGTCGCCGACAACATGAAGAAGTACGGCGGCTTCATCCCCGGCATCCGCGCGGGGCGCCCGACGGCCGAGTACCTCGACTACGTGCTCACGCGCATCACGCTTCCGGGCTCGATCTATCTCGGCCTGATCGCGCTCATCCCGCTCATCGCCCTGGCGACGGTCGGCGCGAACCAGAACTTCCCGTTCGGCGGCGCGTCGATCCTCATCATCGTCGGCGTCGGACTCGAGACCGTGAAGCAGATCGACGCGCAGCTGCAGCAGCGCCACTACGAAGGACTCCTCCGATGACCGCCACCCGTCTCCTCATCGTCGGCCCCCAGGGCTCCGGCAAGGGCACCCAGGGCGTGCTCGTCGCGGAGGCCTTCGGCGTCCCCGTCGTCTCGACGGGCGACATCTTCCGCGCGAACATCAAGGACGGCACCGAGCTCGGGCGCAAGGTCACGGCCATCCTCGACGCCGGCGACCTGGTCCCCGACGAGGTGACGAGCGAGATCGTGCGCGACCGTCTGTCGCAGGACGACGCCGCCGCGGGCTTCCTCCTCGACGGGTACCCGCGCAACACCGTCCAGGTCGACCATCTCGACGCCTTCCTCGGCGCCCGCGGCGAGGGCCTCGACGCGGTCGTCCTGCTCGACGTCCCGCGCCGGGAGAGCATCGCCCGCATCGCGAAGCGCGCCGCCGAGCAGGGGCGCAGCGACGACACCGAGGAGGCCATCTCGAACCGCCTCGACATCTACGAGTCGGAGACGGCGCCCATCATCGACGTGTACGGCGCGCGCGGCATCGTCGACCGCATCGACGGCGTCGGCACGCTCGACGAGATCACCGAACGCATCTTCGCGGCTCTCGAGGCCCGTGGCCTCGTGCGCGTCGCGGCCTAGCGTGTTCCGCCGCTCGCTCTACAAGAGCGCAGCCCAGCTGCGGGCGATGGTCGATCCCGGTCTCATCACCGCCGCCTCGCTCGACGAGGTGCGCCGGATCATCCGGCCCGGCGTCACGACGCTCGAGCTCGACGCCGCGGCGAACGCGGTCATCGCCGCGCGCGGCGCGCGCTCGAACTTCCAGCTCGTCCGCGGCTACCGGCACACGACCTGCATCTCGGTCAACGACCAGGTCGTGCACGGGATCCCGGGGGAGCGGGTCGTCCAGGCGGGCGACATCGTCTCGATCGACAGCGGCGCCGAGACGAAGGACGGCTGGAACGGCGACTCGGCGATCACGATCGTCGTCCCGGACGACGCGCGTCCGGAGGTCGTCGCGCGACGCGAGGAGCTCTCGCGCGTGACGGAGGGATCGATGTGGGCGGGCATCGCCGCGCTCGCGTCGGCGAAGCGTCTCGGCGAGGTCGGCGCCGCCGTGCAGGGGCACATCGAGGCGAACCCCCTGTCATGGACCGGGAGGCCCGCGGGCATCCTGCGCGACTACGTCGGCCACGGAATCGGGCGCCGGATGCACGAGCCGCCGTCGATCTTCAACTACCGCACGCCCGACCCCGGCGTCGAGGTGCGCCCCGGCCTCGCGGTGTGCATCGAGCCGATGACGACGGCGGGGTCGGACGAGGTGCTCGTCGAGGACGACGACTGGACGATCAGCACGGTCGACCGCACCGACGGCTCACACTGGGAGCACAGCGTCGCCGTGCATGATGGCGGCATCTGGGTTCTCACCGCGCCCGACGGCGGAGCGTCCGCTCTCGCCGCCTTCGGCGTCACGCCCCAGCCCCTGGACTGAGCGGTCCTCCACCGCTCTCTGCACGACGGAGAAGATCGAACGTGATGATGGCATCGGCCGGCAAGAAGACCAACTGGTTCGCGATCGTGATCTCGGCCGTCGTGGTCGTGGCCGTGGTCGCGCTCGGAGGCCTGGTCGTATGGATGAACGGCGCCGCCACGGCTCCGGCCGACGCGCCCGCCGCGGGCGTCGTCAACGAGGAGACCGGTGCGATCGTCGTGGGCGACGGCCCCAACGTCATCGAGGAGTACGTCGACTTCATGTGCCCCTATTGCGGGCAGTACTGGGCGACGTACAGCGAGTACGTGAGCGAGCGGGTGTCGTCCGGGGACGTGACCCTCGAGATCCATCCGATCTCGATCCTCGACAACACCTCGCAGGGGACGCAGTACTCCACGCGATCCGCGAGCGCGGCGTACTGCGTCGCGGAGGCGGACTCCGACGCGTTCTACCCGTTCGTCGACCTGCTCTACGACAACCAGCCCGCCGAGAGCACGGAGGGGCTGTCGGACGACGAGCTCATCTCCTATGCGGAGCAGGCCGGCGCGGCCGGCGCAGCGAGCTGCATCGCCGACGGCGACTACATGGACTACGTCGCCCAGATGACCCCGGAGACGCCGATCCAGACCGGCGCGTCGGGCATCTCGACGCCGACCGTCGTCGTCAACGGCGAGTTCCTGAGCATCACGTGGGACCCCGAGACCGACCTCGCACCGCTCCTCACCGAGTGACGCACGACCGTCCCGCAGAGCGGCTCGGCGCCCGTCCGGACGACACGCCGGGTTTGCCGACACGCCCGGCGTGACCTAACATAGATCTTTGGTGCTGTGCGCCCCATCTCGGCGTGTCGTCGCGACGGCCATCCGGCACCATCATCCATCCACCGCAGACCGACCGGTCTGCTCAAGCGTGAGCGAGGCTATGGCCAAGAAGGACGGTGTCATCGAGTCCGAGGGCACGATTGTCGAGGCGCTGCCGAACGCGATGTTCCGCGTCGAGCTCGACAAGCCTGCAGGGCACAAGGTGCTCGCAACGATCTCCGGAAAGATGCGGCAGAACTACATCCGCATCATCCCGGAGGACCGTGTCGTCGTGGAGCTGAGCCCCTACGACCTCACGCGCGGCCGCATCGTCTACCGCTACCGCTGACCGGTCGAGAAGTAACGTCCGGCGCGCGTCGGGAACGCCGCCGCCGGAACGAAGACAGCGAACAGGAAGCATCATGAAGGTCAACCCCAGCGTCAAGCCGATCTGCGACCACTGCAAGGTGATCCGCCGGCACGGCCGCGTCATGGTCATCTGCAAGAGCAACCCGCGCCACAAGCAGCGCCAGGGCTGAGACGCCTCAGGGCTCGTAGAGACCGACAACTGAATCACGGCAGGATCAGAACCCGCATCGCGGGGGACACCTCGGGGCGGAGGCCCGGGCACCGATCCTGCTCCACACCTCCACAGAAATCCAGGAGAACCGCATGGCACGTCTTGCCGGCGTCGACATCCCGCGCGACAAGCGCGTGGTGATCGCACTCACGTACATCTACGGCGTTGGCCGTACCCGCTCGAACGAGATCCTCGTCGCGACGGGCATCAGCCCCGAGACCCGCGTGAAGGACCTCAGCGACGACCAGCTCATCGTCCTTCGCGACCACATCGAGGGCAACTACAAGGTGGAGGGCGACCTCCGCCGCGAGGTGGCCGCCGACATCCGCCGCAAGGTCGAGATCGGCTCCTACGAGGGCATCCGCCACCGTCGTGGCCTCCCGGTCCGCGGGCAGCGCACGAAGACCAATGCGCGCACGCGCAAGGGTCCCAAGCGCACCGTCGCCGGCAAGAAGAAGGCCCGCTAGGTCGCGCGGAGAGGTTTAGGAGAAAACCATGGCTGCACCCAAGACCGCTGCGCGCAAGCCGCGTCGCAAGGAAAAGAAGAACATCGCGCTGGGCCAGGCCCACATCAAGTCGACGTTCAACAACACGATCGTCTCGATCACCGACCCGGCCGGCGCCGTCATCAGCTGGGCCTCGTCGGGGGGCGTGGGCTTCAAGGGCTCGCGCAAGTCGACGCCGTTCGCCGCCGGCCTCGCCGCGGAGTCTGCTGCCCGCCAGGCGCAGGAGCACGGCGTGAAGAAGGTCGACGTCTTCGTCAAGGGCCCGGGGTCGGGTCGCGAGACCGCGATCCGCTCGCTTCAGGCCGCAGGCCTCGAGGTCGGGTCGATCCAGGACGTGACGCCCCAGGCGCACAACGGCTGCCGTCCGCCGAAGCGCCGTCGCGTCTGAGAACCGTGTCCGCCGGGGTGCTCGTGAAGAGCACCCCGGCGCATTCGCCGTTCATGACCGCCCGGCCGGTGCCGGGCCCCGAGAACAACTCAAGACCTCATCCACCGCACGTGTCATATAGCGGGCACGTGATCGAAAGGAACACATAGTGCTCATCGCACAGCGTCCGACCCTCACCGAGGAGAAGATCTCGGAGTTCCGCAGCCGGTTCGTGATCGAGCCTCTGGAGCCCGGCTTCGGCTACACGATCGGCAACGCGCTGCGTCGCAGCCTCCTGTCGTCGATCCCCGGCGCGGCCGTCACGAGCATCCGCATCGACGGCGTGCTGCACGAGTTCAGCACCATCCCCGGTGTGAAGGAGGATGTCACCGAGATCATCCTCAACATCAAGCGCCTCGTCGTCTCGAGCGAGCGCGACGAGCCGATCACGGCCTACCTGCGCAAGACGGGCGCCGGCGAGGTCACCGCGGCGGACATCTCGGCGCCGGCCGGAGTCGAGATCCTCAACCCCGAGCTCGTCATCGCGACCCTCAACTCGGACGCGAAGTTCGAGCTCGAGCTGACGATCGAGCGGGGACGCGGCTACGTCTCGGCGGTGCAGAACCGCAACGAGTACGCCGAGGCCGGTCAGATCCCGATCGACTCGATCTACTCGCCCGTGTTCAAGGTCAGCTACCGTGTCGACGCCACCCGTGCGGGCGAGCGCACCGACTTCGACAAGCTCGTCCTCGACGTCGAGACCAAGGCGTCGATCGCCCCGCGCGACGCCGTCGCCTCGGCCGGCCGCACGCTCGTCGAGCTCTTCGGCCTCGCCCGCGAGCTGAACGTCGAGGCGGAGGGCATCGAGATCGGCCCCGCGCCCGTCGAGACCGTCCTCTCCAACGAGCTGTCGATGCCGATCGAGGACCTCGATCTGTCGGTCCGCTCGTACAACTGCCTCAAGCGCGAGGGGATCAACACGGTCAGCGAGCTCGTCGCCCTCTCGGAGACGCAGCTCATGAACATCCGCAACTTCGGCCAGAAGTCGGTCGACGAGGTGCGCGACAAGCTCGTCTCGCTCGGCCTGTCGCTGAAGGACTCGGTGCCCGGTTTCGACGGCACCGGCTTCTACAGCGGCTACGACGAAGAGTCCCTCTGATCCGACTTCCTGTCCTGATACTGGAGTAACGAAGAAATGCCTAAGCCCACGAAGGGTGCCCGCCTCGGCGGAGGCCCCGCCCACGAGCGTCTGATTCTCGCGAACCTCGCGGCGGCTCTGTTCACGCACAAGTCGATCAAGACCACCGAGACGAAGGCCAAGCGCCTGCGTCCGCTGGCCGAGCGTCTCATCACGAAGGCGAAGCGCGGCGACCTGCACGCCCGCCGCAGCGTCCTCTCCGTCATCGGTGACAAGGAAGTCGTGCACATCCTGTTCACCGAGATCGCGCCGCTGGTCGCGGACCGCGAGGGCGGCTACACCCGCATCACGAAGGTCGGCAACCGCAAGGGCGACAACGCCCCCATGGCCGTGATCGAGCTCGTCCTCGAGCCCGTCACGCCCAAGGCGAAGAAGTCCGCCAAGGCCGACGCCGCGCCGGCCGAGGAGACTCCGGCCGAGCCGGAGGTCGTCGAGGACGCTCCCGTCGAGGAGACCGCCTCGGACGAGACCGCCGAGGCCGCTCCGGCCGAGGCCGCTGCTTCCGACGAGGCCGTTGCTTCGGACGAGGCCGCTTCGGACGAGGCCGCTGCCTCGGACGAGGAGCCCGAGGCCAAGTAGGCCGCGCTCTCCTCGAAGCGCCCCGCGACCATCCGGTCCGGGGCGCTTCGTCGTCCGCGGCCACGGTCATCCGGACTCCCCGTCACCGCCGCCTTCATCGGTGCGGAAGCGCCGCCATCCCGGCGAGAATCCCTCCCACCGGCGAGAAGGCGCGCGCCCGACGCATCCTCGCGGCGCACCTGGATTCCCGCCGGACCAACGCGGCCGTCATCGGACGCCCGCACGGTGTCGGCCCACGCCCGACACGCGTAGGCTCGGAGGGTGACTGATGCGCCCCGTATGAACGTCGAGTCGTTCAACCTCGACCACCGGATCGTCGCCGCGCCGTACGTGCGACTGGCCGATCGCAAGCAGCTGCCCGCCGGCGACGTGATCGTCAAGTACGACGTGCGGTTCGCCCAGCCGAACGTCGGACACCTCGAGATGCCGACCGTCCACTCGCTCGAGCACCTCTTCGCGGAGAAGAGCCGCAACCACTCCGATCGCGTCATCGACTTCTCGCCGATGGGCTGCCAGACCGGCTTCTACCTGATCCTGCAGGGAGAGCCCGCGTACGACGAGGTGCTCGGCCTCGTCGAGGCGACGCTGACCGACATCCTCGGCGCCGACGCGGTGCCCGCGGCCAACGAGGTGCAGTGCGGCTGGGGCGCGAACCACACGCTCGCCGGGGCGCAGGAGGCCGCTCGGGCGTTCCTGGCGAAGCGGGACGAGTGGAACGCGGTGTTCGCGCCGGGCGCGGAACCGCGGGCATGACGACGGTCGTCGTCCAGGTCGCGATGGATGAGGAGGCTCAGCCCTTCATCGACCTCGCGGCCGAGACGAGCGAGCCTCTCGCCGTCGCGCGGGCCGTCCATCGCGGTGTCGTCGCCGACGGCCACACGTTCGTGCTCGTGACGTCGGGCGTGGGGATGGTCAATGCGGCGGATGCCGCGGTCGGTGCCCTGCACCGTTACGGCGACGACGTGCTGCTCGTGTCGGCCGGATCCGCCGGCGGGCTCGGCGCCGACGTCCGGGTGGGCGAGGTGTTCGTCGGCACGGAGCACGTCAACGTCGAGGCCGACGCCCGTGCCTTCGGGTACGTCGCCGGCCAGGTCCCGGGGATGCCTGCCTCCTACGCGCCCGACGCCCCGGCGTTCGCGGCGCTGACGTCATCCGCCGTCGAGGGCGTGCCCGTGCGCGAGGGCGCCATCGGCTCCGGGGAGAAGTTCGTCACGGTCGGCATCGCGCATGGTCTCAGGGAGGAGTTCCCCCGGCTGCAGGTCGTCGACATGGAGACCGCGGCGATCGCCCAGGTCGCCTTCAACCACGGCGTCCGCTTCGTGTCGGTCCGCGGCATCAGCGATCTCTGCGCGCCCGACGGCGAGGAGTTCCTCACGCACGTCGACGACGCCGCCGAGCGCTCGGCCCGCGTCGTCGTCGCCGCCCTCGGCCGGCTGTAGGCGTCCTGCCGTCTCGCGGCGCAGCTCCGCGCACGCGTCCCGGGCCGGCCCGGATAGGCTGAACGGATGCGGCGCATCCGGCTTGACATCGCCTACGACGGGACGCATTTCCGCGGATGGGCGCGCCAGCCGGGGCTCCGGACGGTGCAGGGCGCACTCGAGGGGGCGTTGTCCCGGATCGCGGGCGGGCCCGTGCAGCTCGTCGTCGCGGGGCGCACGGATGCCGGGGTGCACGCCCGCGGGCAGGTCGCGCACGCCGACCTCGACGAGTCGTCGTGGGAGCGGATGACGCAGCGGCGTCGCGGCGCTCCCGAGCCGGACGACCCCGCGTCGCCGATCGCGCGACGCCTCCGAGGGGTGCTCGGCCAGTACCCGGACGTGACCGTCACGCGCGCGTCGACGGCCCCCGAGGGCTTCGACGCGCGTTTCTCGGCCACCTGGCGCCGGTACGAGTACCGCATCGCCGACGACGTCGCAGGATACGACCCCCTGGAGCGCCACCGCACGACGACCGTCCACGCCGCCCTCGATGCCGACGCCATGGACGAGGCCGCCCGCGGGCTCGTCGGGCTGTGGGACTTCGCCGCGTACTGCAAGCCGCGCGCGGAGGCCACGACCATCCGCACGCTGCTCGAGTTCGACTGGCATCGTGACGCGCAGGGCGTCCTCGTCGCGAACGTCCGCGCCGATGCGTTCTGCCATTCGATGGTGCGCGCCCTCGTCGGCGCGTGCGTCGCCGTGGGGGAGGGGAAGCTCACGGCCGAAGTCCTGCGGGCCATCCGCGACGCGCTCGAACGCACGAGCGCCTTCGCCGTCCTCGCAGCGCGCGGCCTCACGCTCGGCGAGGTCGGCTATCCCGACGACGCCCTGCTCGCCGCGCGTGCCGAGCAGACCCGAAACCGCCGGGGAGCGGACGAGGTCGGCGGCTGACGGCATCCGGGCGGCTCCGTCCGCCCCCCCCGCCGGCGGGAAGCACCCGGACGGGGACGGCGGGCGCGGCGCCCTCCCACCGTGAGGTGCCATGGGGAGACGAGCGCGCCGTGGCTAGACTGACGGGCGGGGGAGGGAGGACGCCCGGTCATGCGCGTGACGACGAGGGTCGCCGGCGCGGCGCTCGTCGCTGCGCTCGCCGCGACGGCCACCGGGTGCGGCTCGCCGCCGTGGCTCGATGAGACCGTGGCGACGCCCGAGGCGACGGCGTCCGCGGCACCGAGCCCCGGTCGCACCTTCGGAGACGCCGCGACCGCTCCGGCCGTGTCGGAGTCCCCTGAGCCCGTCGTCAACGACCTCGCGACGGGCAGCGCGGAGAGGGAGCTCCAGGCCGGCGCGGTCACGGCCACGGTCACGTACTGGTCCGATCTCACGATGGACAGGTGGACCCCCGCCGCGGTCAAGCCGGTCAGCCTCTCGCTCTCGACGACGATCACGCCCGACGACGGGCAGGGCGTCTATCTCCAGCGGGTGAGCATGACGGTCGTGCCGGACGCGGGCGACGCCCTCGCCGATCAGGCCGACGCGTCGACCGAGGCGCCCGGATACCTCGTGCTGTCGCCGTACAGCTACTCGCAGACCTTCTCGATCGGTGCCGTGTCCGAGAGCGCGACCGAGCTGACCGTGCAGCTGCGATACGAGTTCCTCGTGCAGACGACTCCCACGTCGGACGAGTACTCCAAGCAGACTGCCGTCGACACGCTGACGATCGCGCTGGCGAGCGCCGGCTGATCCGCCGCCCCGGGCCGACCGTTCCGGCTCACGCCGCGGTCACGTCCGCACGGCTCCCCGAGGGCCTCTGCTCGCGGGTCCCGTCAGGGGCGTCCGCTCTCCCGACCCGGGCCCGGCGGCGGGACCCGCCCCGCTCGCCTCGCCCGGGGGGACGTCCGGGAGCGCATGCGGGACCTCGACCGTGAACGACGTGCCTCGGCCCGGCTCGCTGGTGATCCGGATGTGCCCGCCGTGGGCCTTGATCTGCGCCTCGGCGACGGCGAGGCCGAGGCCGAAGCCCTGGACGGCGTTGTCACGGGCGTACTGGGTGCGGTAGAAGCGCTCGAACACGCGGTTCGCCTCGGCGCGCGTCATGCCGGGGCCCTCGTCGACCACCGTGATCCGCGACAGCGTCTTCGACGACGACACGGTGATGCGCACCGCGCTGTGATCGGGGCTGAACTTCACGGCGTTGGACGCGATCTCCTGCAGCGCATGGACGATCTTCTGGCCGTCGACGTACACGGGCACCCGCGAGTGGCTGTCGTGCTGGACGACGAGGCGGATGTCCCGGTCCGCGGCGAGCGGCCTCACCTTCTCCAGCGCCTGGATGAGGAGGTCGAGCATCGGGCGGGGGCGGCGACGGACCCGCTCGGAGACGTCGGCGGCGGCGAGGAG